>JAJXUB010000051.1 GCA_021783215.1 Actinomycetes bacterium | reverse complement strand
GGACGGTGGCGTGGGCGGCTGGCTCCAGGGTTTGTTCCTGCCCTCACTCACGCTCGCCCTCGTCTACATCGCCGGCTACGTTCGGCTCACCCGGGCCTTCGTCATCGAGACGACGAGCGAGGACTACCTGAGGACGGCGCGGGCCAAGGGCCTCAGGCCGTCGCGGATCCTCGCCAAGCACACGATGCGGGCGGCGCTGACACCCATCGTCACGGCCGCCGGGCTCGACCTCGGGGGACTCCTCGGAGGCGCGATCATCACCGAGACGGTGTTCAACTACAACGGCCTCGGCAAGCTCGCGGTCATGTCGACCCAGACCTACGATCTACCGATCATCGTCGGCATCGTGCTCCTCGCGGCGTCCTTCATCATCACCGCGAACATCGTCGTCGACATCCTTTACGCGTTCATCGACCCGCGCGTGAAGTACACCTGAGTGGGAGACGACCAATGACCACCACCTCGACCACGAGCGACGACACGGGCCGGCGCGTCCGCGCGAAGGTGACCGTCGGCGAAGACCTGCTGTCGGTCGAGCACCTGCGCGTGCACTTCCCGACGGAGGATGGGATCGTCAAGGCCGTCGACGACCTGACGTTCGAGCTCAAGCAGGGCCGGACCCTCGGCATCGTCGGTGAGTCCGGCTCCGGCAAGTCGGTCGCCAGCCAGGCCATAATGGGCCTGCACCGTGGGACCCGGGCAAAGGTCAGTGGCGCCATCCGCTTCGCCGGCGTCGACCTGCTCCAGGTCAGTGACGAGGAGCTGCGTCGGCGTCGAGGCGAGGACATCGCCATGGTCTTCCAGGACCCTCTGTCGGCGCTGCACCCCTACTACACGATCGGGAACCAGCTCGCCGAGGCATACCGAGTCCATCACAAGGTGAGCAAGACGGCGGCCCGCGCACGCGTCATCGAGATGCTCGACCGCGTCGGGATCCCGAGCCCGAAGAGCCGCATCGACAACTACCCCCACGAGTTCTCCGGCGGCATGCGCCAGCGTGCGATGATCGCCATGGCGCTCATCAACGACCCCCGGCTCATCATCGCCGACGAGCCGACGACGGCTCTGGACGTGACCGTCCAGGCACAGATCCTCGAGCTCATCGTGGACCTGCAGAAGGAGTTCGGCTCGTCGATCATCATCATCACGCACGACCTCGGCGTCGTCGCGGAGATGGCCGACGACATCCTCGTCATGTACGGGGGCAAGGCGGTCGAACGCTCCGACGCCGACACGATCTTCTACAGCCCGCAGCACCCGTATGCCTGGGGCCTGCTCGGGTCCATGCCGCGCATGGACCGCATCCGGATGGAGCGACTGCGTCCCATCCCGGGCAACCCGCCGTCCCTGATCAACCTGCCCAAGGGGTGCGCCTTCAACCCGCGCTGCCCGTACGCCTCCGACGAGCTGGGCTGCTTCACGGTCGAACCAGACTTCGACGCGACCCTGCCTCACCCCGTGCGCTGCCTCATACCCGAAGGCGAGCGCATGGCCATCTTCCGGGAGAAGGTCCAGCCGACACTATGACGACGACGACCGACCACGTGACGACGACCGCGCCGTCGACGTCTGGCGCCTCCGGCGACCGCGAGGTCATCCTCCGCGTCGGCGGGCTCGTCAAGCACTTCCCCCGCCGGACAAAGGGGATCCTGCCCCGCGCCGACGACCCCGTGAAGGCCGTCGACGGCATCGACTTCGTCCTGCACCGCGGGGAGACCCTGGGCATCGTCGGCGAGTCCGGATGCGGCAAGTCGACGGCCGGGCGCACCGTCCTGCAGCTCATCAAGCCGACTGCGGGGACCATCGAGTACCTCGGCAAGGACGTCACCGGTGTGCATGGCCGCCAGTGGCGGCGTCTGCGGACCGAGATGCAGATGGTCTTCCAGGACCCGTACGGCAGCCTCAACCCACGCCAGACGATCGGGAGCATCGTCGGTGCGCCGTTCGCCATCCAGGGCATCAAGCCGCCGGGGGGAGTCAAGGCGGAGGTCCAGAGCCTCCTCGAGCGTGTGGGCCTCAACCCGGAGCACTACAACCGCTACCCCCACGAGTTCTCCGGCGGGCAGCGTCAGCGCATCGGGGTCGCCCGGGCACTCGCCCTGCGGCCGAGCGTCATCGTCTGCGATGAGCCGGTCTCCGCGCTCGACGTGTCCATCCAGGCGCAGGTCGTCAACCTCCTCGAGGACATCCAGAACGAGTTCAACCTGTCCTACGTCTTCATCGCCCATGACCTCTCCGTCGTCCGACACATCTCCGACCGCGTTGCCGTCATGTACCTCGGGAAGTTCATGGAGACGGCGGACCGGGACGAGCTCTACGCCAACCCGCTGCACCCGTACACGCAGGCGCTGCTGTCCGCCGTGCCGCTGCCGGACCCGCGGAAGGAGGGCAAGCGCCGTCGCATCCTCCTGACCGGCGACCTTCCCTCGCCGATCAACCCGCCGAGCGGCTGCGTCTTCCACACGCGGTGCCCGAAGTTCCGCGAGGAGCTGTCGGACGCCGACAAGCAGCGCTGCATCGGCGAGGTGCCGCAGCAGCGCGAGGTCGCGCCGATGCACCAGGTGGCCTGTCATTTCCCGGGCCCGGCGACGGTCGACGTCGTCAAGCTGGAGTCCGTCGAGGACATGTTCGCGCGCGCGGCGGCCGAAGGCGCGGTGAACGCCGAGGACGTCGGGGTCCCGGCGGCATCCGTCCACCCCGACCCGACCGCTGCGCCGGAGCCGCAGACCTGACCGTCGACGCCGGCGGGATTCGTCGGAACAGGTGGGGCTTTGCGACAATGGACGGATGCCCCTGACCTCCCGCGGAGACCTCCGCAATGTCGCCATCGTCGCGCACGTCGACCACGGGAAGACCACTCTCGTCGACAAGATGCTGTGGCAGACGGGGGCCTTCGGCGCGCATGAGCATGTCGCCGAGCGGGCGATGGACAGCGGTGACCTCGAGCGTGAGAAGGGCATCACCATCCTCGCGAAGAACACCGCGGTCCGGTTCGCCGGGGCGGCGGCGGTCGAGGCCGGGTATCCCGACGGGATCACGATCAACATCGTCGACACCCCCGGCCACGCCGACTTCGGTGGCGAGGTCGAGCGGGGACTCGCCATGGTCGACGGCGTCGTCCTGCTTGTCGACGCGAGCGAGGGCCCGCTGCCGCAGACGCGGTTCGTCCTCCGCAAGGCCCTCGAGGCGGCGCTGCCCGTCGTCCTGTGCATCAACAAGGTCGACCGGCCCGACGCGCGGATCGCCGAGGTCGTCGACGAGGTCTACGAGCTCTTCATGGACCTCATCGAGGACGCCGACAGCCACCACGAGCAGCTCGAGTTCCCGATCGTCTACGCGAGCGCCAAGGCCGGCCGCGCGTCCATGAACCGCCCGGCGGACGGCGGGCTGCCCGACAGCCCTGACCTCGAGCCTCTCTTCCGGACCATCCTCGACACCGTGCCGGCACCGGCATACGACCCCGAGGCTCCGCTCCAGGCCCACGTGACGAACCTCGACGCGAGCAACTTCCTCGGCCGGCTGGCCCTCCTGCGCGTCCACAACGGGACGATCCGCAAGGGCCAGCAGGTTGCCTGGTGCAAACACGACGGCTCGGTGGAGCGGGTGAAGATCACCGAGCTGCTCATGACGGAGGCGCTCGAACGTAAGCCGGCTCTTCAGGCCGGACCGGGCGACATCATCGCCGTCGCCGGTATCCCCGAGATCACCATCGGCGACACGCTCGCCGACCCGGAGGACCCGCGCCCGCTGCCGTTCATCACCGTCGACGAGCCGGCCATCTCCATGACGATGGGGACGAACACGAGCCCGCTCGCCGGGCGCGTGAAGGGGGCCAAGGTCACCGCGCGTCTCGTCAAGGACCGGCTCGACCGGGAGCTCGTCGGCAACGTGTCCATGCAGGTCCTGCCGACCGACCGGCCCGAGGCGTGGGAGGTGCAGGGTCGCGGTGAGCTCGCACTGGCGATCCTCGTCGAGCAGATGCGCCGTGAGGGCTTCGAGCTGACCGTCGGCAAGCCGCAGGTCGTCACGCGGGAGATCGGCGGCAAGCTCCACGAGCCGGTCGAGCGGCTCACCATCGACACGCCGGAGGAGTACCTCGGCGCCGTCACCCAGCTGCTCGCCGCCCGGCGCGGCCGGATGGAGCACATGACGAACCACGGCACCGGCTGGGTGCGGATGGAGTTCCTCGTCCCGAGCCGCGGCCTCATCGGCTTCCGCACCCAGTTCCTCACGGAGACGCGCGGGACGGGCATCGCCCACCACGTCTTCGACGGCTACGAGCCGTGGGCCGGCGACATCTCGACCCGGGTCACCGGCTCCCTCGTCGCCGACCGTTCCGGGCCGGCCACGTCGTATGCCATGTTCAACCTCCAGGAGCGCGGCAGCCTGTTCGTCGAGCCGACGACGGAGGTCTACGAGGGGATGATCGTCGGCGAGAACTCGCGCGCCGACGACATGGACGTCAACATCACCAAGGAGAAGAAGCTGACCAACGTCCGTTCGAGCACCGCGGACGTTCTCGAGCGCCTTGCACCGCCGCGGCGGCTGTCGCTCGAGCAGTGCCTCGAGTTCTGCCGTGAGGACGAGTGCGTCGAGGTGACTCCCGAGGCCGTCCGGCTGCGTAAGGTCGAGCTGGACCAGGTGGTCCGAGCTCGGACCGCGGCGCGGGCCCGGAAGGGATGAGCCGGGCGGTGCCGCCCCCCAGGACGCGTCGTCTTCTGACGTCTCTGGGGGCGCTCGTGCCGGCGGCCGTGGCCGTCGTGTCGATGGCTGCCTGCCTGCCGAGCAGCGGCGGGACGGCGGGCTCGGGGGTGGACGGCCTGCCTCGAACGGACACCCCCGGCGGGACCCTGAGAACCTGGTCGATCGGCCCGGTCGAGACGTGGGACCCGCAGCGCCTCGCGGCGGGCCAGGACGTGGCCTTCGCGACGCGGACCTTCGTGCGCACACTCACGGCCTACGCGCCGGCGGCCCACGGCACCCCGGGCCGCCTCGTCGGCGATCTCGCCGAGGACACCGGCAGTGCGTCCGCGGACCTGCGGACGTGGTCGTTCACCGTGCGCCGTGACGCGGCGTGGCAGGACGGCTCGCCCGTCACGTGTGCGGACGTCAAGTACGGCGTATCCCGCTCGTTCGCGTCGGGCGTCATCGTCGGTGGTCCCGCGTACGCCGACGCCCTCCTCGACATCCCGAAGAACGCTGACGGGTCGAGCATCTACCGCGGCCCCTACGACAGCAGCCCTGCCGGCGCGGCCGGCCGAGTGGCCTACGACCGCGCGGTCACCTGCTCCGGGCGGATCGTGACGTTCCGGCTCGCCCGACCGGTGGCGGACTTCGCCGAGGTCGTCACCCTCCCCGCGTTTGCCCCCGTCAAGGCCAGCGAGGACCGACGGGCGGCCGGAACGTATGCGGTCTTCTCCGACGGCCCGTACATCCTCGCCGGTGGGTGGAACCCAGGCACGGGCGGCACGTTCACCCGTAACCCGGCGTGGACCCGCGCGTCCGACCCGGTCCGGCGAGCGCTCCCGGCGGCCATCGAGTACACGGAGGGGATGGACATCCAGACGATCGTCCAGCGCATCACGGCCGACGAGGGCGGGGGAGCGACGGCCGTCGCCCTCACGCCGGCCCCCCCAGCGGTCCAGCTTCAGGTCCTCGCCTCCGCGCCCCTGCGGGACCGCTACGTCGATGTCGGCACCGGCCTCGTCGACTACATCGCACCCAACGTCCGCAGTCCCGTCTTCAAGAACGCGGCCGCTCGGCAGGCGTTCGCCCTGGCGACCGACCGAGACGCCTACGTCACGGCGCTCGGCGGCCCGAGCGCCGCCGAACCGGTGACGAGCCTCATCCCGCCCGGCCTGCTCGTCCCCACCAAGGCGGCCACGACGTCCGCATCGTCGACCCCGGTGCCGACCGGGAGCCCGGTGGCGCGGGCCCGGGCCCTTCTCGCCTCGAGCGGCGCGACGCTCCCGGTCAGGATCACCGTGGCCTACCGAAGCGGTCCGACGATGGACAAGGCCATGGCGGCGCTCCTGCCCGGATGGACGGCGGCGGGCTTCGCGCCGACGTTGAAGCCCGTGGCGAACGGGTACTTCTCGGTGGTCTCGGCCCCCTCGGCGGCCACCGTCGACGCCTTCTGGACGAACTGGGCGCCGGAGTGGGCCTCGGCGTCGACGATCCTTCAGCCCCTCTTCGACAGCCGGGTCAACGTGTCGGCGAGCGGGAGTGGGCGAGACTACGGGTATGTCGAGGACACGGCCCTCAACGGGCGCATGGACGCGTTGTCGAGCGTGGCCGACCGGTCGGCCCGCGAGGCCGGCTGGGCGGCGGTCGACGAGGACCTGCGCGCCATGACGGCCTACGTCCCGCTCGCCGAGCGCCGGGCCCTCTATGTCGCCGGCTCCGCGGTCCGCAACCTGTCCGCCGACGAGGTCCTCGGCGGCGCCGTCGACCTTGCGACGATCGGGGTGGCCCAGTGACCCGCCCGCCCCTCGACGCCACGGAGGCACAGTTCCGGCTCGCCATGGGCCGGTTCGCCAGCGGCGTCACCGTCGTGACGACCGTCGTGGACGGGGCCGAGCACGCGATGACGGCTTCCTCGGTCTGCTCGGTCTCCGTCGAGCCGCTGCTCTTCCTCGTCTGCATCGAGCGGGACGCACGCTTCCACGACGCGGTCGTCGGGGCCGGGGTCCTCGCCCTGAACATCCTCTCCGCAGACCAGCGGGCGGTGTCGGAATGGCTGGCGACGCGTGGTCGCCCCGTGCACGGCCAGCTCGAGCGCGTCCCCCATGTGCCGGGGCCTGCGACGGGCGCTCCGCTGCTCGCCGGCGTCCAGGCGAGCATCGAGGGGCGCATCGACGCCGTCCACGCCGCCGGCGACCACAGCATCATCGTCGCGGAGGCGCTTGCTGTCGTCCTCGACCCCCGACCGCCGGAGCCGCTCCTGCACTACCGAAGCGGCTACCGGGCCCTTGCGAGCCTCTCCGCCCTCGGCCCGCCACCGCCGCGCGGGTAGCCGTCTCACCGGTCGGCCTCTGCGTACGAGTACCGGTGGTGCGGGGCGAAGCCCACGCGCTCCCACAGGGCGCGAGCGGCCACGTTCCCCTCCTCGACCTGCAGGTGCAGTGACCGTATGCCGCGGCTCGCGGCCGCGTCGGCGAGGCTCCACGCGACGGCGAGGCCGAGATGGTCCCGCCGCCGCTCGGGGTCGACCCAGACGGCGCCGAAGCCGCCCCAGCCGGCCCCGATGCCGAGGCGTCCCGTCGCGACGACGTGGCCGTCGCCGACGACGGAGACGAAGGCCTGGTCCGGTGACCCGAGGAGGACCCGTCGGGCCACGCGCGGGTCGAGGGGCCGGGAGCGTCCGTGAGCGGCCATCCAGGCCTCGTCGGGGGCGCTGGTGACGCGGATGCCGACGACGCGAGGCTCCCGGGACGCCGCCGACGCCACCTCGTCCGTCGAGGCCGTCATGACGATGACGGGCGTGTGCTCACGCCCGCCACGGGCGAGCACGGCGGCGCCCACGGGGTCCTCGGCGGCGCCGGTGCCCAGCGGCCCGGGCACCGCGACACGCAGGGGCAGCCGCCGTGCCCGCAACCACGTGGACGCCTCCTCGAGGGCCGCCTCGAGCGGCAGCCCCGGGTCGCCCGCGGGCACGAGCGAGTTGCCCCGGTAGGAGTAGCCGCGTGAGGCCCGCAGGTACCAGCCACCGATCCGGTGCCGTTCGAGCGCCCCCCACGCCGGAACCATGACGCGCTCGAGCCGGGACATCGTCACGTCGGCCGGCGGACGCCGCGCGACCACTCGCGCCGCCGTCACCGATGCGAGCGGGATCGTCACCTCGCCGGTGCGCGTCCGGACCACGACGGTGCTCGCGTCGGCCGCGGCGACGACCCCGACGGCGTCCGTCAGGTGGGCTCCCGTGAGCGGGTCCGGGGACGTGAGGCGGTAGCGGACGACCACGGACTGATACGGCCGAAGGACATCGCGGGGGTCGCCCGTCGTGCGCTCCATGGCGCGCATAGTATGTGCGACATGACCTACGTGATTGCCCAGCCCTGCGTGGATGTCAAGGACAAGGCCTGCATCGAAGAGTGCCCGGTCGACTGCATCTACGAGGGCGAGCGGACCCTGTACATCCACCCGGACGAGTGCGTCGACTGCGGCGCCTGCGAGCCCGTCTGCCCGACGGAAGCCATCTTCTACGAGGACGACGTCCCGTCCCAGTGGGCCGACTACTACAAGATCAACGTCGAGTTCTTTGACGACCTCGGCTCGCCCGGTGGCGCCGCCAAGATGGGTGTCATCCCGAAGGACCACCCGATGATCGCCAAGCTCCCTCCGCAGAACGAGGACTGGGGCAAGTAACCGGATGTCGGTGGGCTGCCTCCCCGACTTCCCCTGGGACTCGCTCGCTCCGTACGCGGAGCGGGCGAGTGCCGTCTCCGGGGGCATCGTCGACCTGTCCGTCGGCACCCCGGTCGACCCGACCCCCGACGTCGTCCGGAGTGCCCTCGCCGCCGCCGCCGACGCGCCCGGCTACCCGCAGACGTACGGGACGCCGGAGCTCCGTGAGGCCGTCGCCGCGTGGTTCGCGGCGCGCCGCGGGGTTCCCGATGTCGACCCCGCCGGAGTCCTCCCGACGATCGGCTCGAAGGAGCTCGTCGCCTGGCTCCCGTCGCTCCTCGGTCTCGGCGCCGGTGACACGGTGGGCTACCCGGCCGTTGCCTACCCGACTTACGCCGTCGGCGCCATCCTTGCCGGGGCCCACGGCGTCGCCGCCGACGCGCTGACGGCATACGGACCCGTCTCGAAGGTCACGGCGCCGAAGCTCCTGTGGCTCAACTCGCCGGGGAACCCGACGGGGAAGGTCCTCGGCGTCGAGCATCTCGCCAAGGTCGTCGCGTGGGCGCGGGAGCGTGGGGTCGTCGTCGCCAGCGACGAGTGCTATGCCGAGCTCGACTGGCGTACGGACCGTGGTGGTGACCGGTTCCCGACAACCCCCTCGATCCTCGACCCCCGCGTCACCGGCGGTTCATCCGAGGGGCTGCTCGCCGTCTACTCGCTGTCCAAGCAGTCGAACCTCGCCGGCTACCGTGCCGCCTTCGTCGCCGGCGACCCGGCCCTCGTCCGGCGGATCCTCGAGGTCCGCAAGCACGCCGGGATGATGATGCCGGGGCCGGTCCAGCGGGCGCTGGTCGCCGCCCTGGGCGACGCCGGCCATGTCGAGCGGCAGAAGGCGACGTATGCCGCGCGGCGCGCGAGGCTGCGGCCCGCCCTCGAGCGGGCCGGTGTACGGATCGAGGGCTCCGAGGCGGGCCTGTACCTGTGGGGGAGCGCCGGTGAGGACTGCTGGGTGACGGTCGGCCGCCTCGCCGACGCCGGCGTCCTCGTCGCCCCTGGGGCCTTCTACGGCGCCGCCGGGCGTCGGCATGTGCGCGTCGCCCTCACCGCCACGGACGAGCGCATCGCCACCGCCGCCGCCCGGCTCGACCACTTGGCGCCCTGACCCGAACGCTCGCCCCCGATATGGGGGAGGCCCCGCAACGGCGCCCGAGGCGCTGCGATAGTTTCAGGCGATGGTTTCGTCCCGAGGGGAAGGATGCGCATGAGCAACGACACAGCGGCGAGGCTGACACAGGGCGAGGCAGCGCTCGACCTTCCCTACGTCGCACCGTCAACGGGCAACGGCGGCCTCGACGTCTCGAAGCTCCTCGCGACCACTGGAGCCGTCACCTACGACCCGGGGTTCGTCAACACCGGGTCGTGCTCGAGCAAGATCACCTACATCGACGGCGACGCGGGCATCCTCCTGTACCGGGGCTACCCCATCGAGCAGCTGGCGGAGAAGTCGAGCTTCCTCGAGGCGTCCTACCTGCTCATCTACGGGTCGCTTCCCACGGCCGACCAGCTCCACGAGTTCGACCAGACGATCCGCCGGCACACCCTGCTCCACGAGGACCTCAAGGACTTCTTCAACGGGTTCCCGCGTGATGCCCACCCGATGCCGGTCCTCAGCTCCGCGGTGTCCGCCCTCTCGACGTTCTACCAGGACAGCCTCGACCCGTTCGACCCGGAACAGGTCGAGATCTCGACGATGCGGCTGCTCGCCAAGCTGCCCACCATCGCGGCGTACGCCTACAAGAAGTCCATGGGTCAGGCCTTCCTCTACCCGGACAACAGCCTGACGCTGACGGAGAACTTCCTCCGGATGACGTTCGGGCTCCGGACGGAGCCGTACGAGCTGGACCCCACCCTCGTCGGCGCCCTTGACCAGCTCCTGCTGCTCCACGCCGACCACGAGCAGAACTGCTCGACGTCGACGGTCC
The DNA here is from genome assembly GCA_021783215.1 of Actinomycetes bacterium. Lineage (GTDB taxonomy): Bacteria > Actinomycetota > Actinomycetes > Actinomycetales > Dermatophilaceae > JAJXUB01. Next base: position 2,437 of record JAJXUB010000051.1, on the reverse strand, counting down.
GCCTCGTCGGGTCCTCCCACGCGAACCTCTTCGCGTCCGTCTCGGCCGGCATCAACGCCCTCTTCGGACCGCTCCACGGCGGGGCCAACCAGGCCGTCCTCGAGATGCTGACGCAGCTGCACGAGACGGGCGAGGACCCCCATGACTTCATGACGAAGGTCAAGGACAAGTCGACCAACATCAAGCTCATGGGCTTCGGCCACCGGGTGTACAAGAACTACGACCCTCGCGCCGCCATCATCAAGAAGACGGCCGACAGCGTCCTCAGCCGGCTCGGGGTCCACGACCCGTTGCTCGAGATCGCCCTGCGGGTCGAGGAGGTCGCCCTCGCCGACGACTACTTCGTCGAGCGTCACCTCTACCCGAACGTCGACTTCTACACGGGCCTCATCTACAAGGCCATGGGCTTCCCGACGAAGATGTTCACCGTCCTCTTTGCCCTCGGCCGGCTCCCGGGCTGGATCGCCCAGTGGCGCGAGATGATGCAGGACCCGGACACGAAGATCGGCCGTCCGCGGCAGGTGTACATCGGCGAGACGACTCGGGACTACGTGCCGGTCGAGGCCCGCTGAGCCGTCCCTCAGGCGAGGTGGATGACGACCAGGGTCGGTGACGACCCGGCCGTCCCCGCCTGCCACGACCACGCCGAGTCCGTGGGGCTGCGGGTCCAGCGCCGCGGCCCCACGGAGACGGCCCGTATGCCCGTCGCCTCCGCCTTCGCGACGGCCCATTCCCCGACGGCCCACGCGTGCGTGGCGTCGGTGGCGGTGACGACGAGGTCGGTGCCGCGGCGCGTGGCCGTCAGCCCGAGCTGACGCTGGAGCTGGCTCTGGAGCGAGGTCGCGTTGCCGACGGTCGCCGGGGGCTCGAGGCGACAGCCCAGCGCGCCGGGGCTGTGGCCGGTGAGGTTCGAGGCGAGGACGCGACCCTCGGTCTCGTGCTGGGCATACGCCTCCGGGGCGGCGCTGCGCTGGACCGCCTGGGCGACCTTGGTGATCTCCATCGACTCGTAGCCCTTGACCTTGACGAGCGCGTCGTAGAAGGCGTTGGCGGCGTAGACCGGGTCGAGCAGCTGGGCCCTCAGCCCCCATCCCATGGAGGGCCGTTGCTGGAAGAGGCCGACGCTGTCGAGGTCGCCGTAGGAGAGGTTGCGCAGCTTCGACTCCTGCAACGCCGTCGCGATGGCGATCGTCGCGGCCCGGGGCGGCAGCCCGCGCCGGAGGGCGACCGCCGTGATCGTCGCCGCGTTGTCTGTCTGCTCGGGGTCGAAGGTGACCGTCGTGCTCATCGCGACGGCGCGGCACGCCGGGGCGCCGGAGCCCGCCATCATGCCGCGCACCCCGACGAAGCCGCCGACGGCGACGGCCGCGACGGCGAGCCCGACGATCAGACGCGTGGCCCGACGGCGCCGGGGGCCGGCCGGGACGTGCTCCTCACTGAGGACGATGCTCCCGCGGGGCGTTCGCGGCACCTGGCCTGCCTTTCCGGTCAACCGTCAGTCGTTGGCGTGAAGGACGTCGTTGAGGGCGATCCCGTGGCCCGTGCGCCGGCGCGCTTCCACGGTTCCCGTGAGGGAGTTGCGGATGAAGAGTAGCCCGTCGCGTCCGCTCAGCTCGCGCGCCGTGACGACGGCGCCGTCTTGGAGGGTGACCTTCGTCCCGGCCGTCACATAGAGGCCGGCCTCGATGACGCAGTCGTCGCCCAGGGCGATGCCGCACCCGGACTGGGCGCCGAGGAGACATCGCTTGCCGATCCGGACCCGCTCGGTCCCGCCGCCGGACAACGTGCCCATGATCGAGGCGCCGCCGCCGATGTCGCTGCCGTCGTCGACGACGACCCCCTGGACGATCCGGCCCTCGACCATCGACGTCCCGAGCGTGCCCGCGTTGAAGTTGACGAAGCCCTCGTGCATGACCGTCGTGCCGCTCGCGAGGTGGGCGCCGAGCCGGACGCGGCCGGCGTCGGCGATCCGCACCCCGGTCGGGACGACGTAGTCGGTCATCCGCGGGAACTTGTCGACGCCGAAGACCACGACGGGGCCGCGGAGGCGCAGGCGCGCGCGCGTGTCCTCGAAGTCGTCGACGGCGCACGGGCCGTGGTTGGTCCACACGACGTTCGGGAGGACGCCGAAGATCCCGTCGAGGTTGAGCGTGTTGGGGGCGACGAGCCGGTGGGAGAGGAGGTGCAGGCGCAGGTAGGCGTCGCTGACACCGGCCGGCGGCGCGTCGAGGTCGACGTCCGCGCGGACGACCTCCGTGCGGACGCGCCGAGGTTCGTCCGCGGCGACGAGAGACGTCAGCCGGTCCGGCGTGCCGGCGTCGTCCCGGCCCGGTCCCAGCGCCGGTGACGGGTACCACGTGTCGAGCACCGCACCGCCGTCGGTCACCGTCGCCAGGCCCCAGCCGTATGCCGTCCGCTCACCCATAACGGGCAAGCC
>JAJXUB010000050.1 GCA_021783215.1 Actinomycetes bacterium | reverse complement strand
CACGCGGGCGATGGCGACGGTGATGCCGGCATCCGCGAGGTCCTGCGTCAGGTCGGCGATCATCCGGGCGCCGGTGTAGTCGATGTCCCCGACCGCGTTGAAGTCGAGGATGACGGCGTGCAGCGGTGAGCCAGCCTGGGCAGCCTCGCCGACGAGACGCCGGATGCGCTTGGCGACGTGGTCGGCGTCGGCATACCACAAGGGCGCATACACGAGGTACACGAGCACTCCCGGCACGGTCTCCGTCGGGCGGCCGATGTCAGTGGGGATCCAGTGCGTCGTGCCGGACTCGCGCCCGAGGGTCGTGTCGGTCGGCTTGGCCTCGCGGCGGATCCGGTCGACGAGGGAGAGGACGACCGCCGAGACTGCGCCGGCCTCGACCCCCGCGATGACGACGGCGACCGCGGTGACGAGCGCCAGGAGGAGCTCGTGAACGTCGAACGCCCGGATGCGGCGTAGCTCGCCGACCTCAAGGAGGTGGGCGGCGACGAAGAGCAGCACCGCGCCGAGGGCCGCGAGCGGCACGAGGGCGAGGACCGGCCCGGCGAAGAGCAGCACGAGAACGGTCAGCAGCGCGGCGACGAGGGAGCCCACCTGGCTGCGGCCACCGCTCGAGCAGACGATGGCCGTGCGGGGCGGCGAGGCGTTGACGGCGAAGGACCCCAGCAGCCCCGAGGCGAGCGAGGCGACCCCGATGGCGCCGAGGTCCCGGTCGAGGTCGGCCACCCCGGCGCCCGGCGGCGGCGGCGCGGCACGTTCCGTGGCCGCCGTCTGGGCGAGGACGAGGAACGCGACGATGACGGCGGTCGGCAGGAGGTGCCCCACCGCCGACAGCCGCACCGCGGACAGATGTGGCACCGACACGGCCGCTGACACGGTTCCGATGACGGGCAGCCCGTGCTGGTCGAGGTGGAACGCCGCGACGAGCGCCGTCGCGAGGCCGACGCCGATGAGCGCGCCCGGAACGCGGTGGCTGACGAACGCCGACGCGACGGTGACGGCAAGGACGAGCCCCGCAAGGATGACCGCCCACGGTTGGACATGTCCGAGCTGTGGCCCGAGCGCGCGGAGCCGGCCGATGACGCTTCCCGTCCCGGATGCCACGCCGAGGATCGCCGGCAGCTGGTGGACGGCGATCGTCACAGCGATGCCGAGCAGGATGCCGGCGGTGGCCGGGATGGACAGGAACCGGGCGAGCCAGCCGAGCCGTGCGACGGCGATGGCGAGCAGGAGCACGCCCACCATCACCGTGAGGACAGCCATGTCCGCCCCGTAGGCCGTCGACCGCGCCGCCGCGACGCCCAGCACCCCAGCGGCGAGGACCGGCGCGGTCGTCGAGTCGGCGCCGACGGAGAGCGTCCGGTGCGCGCCGAGCGTGGCGACGACGACCGCGGCGACGACGAACGCGACGAGGCCGGCGACCGGCGGCATGCCGGCAAGATGAGCCGTGGCGAGCTGCTCGGGTACCGCGACCGCCACAAGGGTCAGCCCGGCGAGGAGGTCCCCGCTGAGCCAGAACCGTTGGTATCCCAGCAGGCCCGCGAACGGCCGCCACGAGCGCCGCGCCTCGCTCTCCCACGCGGGCGAGACGGAGGCGGTCGGCATACGCGGCACGTTACCCGGGCAGCCTCCGGCCGGTCCCCCCGTCGAGCGCGAGGAACCGCTCGGCCCGACGGACGCTGGGCCCGAGACCCATCGTCGCCACGACCACGACCGCGGCGATGACGAGCCAGCCGACGGCGTGGAGGTTCATCGCGAGCCACGTGTAGGCGGCCGGCGCCCACAGCGTCCCCATCGCAGAGCCCACACGGTTCACCCCCTGGTACTCGCCGCGACGGCCCGGGTCGGACAGCTCGGACTGGAACCCCCACGAGCCGGCCGACTGGAACAGCTCGGCGCCGGTGACCGTGACGTGACCGAGCCACACGAGGAGGATCGTCACCCACCCGACCGTGCTGTGCGTCACGAGGACGACGAGGCACGACGCGACGAAGAACCCCGCGGAGACCTTGGAGGCCCGCAGCGCCCCCGGCACCGTCTCGGACCCGCGCGAGGCCCGCACCTGGAAAAGGACGGCGAGGACGGTGTTCGTCCCGAACAGCCACGCGAGCAGGACCCGCGGGGCGTCGGTCTCCTGGACGAGCCACAGGGGGATGACGACGTTGAGGAGGACCTGGTTCGTCGACTGGACCCCGCTGAGGGTGCACGTCAGCACGTAGCCGACGTTGCGCAGTGCCGGCCCGCCGATCGGAGGCGTGGCGACGAGCGCGCCGTCCTCACCGGTGCGGTGCATGCCGGCGGGCAGGCGGAGGATGAGCGCCGCGCCGACCAGCAGGAGGGCTGCGGCGGCGTAGGGGACGGCCCGTATGCCGACGTCGGTCGGCAGGGCGAGCGCCACGCCCCCGATCATGGCGCCGAGGGCGAAGCCGCTGTTGAGCGCCGCCCGCATGAACGCCAGCGAGCGCACCCGCTCCTGGCGGGGGAAGACGTCCAGCGTGTACGCGCCACGGGCGGACTGGCCCGCGCTGTCGACGACCTCGGCGAAGACCATGAGCGCGACGAAGCCCGCGAACCCGTGGACGAACGGCCACGCGAGGTAGCTGAGCGCGTCGACGACCGCGCACACCAGCCACACGCGGCGCGGCCCGAACCGGTCGGCGAGCCGCCCGAGCGGGACGGCGGAGACGAAGGCGGCGACCCCGGCGATGGTCAGCCCGAGCCCGACCTGGGAGGCCTGCAGATGGACGAGCCGCGTGAAGTAGAAGGCACTGCCGGTCAGGAACGTCCCCGAGCCGACGGCATACAGGGCAGACCGGAAGGCCAGCTGTCGCGCCAGCGGGCTGTCCGGAAGGAGCCGCTCGAGAGCCCGCGGGACGCGCACGGTCAGCATTCAACCAGCCGCCGTCGGCCGCGATCGCCGTCGTCTTCGCCAGACTGTCCCCATGGCCCACTCCCCCGAGCCACACACCGAAGCGGTCGACCCGGCCGAGGCGCTGCGCCGGATCGCCTACCTCATGGAGCGGTCGCGGGCCGGGTCGTACCGGGTCGACGCGTTCCGGAACGCCCTTGCGACGGTCAAGGTCATGGACGCCGACGAGCTCGCGGCGCACGTCGAGGCCGGGACGCTGACCGACATCCCCGGCATCGGGCCGGCCACCGCGGAGGTCATCGGGACGGCCTACGAGGGCCGTCTGCCGGACCGCCTTCTCGCGTTGCAGGCGATGGCGCACAAGCCCCTCGTCACGGGCGGCGCTGACCTGTTCGGCCGGCTGCGGGGCGACTGCCACGTCCACTCGAGCTGGTCGGACGGCGGCTCGCCCATCGACGAGATGGTGCTCGCCGCCATGGAGCTCGGCCAGGAGTGGATGGTGCTGACCGACCACTCGCCGCAGCTGCGCGTCGCGAACGGGCTGTCGGCCGACCGGCTCCGCCAGCAGCTCGGCGTCGTCGAGGCGCTCAACGCGGCACTGGGCGGGGCTTTCCGCCTCCTCAGCGGGATCGAGGTCGACATCCTCGACGACGGCGGCCTCGACCAGGCGGACGAGCTCCTCGACCGGCTCGACGTCGTCACGGCCAGCGTCCACAGCAAGCTTCGGATGGCGGAGGAGGCGATGACCCGGCGTATGGTCCGGGCCGTCTCCGGTGGGCGAGTCGACGTCCTCGGCCACTGCACGGGCCGGCTCGTCGAAGGCTCCCGCGGGACGCGCCCTCAGTCGACCTTCGACGCCCGCGCCGTCTTCGAGGCGTGTGCCGAGCACGGGACGGCCGTCGAGATCAACAGCCGCCCCGAGCGGTGCGACCCGCCTGACGACCTCATCCGGCTCGCCGACGACCTCGGCTGCCTCTTCGCCATCGACTCCGACGCCCACGCACCGGGGCAGCTGGAGATGAAGGCCTACGGCTGCGAGCGGGCCGAACGGCTCGGTCTGGATCCCGACCGCATCGTGACGACGTGGGACGTCGACCGACTTCTTGGCTGGACGGCCCGCTGAGCCGGTGTCGGACGGTCTAGACGGTCAGGTCGCGGATGACGAAGCCGGTCGGCAGCTTCGGGGTGAAGAACGTCGACTTCGGGGGCATGAGGACGCCCTCGCGCGCCGTCCGCATGATCTCGGCGACGCTCGTCGGACGGATGAGGACGGCCGCGGTCGCCCGGCCGTCGCGGACGGCTGCCGCCACCTCCTCGACACCGTGCTGGTAGCGCACCTGCGCCCCGGAGCCCTCGAACGCGTGCTCCAGCCACGCCCCGTCGAGGGCCCGTATGCCGTCGAACGCACCCTCGCGCGGGTCGAGCCACTCGGCGCCGTCCGGGCCGACGAGCACGAGGGCTCCGCGGCGGAACATCGCCCGCAGGAGGGCTTCCGGCGGCAGCTCGGGGGCCGGTGAGAGGTCGAACGAGCGGGCCAGCGTGGCCCGAACGTCCTCGAGGCTCAGCCCCTCGTAGAGCCGGTGGATCGCGGCGATCGACAGCTGGTCGGGGGTGAGCTCCTGGACGTAGGTCAGCGTGAGCGTGGCGGCCGCCGTCCCGACCTCGTCGCGGTAGGCCCGCGCGACGCCGTAGCGGTGGTGGCCGTCGGCGATGAGGACGTCGTCGGACCCGATGAGCGCCTCGACGGCGGCGAGGCGCTCCGGGTCGGTGACGCGCTCGAGGACGTGCTCGACGCGGTCGAGGGTCACCCGCCCCACCTCGTCGGCCGGGGCGCTCAGGGCATCGGTGAGCCCGGAGGCGAGGGAGAGCCCCCAGACGGGCGAGAGGTTGGCCTTCGTGGCGCGGGTCAGGTCGAGCCGGTCCGAGGAGTCCTTGGGCGTCGTCCGCTCGTGAGGCAGGACTCCCCCGGCGCCGGCGTCGACGACCTCGAGGCCGCCGAGGACACCGACCGTCTCGCGCACGGCGCCGGCGCTGTCGGTGAACCGCATCCGGTGGATGGTCAGGGTCGGCTCGGCGTCGTGGACGAGCGTGCCGTCGGCCACCCACTCGCGCAGGAGACGGGCCGACTCGGCATACGGGTCGGGCGCGTCGGCGTGGACGACCCGAGGATCGTCGACGTGGACGACGTTATGGGGGTCGCTCGCGGCATACGCCTCGATGTCGGACGGGGAGAGGACGTCGTAGGGGGGCGACGTCAGGGTGGCCAGGCGGTCGGCGGCGGCATAGCGAAGGGCGCGGAACGGCTCGAAGCGCGGCATGGACACACCCTGTCACGGGGCTCTCGGGCGGGGCAGACTGGTCTCATGGCCAGCCTCGTCATCGGCGACGACACCGTCTCGGTCCACCTTTCCCACGTCGAGCACGTGGAGTCCGTCCACGGCGACCTCACCGTCCCCCGGTCCTGCGTCGTCGGCGCGCGCGCGGTCGACGACGCGCTGCGGGAGGTGAACGGGCTGCGGTTCGAGGGGGAAGGACAGGGGGTAATCCTCGTCGGGACGGTCACGGGCAAGGACGGGACGACGTTCGCCGTATGCCACGGGAACACACCGGGGCTCGTCGTGCAGCTACGGGACGCGACGTACAGCCGGATCGTCGTCAGCTGCGATGACGGCGAGGCATGCACGGAGGCGGTCGCCGTCCTCGGGCCCCTGTGAGCCGAGGGCGGCTCGGGCCGTTTTGTGGTGGGCGACGCCTCTCCCGTATGCTCATGCCCGTCCTCGACGGATCGAGTCCTGCTCGCGGGCGGGGGGGTCAAGGTCGAGCGACCGGGTCCCCATCGTCTAGCGGCCCAGGACCCCGCCCTTTCACGGCGGTAGCACGGGTTCGAATCCCGTTGGGGATACGCAAGTCCAGGCCAGTCATATGGCCCCGTAGCGCAGTTGGTTAGCGCGCCGCCCTGTCACGGCGGAGGTCGCGGGTTCGAGTCCCGTCGGGGTCGCTCAGATGGGAAGAAGGGCACCGGTTCCGGTGTCCTTCTTCCACGTTGGGGCTCGCGCCCGAGCGTGGATCGGGGCGCGTCTGGTGCTCCGGTATAGTCGTGCCGCTCCTCCACTGGGGGATCCGGCCAGGTAGCTCAGCTGGTAGAGCGTCCGACTGAAAATCGGAAGGTCGGCGGTTCGACCCCGCCCCTGGCCACGACAAAACCGCTGGTCAGCGCTCTGCGCGGGCCAGCGGTTTCGGTTGGCGGGGGCCGTTGACAGCAACCGTGACAGCAACGTGCATCACGAGAGCCGATCTCCGAGCCGGCGAAGGGCCTTGCGCTTCTCCTCAAGCGACGTGTGCGCGTAGATCGTCATGGTGACGTCGATGGCGCTGTGACCGGCGATCTCCTGGACGATGTGCGGCGGGACGCCCTCGGTCAGCAGGAGGGTGACGCAGGTGTGCCTCAGGTCGTGGAGTCGTGGTCTGGGCTCGGGCAGGACCGAGCGAACCCGGTACCAGCTCCGCCGGAGGTTGTCCGGCTCGATCGGCGTGCCGATGCCGGAGGTGAACACCATGCCGGACTCCTGCCAGTCGAGGCCGGCCGCGCGCCGCTCCCGGTCCTGCGCGAGCCGGTGGGCCTTGAGCGCCTCGATGACCGGCGGCGGCAGTGGGATCGTGCGCCGCGACTTGCGGTCTTGGGCGCGGTGACCTGAAGTCTTCCCCCCACCCGCTGGAGGCTCTGCACGACTTGGAGGGTCTCGGCGTCGAGGTCGACGTGCTGCCACTGGAGCCCGAGCAGCTCGCCGCGACGGAGCCCGAGGTAGAGCGCGACGACGTAGAGAGCGTGGAGCCGCTCGGGCTTCGCCGCCTCGAGGACCTTCTTCGCGTCCCCGACAGAGAGACCTCGGCCGACGGCGTACTCGGGAGCCGGGACCTGGACGAGCTTGGCCACGTTGCGGGTCACCAGCTCGTCGCGCATCGCGTTCTGGAGGCCGGCTCTCAGCACGGCGTGGGCGAACTGCACCCCGCGCCGCTGCATCCCGGCCGCCGCGAGATGCTGGCACATCAGGCGGACGTCCCGGACCGTCAGCGCCCGCAGTTTCTTGGTGCCGATGCGCGGGACGATGTGGAGCCGGACGACGAGCTCGTAGCCCTGGTAGGTCTTCGGCGCCCGGTTCGGTTTGACGACCGTTTCGAGCCAGTACTCGAGGTAGCCCTTGACGGGTCCAGTCCTCGACCGAAACCCGGACACCGGCGTCGACCTCCTTCTGGAGGTCGGTCAGCTTCTGGCGGGCTTCGGCGCGGGTGCTCCCCTAAACCAGGGGCGAGAGCGGCTCCCGCCACGCCGGACGGGTCGACGAAAGGGCAGGCCGTTTGCTGCTCCGGGCCGGAGCCGACCACCTTCTTCGTCTGCCGGGGCTCCCTCCCCGGTCCGGCATCGGCTACTCCGACTCACCGTGCTCCTCACGGACGTCACGACGACGTGGCGCTGGCCCGGGCCTGGCGCACCAGCTCCCGGACCGCGTCCTGCTCCGCAGCGGACAACGGCGGCGTCGGCTCGGTCGCCTCGCCCGGCGTGGAAGGTGGACTGATATCCACCAGTGTCGCCGCCACACGGCTCGGTGCTCTCACTCAGCAACAGACCTCCTGCCCCAACCGATGCGATCGGCCTCCTGCACCGTTACCGCGATAGGCCCAGTCGTGAAAGGGTCTGCGGATGGGGTCGGACTCGGTGAGCCACCGTTGCGCGGCGCGGGATGGGGTGGAGCTGGCTTACCGGGAGGTGGGTGACGGCAGGCCGCTTGTCCTGATCCATGGCTTCTCGAGCGACAGCCGTCAGTGGATCGACCACGGGCTCGCGGCAGCGTTCGCCGCTCCGGGCCACCGGGTGATCATGCCGGACCTGCGCGGCCACGGCGACAGCGCCCGCCCGCACGATGCGGCGGCGTACCCGCCCGATGTCCTGGCCGACGACGTCCTGGCCGTGGTGGCGACGCTCGGGTTGCGGGACAACGGCTTCGACCTCGTCGGTTACTCTCTGGGCGCCCGGGTGGTGCTGCGGATGTTGGTGCGCGGCGCCAGGGCCGCCCGGGCGGTGATCGCCGGACAGGGAGTGGATGTGACCTTGCCGGCCAGCGACCGGACCGCCGGCCACCGACGGCTGCTCACCGCGATGGTCGACGGCACGCCACTCGACCCGCAGGAGCAGGCGCTGGTCGGCTGGATGGCTGGGCGAGGGGTCGACCCGCAGGCGCTCCTGCACGTCTTGGACAGCTTCGTCGGGACATCGTCGGAGGAGCTGGCGCGGATCGGTGTCCCGACGCTGGTCGTGATCGGCGACCGAGACCCGCGCGCTTCGGCTGCCGTGCTCGCGGAGCGGATCCCCTCCGCCGTGTTCACCACGGTCCCGGGCGACCACGATGCCCTCGCCAGACCCGAGATGCTCGCCGCGATCCTCGGCTTCCTCGACGGTCGGGATCGGTGAGGCTGGGCCCACGGGACCGTTGCGCTCGTCGGCGGGGTTGGATGCGGGAAGCTCAAGCGGTACAAGAGGACATGGTCGCCGTCGGCACGGACGAGTGCCCGCACGGCCCGGCTTAGCCTTCCTTGCGCTGCTCCGTCGTCGGCGCTCCCGACGACGTCATGTTTCTAGTTCTTGAATCGCGCACGTGTTCGCGTTGTGCGGGGCCGTGGACAACGCGCGGCGGGCCCCTCGGCAGCTAGACGCCGTCGATCTTTGCCACCAGCTTCGTCAGCATCGTGACGTTGCGGCTCGTACCGCTCAACGGGCCCAGGATCTCGACCCAGTCGCGCTTGCCGAGGCGGGAGTCGGTGGACTTGCCGCGCATCCGCCAGTGCACGTCTGCCCCCTGGACGACGAGCGTGTCGAAGTCGTTCGACAGTCCTTCCAGGCGCCTGGCATCACTCGCGGTGGGTGCCTTCTTCAAGAACGTCACGAAATGCGTATCGCCCGATGCGAGCGCGAAGGGCCGGGCATCGAGGCACCCCTTCAGCTGCGTCGCCGTCCGGACGAACGTCGTGCACTCGAAGCCGACCTCCTCCTCCAGGGCCTTCTCCATCGCCGCCTCGACCGAGGCCCGCCGGCCGGTCGTGTCGAACACGACGTTGCCACTGTTGACGAACGTCCACACATCCGCGTACCCGAGGCCCTCGCACACCGCCACCAGCCGGCTCATGGCCACCCGCCGGCGCCCGAGGTTCACCGCGCGCAAGAACCCAACCCGGACGCTCATACGCCACAACTGTAGAGGCCCGCCGCATGCGCAACGCCTCCTACACGCACGTCACTCCACCCGAGCCCCGCGCGATGACGGTGGTGGCCTGGGTGCTGGCCCGCGCCGGTCACGACACGGCCTCGACCACGCCACCACGCCGAGGGCGAGCGCCAGGTTGGACGCAAGGCTGGCACCGGCAGGTCGAGCGCGCACGGCGTCGACCCCGCAGACCGCGCCGAGGCGGAGCCATGGCACGACCCGACTCCGGGCACCGTCTCCGCCCGGCTGACGGAGACACATACCTACGCGACCTCACGGCTCACTCGGGACGTTCACCCCCGCCGCCCCAGACGAGCATCCCGGGCAGGAGCCCGAACGGCACCGTCATCATCGTGTCGCCGACTGGCACCGGCATGCCGCCCGGTTGTCCCAGGGCAAGATCGCGGCGCTGACGATCCACGGACGGTATCGGCACGCTCGAACTTGGGCAGGCAGCTACACCCCGGCGTCGTGGACGGTGCCGGCAACGAGTGCCCCGGTCCGCACCAGAACCCGTCTGCCGTCTGCGGAGCCGAGGCCGAGCAGGGCTCGGAGTGGCCAGGCCCAGTAGTACATGCCGTCGTCAGTGAAGTTGAGGTGACCGGTCCTTGGCAGGGTTGCCCACCGCACGGGCCCGGTCGATGCGGCGACGTAGCCCTCTGCGGCCGCGACGTCGGCACGGTCGGCGGCGCTGGCCGGGCGGCAGTCGCCGGTGATGCACGAGCCATCGTGTCCCAGCAGGAGCGTGGGGACGTGCAGCCCGCCGGTGGCGGCGGACCCGAAGAGCGCGCCGTCGAGGTTGACGGCGGCCTTGCACGCAGAGTCGTCGTGGCACGCCTGCAAGGCCGTCGTGCCGCCGAAGGAGTGACCGACGTAGGCGAGCCGGCTCCGGTCGACGTTCGCCGCCAGCGTCGAGGATTCGGTCAGGGACGCGGCCGTGTCCGCGGCGAACCGCGCGTCGCCCACCCAGACGGCCAGGAGGCGCTGAGCGATGGCGCGGTCGTGAGCCGTCTGTTCGCCGGCGAAGCCGGAGGGGTTGCCCTCGGCGGTGGGTCCGACGGGACGACCGCCCAGCACGGTGAGGTTCGCGCTCCCGGTCGGGGTCACCCCGACGACGACGTAGCCGCGGCTGGCCAGGTCCTCGGCGAGGACCGCGTACTGCGGGGCGGCGAACCCCAACCCGGGCAGGAGGACGACGACAGGGAACCTGCCCGGGGCCGGCGTCGCCCGCTCGCGAGCCGCGTCGTGGACCCGGTCGAGTTTGGTCTCACCCAGGTGCAGCCCGATCGCCAGTGCACGCCACGGACCCGGCGCGTATGCCGCGACCTTGCCGGTCCCCGCGACGGCTGGGTACCACGTCCAGATCGACAGCTGCCGACCACCCCGGCCGGCATCGGTCGCGGTGTCCTCGACCCGGCCGACGGGATAGCCACCCGCTGGGTGGGGCAGGTCTACGGCTGTTTCGCTGCGCCACGCCACGAGCCCGGCATACGCGCTCAGGACGGCGCCGGCGAGCGCCAGCGCCACCCCGGCTCTCCTGAGCCGTCGGCCCGGTGCGCGCTCCGCCACCCTGCCTCCCCTCAACGATCGGACCCTTCCGAACCCCGCCACAAGCCTCTCTCAGGACGTTGGCGCACCACGTGTGCGGGACACGTGTCGATTCTGTGCAGGGCTCCCTCTCGGCAGTGCCGCAGCCATGCGGGCTCCTCAGTCCTCGAAGACAGACCAGCAGACGGCGTTACGGCGAACCTGGTCCTCAAGGACCAGGGCCCGAGTCTGTTCGGGCAGTTGGGCGCGCTGCCAGTCCCGCTCAAGGCGTCCGGCGTTGATGTCGCTCGGATCGGCGGCCCGGGCGGCCCTGATCGCGTAGGCCGCGGCGCCAAGATCATGGTCGGCCACGTGTCCTACACAGGCTGCTTGGCCGGCGGCGTAGGCGGCGAGCCGGGCAGCTCCTCGCAGGGGCCGTGCGGCGCCCATCGCGTGCCCGCCCCGGGCTCGGGCATCCATCATCTTCATCTCGCCACGCGCCCACGCGCGCGCCGCATCGATCGCTTCTCGAGGACGGGTGTCCAGCGGCTCCTCCACCTCAAAGAGAGGCAGCACATGCTCGGCACACTGGGCGGCCCACAGCGCCAGAAGCTGGTGGTCCGCGTCGCTGAGCAGCCCGCCACGGCGGATCGTGACTAGGCGCGCGTCGCGGAGCTTGGGGAGAATCATGCAAACAGCCTGCCAGTCCCCGCTCGGGATCAGACCACGGATCCGCCGTTCTGCAAGTCGGTGTCCGGGTCGCGGTTCAAGGTATGCCGTCCGGCTCGTGGTCGCCCTGGACGTCCTGCCATCAGCGCCACCTCATCCGCCCAAGGCTCCCGAGGCCAAGCTCCGACCATCACAACGGGCCCGGTCGGCGGGAACCGTTGGAACCAGGTACGGGGTCCCTCGAGCAGTCATACCGTTGAGGCCATGCGGGTCACATTGCAGGACGTTGGACTGTATGTCGACGTGTCGGGCCCGGCGCTGGTGCCCGACGGGGACGAGATGCGCGAGAGGCCGACGATCGTCACGGTGCACGGTGGTCCCGGGTCCGACCACTCGCTGATGAAGGTGGGATTGGCTGACCTCGGCGACCATGCGCAGCTGATCTACTACGACCAGCGTGGGCACGGCCGCAGCGATCATGCCGACGAGAGCACGTGGAACCTCACGCGGTGGGCCACCGACCTGCGTGACCTGTGCGACGCCCTTGGCATCGGCAAGCCCATCGTGCTCGGGAGCAGCTTCGGCGGGTTCGTCGCGGCGGCATACGCCGTCCTGTTTCCGGACCACCCGGGAGGCGTCATCCTCGCGAACACCACTGGCGGGCGGCTTGACCAAGAGGCGAGCGTCGAGACCTTCCGACGCATCGGGGGCGATGAAGCCGCCGACGTGATGGCCTGGGATGCACGCGAGCTCAGTGAGGAGTCTGGGGCGGCGTGGGACCGCGTATGCATGCCGTTACTCAGTGCCCGCCCAGGCTTCCCGCAGGAGCTGGCCCACAGGGTGGCGCTCAGTATCCCGACCACCGAAGTCAACCTGCACTTCAACCGGGCCCTGAAGTCCGGCGATGAGCTCGACCCGTGGCCCATGTTCGACCGCGTGGTCTGCCCTGTCCTGGTCGTGGCCGGCACCGATGACCCCGTCTGCACCATCAACGTCGTCGACGACATGGTGACCGCCCTGTCCTCCACCGACGTGCGCTACGTCCGACTGCAGGGTGCGAGACACATCATCTTCCGTGACGCTCCGCAGGAGGCGGTGGCCGCGGTGCTCAGCTTTGCCCGGGAGGTGAGCGGACGGCATACCGCACCGTGAGGCAGCTAAGCCGTAGCCCACGACGAATGGCAAGTCGCCGACAGACGCTAGCTCTCCGAGGGATCCACCTGAGTTGGCTCACGGCCTGATTTTCGACGGAGGGCCGGGGCTGTGACCTGCGGTGATGTGGTGTGGTGGGTGGGTTTTCACGCACTGAGGCCTTCGCTTAGAGTGCCGTGGTGGCGTGGATCCGGCGGGTGAGGACCGCGTCTGGTGCGACCGCGGTACAGATCGCGGAGTACGACCGTGTTCAGCGAGCGGTCGCCTCGAGCAGAGCCAGGTCGGTGGCCGTGTGCCGTACGCCGCTGGGTCGCAGCCCGGCTTGCTCGAGGATCG
>JAJXUB010000005.1 GCA_021783215.1 Actinomycetes bacterium | reverse complement strand
TCCGATCTAGTCTCGGCGTCGCCCTGGCGGGCCGTGATGCGCGCCTCGACGCCGTCGCCGGTCGCCCGGCGACGGAGCGAGGCGAGGGCGTCGGGGCTCGGGTCGACGACGGTGACGTCGTGTCCCTCGACGGCCAAGGGGACGGCCAGGCCGCCGGTGCCACCGCCGATGTCGACGACGCGCAGGGGGCGACCGAGCTCGGCACGGCGCCGGGCGGCGACGTCGCGAACGACGGCCCACACGGCGGCGGTTCGCAGGGCGGTGTCGACGCCCGGTCGGCGCCCGCGGGCGGGGGTTTCGGGACCATCGGCCACGGGCTCACCCTAGCCGCCCCGGCGGCGGAGGACGGACGGGCCTCATCGGCCCGAGCTTCCCGGACTCGCATGCCACAGCTTCCGCGGGGGCGTCGGCGTCGGGTCGAGACCCCCGCCGGGGACAAGACCCCCACCGGGGATGCCGCGGCCCTGGCGCGGGTCGTGGCCGGGTGGGCGCGTGTCGGCATACGGGGACTGGCGGAACCCGGAGGCGTGGACGAGGACCCGGTGCCCGCGCCCGAGGGCGTCCTCGACGGCCTCCTCGCCGAGCCGGGCACGCTCCCGGGCCTCGGCGTCGGCCGCGTCGATGGCGTCCCGGACGGCCTCGACCCCGCCGCGGCCCCACGCGTCCCACAGGGCGCCGAGCTCCCACGCGCCGGTGGCTCGCAGCGAGATGCCACGCTCGCCGGTACGCCGGACGAGGCCACGGACGAGGAGGAGCCATGAGTGGAAGACGGTCTCGGCATACGGGCCCTGGACGTCCTCGAAGAACGTCGCGTCCGAGGGCCCGGTCCCGTCGTCGAGGGTGAGGAAGACGACCCGGCGTCCGGATCGGACGGGCGGGGTCTGGGTGGCGACCTTGACGCCGGCGACGAGGACGCTGAAGCCGCTGCGGGCGTGGAGGAGGTCGCGGCTCCACGTCGTGCCGAGGGCCCGGAGCATCGAGGCGTAGAAGTCCATGACGTGTGCGCTCGCATCGAGCCCGAGGACCTCCAGCTCGGCGCTGACCCGTTCGGTGCCGGTCATCTCGGGCAGGCCGGAGCCCGGGGTGACCTCGGGCCGGTCGCCGAGGTCGAGGAGCAGCTGGACGGGCCGGTTCCCTGGTGCCGCCACCGGCCGGGCCCCTTGGGACTGGGCGGCGGCGAGGCTCCGGACGTCCTCTGCGGCGGCGCTCTCCGTCAGGACCCGGCGCCGGGCCCGGGGCGGCCCCCCGACGGCCCGCTCCCACCGGTCGAGCTCGGCGACATAGAGGAGGACGTCGCGACGGGTCACCCGCCCCCGCCGCCCGAGCCCGGAGCGGGTCGAGCCCATCCCGTAGATCCCGTCGAACCCGCCGGCGAGGACGAGCCGCTCGACGACGGGGCGGCTCACCCGGGCTCGGGTCCAGAAGTCGGCGAGGTCGGCATACGGCTGCCCGTCGACGATCCCGGCGACCTCGGCCGCGCTGACCCCCTTGACGTCGGAGAGGGAGAGGCGGATGCCGTATGCCGACCCGTCGGGCAGGTCGGGATGGAGCGGGATGTGCCCCTGGACGCCGGTGTCGAGGCGTTCGACCCGGTAGGTGCCGTCGGAACGGTTGACGTCAAGGGGGAGAACGGCGATACCGAGGGTCCGGGCGTCGTCGAGGAGGAGACGCTTGGGGTACATGCCCGGGTCGTGGGTGAGGACACCGGCGAGGAACGCCGCCGGGTGGTGGGCCTTGAGCCACGCCGAGTGGAACGTCGGAAGGGCGAACGCCGCCGCATGGGCCTTGCAGAACCCGAAGGAGGCGAACGAGGCGAGGATGTCCCAGATGGCGTCGACGTCTTCGGGCCGGTACCCGCGGGCCGCCGCCGCAGGCCGCCACCAGCGCTCGATCTCCGCCTGCCCCCCGGGAGAGCCGAGGGCGCGACGCACCTCGTCGGCCTGGGCCAGCGACACCCCCGTCGTCTGGGCGACGACCTTGAGAATCTGCTCGTGGAAGACGACGACGCCGTTGGTGTCGGCGAGGGCCGGTACGAGGCTCGGGTGGATGTAGCGCTGCCGCCGCCAGCCGTGCCGGGTCTCGAGGTAGGGGGTGATCATGTCGGACTTGACCGGGCCCGGACGGAAGAGGGAGATGTCGACGATGAGGTCGTCGAACCGCTCCGGCCCGAGCTTGCCGACGAGCTCACGCTGGCCGGGGCTCTCGATCTGGAAGCAGCCGAGGGTGTGGGTCGTTCGGATCATCGCGTAGGTCGCCGGGTCGTCGTGCGGCACCTGACCCTCGTCGTCGAGGTCGATGTCGACTCCGTCCACCCGGGCCACCTCGGCGACGGCGTGGGCCATGGCGGACTGCATACGTATGCCGAGGACGTCGAGCTTGAGGAGGCCGAGGTGCTCGACGTCGTCCTTGTCGAACTGGCTCATGGGAAAGCCGAGCCAGCTCGCCTCGACGGGGGTGCGCTCGAGCAGGCTCGCGTTGGACAGGATGACGCCGCACGGGTGGACGGCGATGTGCCGGGGCAGCCCGTCGAGCCGCTCAACGAGGTCGAAGAGGGTCTGCAGGCGGGGGGCGTCGAGACCGCGGGTGCGCAGCTCGGGCAGCTCGGCAATGGCGCTGCGCGCGTCGCGCGCCCGGATGTGCGGGAACGCCTTGGCGATCTCGTCGACCTCGACAGGGGTCATGCCGAGGGCGGCGCCGACGTCGCGGATCGCGTGCCGGACCTTGTAGGTGTCCATCATCGACACGCACGTGACCCGGTCGCCGCCGAACCGGTCGAGGATCGCCTCGTAGATCTCCGTCCGGCGCGCCGACTCGACGTCGATGTCGATGTCGGGCAGCTCGGCCCGCAGCGGGCTGCAGAACCGCTCCATGAGGAGGTCGTGCCGGATCGGGTCGACGCCGCTGATCCCGAGGAGGTGGTTGACGAGGCTCCCGGCGCCGGATCCGCGGGCAGCGACGCGGATCCCCTTGTCCCGGATGAGGTCGGTGACCTCGGCGACACACAGGAAGTACGTCGCGTAGCCGAGGTCGGCGATGACCTTCAGCTCCTCGGTCAGCCGCGTGTGGACGGTGTGGAGGTGGGTGTCGCTCGCGCCGGGGTAGCGCCACGCGACGGCCCCCCGGCCACGCTCCTCGAGGACGCGCTGCGGGTCCTCCCCGTCCCGTATGCCGAGGATGCCCGGCTCGGGCAGCTGGACCGAGCCGATGCCGAGGTCACGCCGGGCGTCCTGGCCGCACTCCAGCGCGAGCCGCATGGTGTCGGCGACGAGCCGGTCGGCGCGGTCGGGGTCGGGCCCGCAGAGCTCCCGGGCGAGCAGGTGCATCGTCACGGTGCTCGCGAGATGGCCGGCATCGGTCATCCGGTCGAGGTGGCGCGGGTCGAGGGTGACGAGCCGCCGGGCCGCGTCGAGGACGTCGACGACCCGCGAGTCGGCCGGGTCGACGTGCCGGACGGCGGCGGTGAGGACGGCCGTTATGCCGTGGGCGTCGGCGAGCGCGAGAAGGGCCCGCGCATGCCGGCGCGAGGCCGGCGTGCCGTCCGGCCCGCGGTGACAGACGACCTCGACGACGAGGCCGGCCCGTGGCATACGGGCCTCCCAGGCCGCGAGAAGGGCTTCGGCGCGGTCGCGCCGGTTGGCCAGGAGGGCCCGGCCGACGTCGGAGTCCGGCCCGAGGAGGACGACGAGCGGGGAGTCCGCGGGGAGCAGGAGGTCGGGGGGCAGGACGGGGACACCACGCTCACCGCGCAGGTGGGTCGCCGTGACGAGCCGGCACAGGGCGGCCCAGCCGACGCCGTGGGCGACCCCCGAGGCGCTCCCCCGGGCCAGCACGGTGATGCGCGGACGCCGGGGGTCGACGAGGGCACCTCCCCGGACGGGCATCCGGGCGGGACGGCGCGGCGGGGTCGGCTCCTCGACGGCGAGGTCGACACCGAGGACGGGCGTGATCCCCGCCGCCGTCGCGGCCCGGACGAACCGGACGGCGCCGTAGAGCCCGTCCCGGTCGGTCAGGGCGAGCGCGGGCTGCCCGTACTGGGCGGCACGCTCGACGAGCGCCTCCGGGGTCGAGGCGCCGTAGCGCATGGAGAACCCCGAGGCGACGTGCAGGTGCGCGAACTCGTCCATGGGACAACGCCCGTATGCCGGTGCGGCGGGTCTTCAGCGGGTCAGCGGGACGAGACGGGCGGGCCGGGCGACCCGGGGTAGCCCGAGCGCCTCGCCGACGAGGTCGACGAAGGTCCGGGCGGCCCGGACGAGGTCGTCCGCCGACCGGGCCGAGACGATCGCTACCGGTGCGTCGAGGTGCGCGCGGCGCGCGGCGGAGAAGGCGAAGAAGTCCGCCCACTCGGCGAGCTCGGGCGCGCTGACGGCCAGCAGCTCCCACACGCTCCTCGGGGCGGCGTCGACAGACCGGGGCGCCACGGCGGCCGTCCTCGAGCGCCGGGCCGTGACGAGCGCCGTCGCCGCACGCAGGGCGGCCCGGAGAGCGTTGACGTAGCGGTCGCGGGCGAGCCGGGCGTGGCAGGCCGCCTCAAGGGCGTCCTCGGCGGCGTCGATGAGCTCCATGGTGGCTCCTTCCGGGGAGGTGGGACGTGGCATACGACGGTCAGTCATGGGTGCGGAGCAGGAGCCAGCCGTCCGGGCCGTCGAGGCCGAGGTCGAAGACGCCCGTCCGGGCCCCCCGGCCGGCGCTCGCCTCGACCCGCCACACCTGGCGCTCCCGGTCGGTGGCCGCCTCTCCCCCGCCGGCGCGCCACCACTGGCGCCGCTCCTGCCAGCGTCCGAGGACCTCACGGACGACGAAGAGCCGCCCGCGCCAGAGGAACGCCTGCGGGGTCGCCGCCGCCTTGACCTCGATGGGCTCGTCGTACCGGCGGACCACGGGCACGCGCCTCCTTCCGGCCGGGCATGGCGACATGGCGTCGCAAGGACGCGAACGACGGGGATGTCGGTCCTGGTCCGCCGGGTGGGGTCGAGGCACCCGGCGGACCGGCACCGCTGTATCGAACACATGTTCGATAGATGACGAGACTACACCTCCCGCACCGGGCGGCGTCAAGCCCCTACGCTGACCACCATGCCGGCCCCCACCGACAGCCATCCCGCCGTCGCACGCGTCCTCGCGGCGCTCGCTGTCCATGGTGTCGACCCCGAGGTCCGCCACCTCCCCGACGCCGTCCGGACGGCCGCCGCCGCCGCCGAGGCCGTGGGGGTCACCCCGGGCGAGATCGCCAACTCGCTCGTCTTCCGGACGACGACCCGCGACGGCGAGGCCCTCCCCCTTCTCGTCCTCGCCTCGGGCAGCCACCGGGTCGACACGGCCAAGGTCGCGGCCCTCGCCGACCTCGCGTCAGTCGACCGAGCCGACGCCGAGTACGTCCGCGCCACAACTGGCTTCGCCATCGGCGGCGTCGCGCCCGTCGGGCATACGACCCCCCTGCGGACCATCGTCGACGTCGACCTCGGCCGCTACGAGACGGTGTGGGCCGCCGCCGGCCACAGCCATAGCGTCTTCGCGACGACGTACGACGAGCTCCTCCGGATCACCGGTGGGCAGCCGATGGAGGTCACCTGAGCATGGGAACGGAGCTCCTCCCCTTCGTCTTCACGTCCGGCTGGGCGAGCGGGGTCAACGCGTATGCCGTCGTCCTCGTCCTTGGGCTCGCCGAGCGGTTCTTCTCGGTCACCCAGATCCCGGCCGTCCTCGGCCGGATTGACGTGCTCATCGCCGCGGGCGTCCTGTTCGTCATCGAGCTGGTCGCCGACAAGATCCCGTTCCTCGACACGGCGTGGGACACGGTCCACACGGTCATCCGACCGGCCGTCGGCGCGACGATCGGCTACCTCGTCGGCCACCAGACCGCCGGGCTCGACGCGGCGTTCACGGCCGCCGCCGGGGGCGTCAGTGCCCTCGCGAGCCACCTTGTCAAGGCTGGCCTCCGGGTCGCCGTCAACACCTCCCCCGAGCCGGCGAGCAACATCCTCGTCAGCTCCACCGAGGACGTCCTGGCCGTCGGCGTCACGACGCTGGCCATCCACCACGCGTACGTCGCGGCCGGCATCGCCGGGGTCCTCCTCGTCATCGGCGCGGTCGTCGCCGTCCTCGCCGTCCGCCGGGTCGTCGGCCTGAAGCGGCGCTACGACACGTGGGGCGCCGCCCACGACCTGGCCCCCCGCGACTCGCCGTAGTCAGGTCTTCGCGGCCGACCCGAGCCCGAGAGCGGCGGACACCTCGAGGGTCGCCGTCGAGTGGTTCATCGTGATGAAGTGCAGGCCCGGGGCGCCCTCGTCGAGCATGCGCCGGCCGAGCTCGGTCGCGATCTCGACACCGACGGCGCGGACGGCGGCCGGGTCGTCGGCGACGGCCCGCAGGCGGCCGACGACGCGCTCCGGCAGCGGCGTCCCCATGAGCTGGGACATCCGCTCGATCTGCCGGACATTCGTCACCGGCATGAGGCCCGGTGTGATCGGCAGGTCCCGCCGCGCCGCGACGAGGTCACGCAGCCGCAGGTAGGAGTCGGCGTCAAAGACCATCTGGCTGATGGCGAAGCTCGCCCCGGCGTCCGCCTTGCGGACAAGGATGTCGACGTCGTGCTCGAGGCTCGGCGACGCGGGGTGCACGTCGGGAAACGCCGCGACGCCGATGGTGAACTCCCCGAGCTCGCGGATGAGGGCGACGAGGTCCATCGCGTGGTCGAGGCCGCCCGGGTGGGGGACCCATTCGCCGCCGGGGTCGCCCGGCGGGTCACCACGGAGGGCGAGGATGTTGCGGATGCCGGCGGCGGCATACGAGCCGATGACACGGCGCAGCTGGGCGCGTGAGGCGCCGACGCACGTGAGGTGGGCCATCGGCGTCAGGGTCGTCTCGCGGGCGATGCGCTCGGTGACCCGTACGGTCCGCTCCTGGGTCGACCCACCGGCGCCGTACGTCACCGAGACGAAGGCCGGCCGAACCCGCTCGAGGCGCCGGACCGCTCCCCAGAGGGCCGTCTCCGCCGCGTCGTCCTTCGGCGGGAAGAACTCGAAGCTGACCGCCGGGCCCGGGCCGGCGAGACGCGCGGGGATGGAGCGCGTGACGTGCTCGGGGCGGACGAAACGGGACGGCATGGCGCGAAGGGTAGTGCAGCCCCCGTATGCTCCGTCCCCCCGTCCGCACGTAGGCTCGCCGTATGGGTCCCCTCCACGCCGACGACCTGCGCGGGCGCGTGCAGACGGCCCTCGACGTACACCTGGCCCACCAGCGCGACGTGCTCGCCGAGCTCGGCCCGGACGTCGACGACCTCGTCACGGCGGTCGCCACCCTTCTTCGCGGCGGGAAGCGGCTCCGCGCCGCCTTCCTCTACTGGGGCTACCGCGCCGCCGGACGACCCGACTCCGACGCCCTCGTCCGGTGTGCGAGCGCGATGGAGCTGTTCCAGGCCGCTGCCCTCATCCACGACGACGTCATGGACGACAGCGACACCCGGCGAGGACAGCCCGCCGCCCACCGGACGCTGGCCCGCCGCCACGAGGACCGGGCGTGGGACGGCGACGCCGACCGCTTCGGGCTCGCCGGGGCGATCCTCGCCGGGAACCTCTGCCTGAACTGGACGGAGGAGACGTATGCGACGTGCGGGCTCCCCGCCGAGGACCTGACCCGCGGCCGGCCGACCTTCGACCGGATGCGCACCCAGCTCATGGCGGGCCAGTTCCTCGACGTCGTCGAGTCCCACCGGCCGTGGGGGGCGCTGCGGCCGGAGGAGCGTGCGGACCGGGCCCGGCTCGTCATCGCCTACAAGAGCGCGAAGTACACCGTCGAGCATCCCCTGCTCATCGGCGCCTCCGCCGGAGGCCTCGGCCCCGCCGCACTCGGCCCGCTGTCGGCCTACGGCTTCGACCTCGGTCAGGCGTTCCAGCTGCGCGACGACATCCTCGGCGTCTTCGGCGACCCCGAGGTGACGGGCAAGCCCGCCGGTGACGACCTCCGGGAGCGCAAGCGGACCGTCCTTGTCGCGCATACGCTGACCGCGCTCGGGCGACCCGAGGCGGAGCACGTCATGGACCTCATCGGGCGGCCGGACCTCACCGAGGAGGAGGTCGGGCAGCTGCGCGGGCTCATGAAGCGCACCGGCGCCGTCGACCGGGTCGAGGCCGAGATCACCGACCTCGCCGAGTCGGCCCGGACGTCGCTCCACGCGGCCACCGGGCTCACGCCCGAGGCGGCCCGTGCCCTGGACGAGCTCGTCGACACGGCGACGACGCGCTCCTTCTGACCCGACCGTCAGATCGCAAGCTCCATCGCCCGGCGACGGATCTCCGTCTTGTGGCCGGCGAGGAGGTTGTCCATCGGGGTACCGGGGACGGGAAGGGTCTCGTCGCGGGTGAAGAGCCACGTAAGGATCTCCTCATCGGACAGGCCGCCGTCGGCGAGGACCGTGAAGGTCCCTCGGAGCACCGCGAGCGGCCCCCGCTCGTCGACGAAGGCGCTCGGCACGGCGACCACGTGGCGCGCGCCGACCCGCGCAGCAAGGACGAGCCGGTCCTCGATCCAGCCGCGGACGTCCGACAGCCGCACGCCGGCCCGCTCGGCGAGATCCGGCACGGTGCTCCACGACTCGACGAGTGCCTCGAGGTCAGGGTTGGCGGCAGCGGTCACGGGAGCAGCGTGCCACACGTCGACGCTCCCGACGCGGACGGGGTTTCTCCGGTAACTTCTGTCACAGTGGTCTCATCCGTACCACCGGCCGAGCGCCCGAACGGAGGTCGCGCCGATGCCCGCCACGTCGTTCCGGGTCCCCCGACCCCGGCCGTCCGGCCGCCGTGCCTGCGGGGGCGGCCCTCGTCAGCGGCCTAGAATCCCGTGGTGACGTCCGTGGCGCAGGACCCGCTCATCGGCAGCGAGGTCGACCGCCGCTACCGCCCGCTCGAGCGCCTCGCCGACGGGGGGATGGCAACGGTCTACCTCGCGCTCGACACGCGCCTCGACCGTGAGGTCGCCCTCAAGGTCCTCCATGCCCACCTCGCTGCCGACCCGCAGTTCGTCTCCCGGTTCCGGCGAGAGGCTCGCTCCGCGGCCCGCCTGGCCCATCCGAACATCGTCGCCGTCCACGACCAGTTCGAGGACGGGGGCCAGGAGTTCCTGGCCATGGAGTACGTCCCAGGGCGGACCCTGCGTGACGTCCTCGACGCCGAGGGGCCCCTGTCCCCCGGACGCGCAGGACAGCTCCTCCTCCCGGTCCTCGACGCCCTCGGATATGCCCACTCCGCCGGGTTCGTCCACCGCGACGTCAAACCCGAGAACGTCCTCATCCGTGACGACGGCGCCGTCAAGCTCGCCGACTTCGGCCTCGCCCGAACGATCACGTCCCGAACGGCGACGTCGGCGACGGGGGTGGTCCTCGGGACGGCGGCCTACCTCTCCCCCGAGCAGGTCGAGCGGGGCGTCGCCGACGCGCGCTCCGACGTCTACGCCGCCGGACTGATCCTCTTCGAGGCACTGACCGGGACGAAGGCGATGGTCGGCGACAACCCCATCCATGTCGCCTACCAGCACGTCCACGGGGGTGTCCCGCGGCTGTCCGACCGCGCGTCCGGGATCCCCGCCACCGTCGCCGAGGTCGTCACCCGGGCGACGGACCGCGACCCGGACCGGCGGCCCGCCGACGGCGCCGCCCTGGCCCGCCTCGTCCGCGAGGCCCTGCGCGGGCTCACCCCGGCCGAGCTCGACGGACGGCCCGAACCGGTCTCCCCCGGGCCCTCCCGGCAGACGACCGCACCCCTTCCCCTGCCCGTCACCTCCGTCCCGGCCGTCGGCCGGACCACCGAGATCGTCACGCCGGGGCCGCAGCCTCCGTATGCCGGGCGCCGTCACCGACTGTGGCCGTGGGTGCTCGTGCTCGTGCTCCTCGCCGCTCTGGCCGGCGGCGCGACGTGGGCCTTCCGGGTCGGGCCGCTGTCGCCGACGACCGTGCCAGCCCTCGCGGGCCGCCCCGTGGCGGCGGCGCTGGCGTCGCTCGAGGCCGCCCACCTGAGCGGACAGCGAACGGACGTCTACAGCGAGACCGTCCCCGCCGGCACCGTCGTCGACAGTGACCCGACGGCCGGCACCCGCCTCCGCAGGGGGCAGGCCGTCACGCTCGAGGTCTCGAAGGGGCCGGAACGGCACACGGTCCCAACCGTGGTCGGACAGCCCCAGGCGGCCGCCGCCGCGGCCATCGCCGACGCGCACCTCAGCGTCGGCGCCGTCACCCAGGACTGGAGCGAGACGGTAGCGGCCGGCGCCGTCATCTCGAGCAACCCTCGCGCCGGCACCCCCCTCAAGCCCGGCGCCACGGTCTCGATCGTCGTCAGCAAGGGCCGCCAGCCGATCCCCCTGCGCGACTGGACGGGCAAAGCGGCCAACGCCGCCACCGCGGCGCTCCAGGCCGCCGGGCTCACGGTCACCATCGGCGACCGAAGGTTCAGCTCGACGGTGGCCAACGGCGCGGTCATCTCGCAGAACCCGCCCGGCGGGACGACGCTCCACCGGGGCGACACCGTCACCCTCGTCGTGTCGAAGGGGCCCGAGCTGGTCCAGGTGCCCGACGTCCGGCGGCTCCAGGAGTCCGTCGCCAAGGCCGAGCTCGAGGCGCTCGGATTCACGGTCACGACCGACTACCCGATCGGTGACTTCTTCGGGACTGTCCGCGCCACGGACCCCTCGCCGGGCGCGATGGTCCCGAAGGGCTCGACGGTCACGATGACCGTCGTCTGACCCGCTCAGACCGTATGCCACCCAGCCATCGGGGCGAGCGCCTCGCGACGCTCCTGCTCGTCGGCGTCACCGCCGTGTGGGGCTCGACGTTCTTCCTCATCCGCGGCCTCGTCCGAACCATCCCCCCGACGGACTTCCTCGCCGTACGGTTCGTCATCGCCGCCGTCGTCATGGGCGTCGCCTTCCGGCACCAGAGCCTCGCCCTGGGGCGGCGCGAGCTGCGGATCGGGCTCGTCCTCGGCCTTCTCTACGGCTCGGCGCAGATCCTCCAGACGACGGGGCTGCAGCATACGAGCGCCTCGGTGTCCGGCTTCGTCACGGGGACGTACGTCGTCCTCACCCCGATCTTCGGAGCCGTCCTCCTGCGCGACCGCCTCGGCGGACGGACGTGGGTCGCCGTGGGCCTGGCCACGGTCGGGCTCGCCGTCCTTTCACTGCGCGGGTTCTCCATCGGTGTCGGCGAGACCCTGACCCTCGTCGCGGCGGCGATCTACGCGCTCCACATCATCGGGCTGGGCCGCTGGTCCACACCGGTCAACGCCGTCGGTCTCTCGACGGTACAGGCCGGCGTCATCGGGCTGATGTGTCTGGTCAGTGCGCTGCCCGGCGGCATCGTCCTGCCGAGGACGCCCGGCCAGTGGGGGTCGATGCTCTACATGGCCCTGGCGGCAGGCGTCCTCGCCCTCTGGGCCCAGACCTGGGGGCAGGCGCACCTGACCGCGACGCGGGCGGCGATCGTCATGACGCTGGAGCCGGTGTGGGCGGCGTTCTTCGCCGTCCTGTTCGGCGGGGAGAGCCTGACCGGCCGGATGGTCCTCGGCGGCCTCCTCGTCCTCACGGCGATGTACGTCGTCGAGCTCCATGGCCGGCGTGCCCCCGACGTCCCGGCCGACATCGACCCGCCGGCGGAGGCCCTCCACCACGAGGTCTGAGGGCTCGTGCGTCAGCGGCCGCGGCGCAGCAGACCGGTGACGACCTCGATCGCGGCGTCCGTGCCGGCGTCGTCGACGTCGAGGTGCCAGACCATGCGGACCGACGCCCGGCCCGTCGGGTACATCCGCACGCCGAGCGCGGTCGCCGCCGTGGCAAAGTCGGGGCCGGTCCACCCGGCACCCGTGACGTCGAGGACGAGGATGTTGGTCCTCACCCGCTCCGGGTCGACGCTGCCGGGCAGGACCTCGGCGCACGCCGACGCCATCCGGTGCGCCCGGGCGTGGTCCTCGGCGAGCCGGTCGATGTTGTGCTCGAGCGCGTAGTGCCCGGCGGCCGCGAGGATCCCGACCTGGCGCATCCCGCCGCCGTAGCGCTTCCGCCAGACCCGCGCCTCGTCGATGAGGGCCCGCGACCCGACGAGCACCGACCCGACGGGGGCACCAAGGCCCTTGGACAGGCATACGGACACGGTGTCGAAGCATGCCCCGTATGCCGAGAGCGGCACCCCCGTCGCGACGTGTGCGTTCCACAGGCGGGCCCCGTCGAGATGCATCCGGACGCCGACGGGGCGGGTGCCTGCGCGGAGGCGCTCGATCTCCGCCAGCGGCTGGATCGTGCCGCCCCCGAAGTTGTGGGTGTTCTCGACGACGACCAGGGCCGTGCGGACCTGGTAGACGCCCCCGTCGGTGATCATGAGCGACAGGGGCTGGTCCGCGTCGAGAAGACCCCCGTCGGAGACCCACGTCCGGGACGTGATGCCGGAGAACGCCGCGGCGGCACCGAGCTCGGCCCGCAGGACGTGGGCGAGGGAGTCCCCGACGAGCTCCTCCCCCGGTCTGACATGGAGGCGGACGCCGAGCTGGTTGGCCATCGAGCCGCTGGGCGTGAAGAGGCCGGCCTCGTGCCCGAGGAGGCCGGCCACCCGCGCCTCGAGGGCGTTGACGGTCGGGTCCTCCCCGAAGACGTCGTCCCCGACCGGCGCCTGCGCCATCGCGGCGCGCATCTGCGGCGTGGGACGGGTGACGGTGTCCGAGAGGAGGTCGGCGACGGTCTCCGTCATCGCTCGAGCATCTCGGCGACGAGGAAGGCGAGCTCGAGACTCTGCTGGTGGTTGAGCCGCGGGTCGCAGACGCTCTCGTAGCGACGGTTCAGGTCGGCGTCGAGGATCTTCGCCGTCCCGCCGAGGCACTCGGTGACGTCGTTGCCGGTCAGCTCGATGTGAAGACCACCGGGGACGGTGCCGAGGTCCCGATGGACGTCGAAGAAGCCGTGGACCTCCTCGACGACGTCGTCGAAGTCACGGGTCTTGTGTGCCGAGGCGCTCTCGAACGTGTTGCCGTGCATGGGGTCACAGATCCACGCGACGGGTGCACCCGAGGCACGGACCTTCTCGACGAGTGGAGGCAGGGCGTCGCGCACGACGCCCGCGCCCATCCGCGTGATGAAGCTGAGGCGCCCCGGACGCCGTTCCGGGTCGACGAGGTCGATGATCCGGAGAAGCTCGTCGGCGCTCGTCTTCGCCGAGACCTTGACACCGACCGGGTTGCGGACCTTGCTGATGAAGTCGATGTGGGCGCCGTCGACGTCCCGCGTCCTCTCCCCGACCCACACGAAGTGGCCGGAGGTGTCGTAGAGCGCCCCCGTCCGGGAGTCGACCCGCGTCATGGGCCGCTCGTAGTCGAGCAGGAGCGCCTCGTGGGCGGAGAAGAACTCCGTCGTCCGCATCGCCTCGAAGTCGGCGCCGCAGGCGGCCATGAAGCGCATGGCCTTGTCAATGTCGTGGGCGAGACGCTCGTAGGCCGCGTTGGCCGCGTTGGCGACGAAGCCCTTGTTCCAGTCGTGGACGTAGCGCAGGTCGGCGAAACCACCGGTCGTGAACGCCCTGACGAGGTTGAGTGTCGCCGCGCTCGCGTGGTAGCCGTCGACGAGCCGGTGGGGGTCCGGCCGGCGGGCTTCCGGTGTGAACGCGAAGTCGTTGACCATGTCCCCGCGGTAGGCCGGGAGGGTGACCCCGTCGCGGGTCTCCGTCGAGCTCGAGCGCGGCTTGGCGTACTGGCCGGCCATCCGCCCGATCTTGACGACCGGGACGGAGGCACCGTAGGTCAGGACGGCGGCCATCTGGAGGATCGTCTTGATCCGGTCGCGGATGTTGTTCGCCGTCGCGTTGGCGAACGTCTCCGCGCAGTCGCCGCCCTGAAGGATGAACGCGTCCCCCCGGGCGGCGGCGGCCACACGGTCCGTCAGGACGTCGCACTCGCCGGCGAAGACGAGCGGCGGATAGGCCTCCAGCGTCGCGACGACCTCCCCCAGGGCGGCCGCGTCGGGCCACTCCGGCTGCTGCGTGACGGCACGGTCGGTGCCGGCGCGCAGGCTCGCGAGGCGCTGTTCCGGGGTCTGGCTCACCGGACAAGGATAGGTGTGCGTCTCAGCCCGCGAACGTCCCGGCCGTATGCCGGAACCGGGCCACCGCTCCAGCCCCGTGACGGATGCGGCGTCGCGACCCCGTCGCTCGTGCGTGGCAGGTCTCGGGGGGCAAGGCGGCGGGCGCCGGGTGAGCCTTCCGCAGCCCGGGGATCAGCTGGCGCGACGCTCGTCGTCGTCGGTGCCGAGCTCCCGCTCGAGCTCGGGTGCCGCGGCGCCAGGCTGCGCCCGGTGCTCCACCTCCCGGGCCTTGATCCGCGCCGCCTTCAGGAGCCGGTCCTTCATGGACGTGGCATACATGTCGACGTACTCCTGGCCGGACAGCTCCATGAGGGCGTACATGATCTCGTCGGTGATCGCGCGGAGGATGAACCGGTCGTCCTCCATCCCCTCGTAACGGGAGAAGTCGAGCGGCTTGCCGAACCGGATCCCGATGCGCATGACCTTGGGGATGATCTTTCCCGTCGGCTGTGCCCGGTCGGTGCCGATCATGGCGACGGGGATGACGGGGACCTTGCCCTCGAGCGCCATCCGGGCGATCCCGGTCCGGCCACGGTAGAGGCGCCCGTCGGGGCTGCGGGTGCCCTCGGGGTAGATGCCGAGGAGCTCGCCCTTGCGGAGGATCGTCAGCGCCTGCTTCAGGGCCGCCTCGCTGGCCCGACCACCGGTGCGTTCGATGGGCAGCTGTCCGACTCCGGTGAAGAACGCCGCCTTGAGCCGTCCCTTGAAGCCGGGCGTGTTGAAGTAGTCGGCCTTGGCGAGGAACGTCACCCGGCGCGGCACGACGAGCGGCAGGAAGATCGAGTCGGAGAAGGACAGGTGGTTGCTGGCGAAGATCGCCGCGCCGTGCTCCGGCACGTTCTCCACGCCCTCGGTCCACGGACGGAAGAGGACGGTGAGGATCGGGCCGAGGAAGAGCCGCTTGAGCAGGAAGTAGAACACGGGCACGCCTTAGTTGGTGTCGGGTGACCCCGCACTCTACCGACGGCTCCCCTGGTTTGGCCCGATGGACTCTGGAAGGATCGTCGCCATGGCGCAGCCGACCACCCCTCCCGCAGTCCGTTCCGGCGCCGAGCCGTATGCCCACGACGGGGACCGCGTCGGCATCCTCCTCTGCCACGGCTTCACCGGCAGCCCGGCGAGCATGCGCCCGTGGGCGGAGCACCTGGCGGAGGCAGGGCATACGGTCCGGCTGCCCCGGCTCCCGGGGCACGGGACGACGTGGCAGGAGGCGAACACGACCGGGTGGCCGCAGTGGTACGCCGAGGTGTCGCAAGCCTTCGCCGACCTCCGTCGTGCGTGCGACCTGGTCTTCGTCGCCGGGATCTCCATGGGCGGGACGCTCGCCACGCGTCTGGCCGAGGAGCACGGGTCGGACGTCGCCGGGCTCGTCCTGGTCAACCCGGCCTACAAGGTCGAGGACCCACGGCTAAAGGCCCTGCCGGTCCTCCAGCGCTTCCTTCCTTCACTGCCCGGGATCGGCAACGACATCAAGAAGCCCGGGCAGGACGAGGTCTGCTACGACCGGGTGCCCCTGAAGGCGCTGCACTCCCAGACGAAGCTCTGGGCGGCGACGATCCTCGACATGCCGCTCGTCACGCAGCCGGTGCTGCTGTTCCGCAGCGCCGACGACCACGTCGTCCCGGCGTCCAGCTCCGCCCTGCTCCTGTCGCGGATCTCCAGCGTCGACGTCACCGAGACGGTCCTCCCGGACAGCTACCACGTCGCAACGCTCGACAACGACGCCCCGACGATCCTCGCCGACACCGACGCCTTCATCGGGCGGCTGAGCAGCTGAGCCATGCCCGTCGAGGAGGCGCCGGAGGGTTCGCACGGGCCGGACGAGGAGTCCGTCAACCGCCAGTTCGCCGACATCATCTCCCGCTGGGACGCCACCCCCCCGGCCGACCTCGGCGACGCACCGCCCATTCCCGACGACCCTCCCCCCGGATCGGTCGAGAGCCTCCTCGGGGAGGACCGGTTCGAGCCGCCGCAGCCCCGGCTGCCGGGGCAGGAGGACCTGGCGTTCTGGGGCATCGTCGTCGGGCTGACCATCGGGCCGGCCGCCCTCCTCGCCATCCTCCTGTTCGGCGACGGCTGGTCGCCGTTGTGGACGTATGCCGCGGCCGGCCTGACCCTCGCAGGGCTCGTCCTCCTCTTCCTCCGCCAGCCCACCCACCGCGACGACAGCGACGACGGCGCCCGCGTCTGACGTCACGCCGGCGTCAGGCCAGGACGTCGACCCAGACCGGGCGATGGTCGCTCGCGGCAGCCATGAGACCGACCGGCAGGTCGAGCTCGGCGTGGGGCGCGACGTCGACGTCAGGGGTTGCGAGGATGACGTCGAGCCGGTGCCGTGGCGCCCGCGCCGGGAACGTCGCCTCCGGCGTCGACACGACGCGCAGTCGGGACGCCAACACCGAGAACGCCGCACCCGAGGCGTCCTCGTTGAGGTCGCCGCACACGACGAGCCGGTCCGCCGCCGCAACCGCGTCGAGGACGATGGCCGCGTGCCGGAGGCGCTCTTCCGGCTGCAGGCTCAGGTGCACGGACACGACGGTCATGGGCTGGTGACCGGGGGCGACCACGGTGGCGACGGCATAGCCGCGGGTTCGGTCCGGGAACCGGACGGGCAGCCGGCGATGAAGCTGCTCATGGACCTCAACCCTCGGCGCCGTGAACACGGTTGTCCCACCGCTGCCGCGGTGGCCACCGGACCACGTCATGCCGCACGAGCGGGCGAAGGCCGCAACCCGGCGCTCGGCGAACAACCGGCGCGGCACTTCTTGAAGGCAGAGGACGTCCGGCCCGATGGCCCGGACGACGCCGGCGGCGGCGGCACCGTCGTCGCGGAGGTCCCGCGTGTTGTACGAGGCGACGCGCACGCGCTCAGGAGTCCACGCTGCGCCGGGCCAGGTCGGCGGCCCCGATGAGTCCTGCCCGGTTGCCGAGCTCGGCGGCGACGATCGGGGGCATCGGCCGGTACCCGCGACCTGGGAGCTGGCGCGCGAAGGACTCACGGGCCGGCTCCAGGAGCATCTCCCCCGCGGCGCTGACACCGCCTCCGACGACGAGGACTCCCGGGTCGAACGCCGCGGCGAGTGACGCCATGCCGACACCCAGCCACTGGCCGATCTCGGTGATGAGCTCGACGGCCGTCGCGTCGCCCTCCTGGGCGGCCTCGGTGATGAGTGGACCGGTAAGGCTCGCCGGGTCGCCACCGACCCGTTCCGCGAGGTCGGCGACGGCAGGCACACCGGCGTACATCATCGAACGGGCCTCGCGGACGAGGGCGTTGCCGGAGGCGTACTGCTCCCAGCAGCCGCGGTTGCCGCACTCGCAGCGCGACCCCCGCGGGACCACCTGCATGTGACCGAACTCGCCGGCGATGCCGAACCGCCCCCGAAAGATCTCGCCGTCGATGAGCAGGGCCCCACCGATCCCCGTGCCGAGGGTCAGCATCAGGGCGTGCGACTCGCCCCGTGCCGCCCCGAACCGATGCTCGGCCCACAGTGCCGCGTTGGCGTCGTTGTCGACGAACAACGGCACGGCCACCCGGTCGCGCAGCGCGTCGCGCAGCGGCTCGTTCCGCCACGACAGGTGGGGCGCGTAGACGACGGTCGCCCGGTCCGCGGCGACGAAGCCCGCCGCCCCGACGCCGACGGCAACGACCTGCCCGATCCCGCCCGCGGACACGACGGCGATGAGCTCGCCGACGACGTCGACGATCGTGTCCTCGACGACGTCCGGGCTCTTGCTCCGGTCCGGTGTGTCCCGGCGCGCAACGGCGAGGACGGCACCGCTGACGTCGACGAGCCCGCCGGCCACCTTCGTGCCCCCGACGTCGATGCCGATGGCGAGCCGTGCCGAGGTCATGCGCCGATCATGCCAGCGACGCCGCTGCCGCACTCCACGCCGTCAGCCCCCGTCCTGCACGTCGACGACCTCGATGTCGACGACGCGGCTACGGTGACCTGCCGGCTCGGGCGGGGCCTCGCCGTGTCCTCGTGCGGCGAGCTCCCGCAGGGATGTCGCCGCGGCCGATGCGAGGTCGGCGAGCCGGTCGATGGTCTCCGGGCTCAGCGTCCGCACCCAGAGGATGCCTCGGCATACGGGACAGACGGCGCAGGTCGTCGCCTCACCGACCGGCGGGTGGTGGCAGCCCCCCTTGTCCGCGGGCGGCTCGAACGCGGAGGGGTCCAGTGGGCGCCCGGTCAGGGACTCGAAGAGGCGCGCCGCCTCCTCGGCCACCGTGCCGACCGGCTGGTCACCGGGAGCGTTCACGGGGCCACACCTCCGGGTCGGGGTCGAACGTGACGGTGAGGACGCCGTCCTTCATGGCGGCGCCCCGGATGGTGCATCGTCTCAGAACGGACGGCAGCGTGATGACCCGGTGGTGTCCGGAGACGTCGATGAGCAGGTCGTCGTCGCGACGTCCCAGCTCGACGTCGGCGGATGTCGCGCCCTTCAGCGGCATGTGGAGGACGTAGGCCGCTTCCTCTCTCGTGACGCGGACCCCGCCGACGGTGGCCGGGTCGGTGAGCCGGGCGGGCGGGACGGGACGGAGGTGGCGGCCGATCTCGGCGAGCGCCGCGAGCCCGATGGGTTCGCCGGCGCCGAAGGGCACCGTGGTGATGGGGATGTCGGCGAAGGACGCCCGCGTCTCGGCGAGGCCGCGCGCCTGCGCCTCGTTCCACGCGGCGAGCCACGGGTCGGGCCGCCCGGACCCGTGGCCGGCCGCGGCATCCGGCAGGACCCGGTTGACGACGACGCCGTCGACGGCAAACCCATGCAGGCCGAGGAGGGCGAGCATCCGGCGCGCCTCGGCGATGACGACGGACTCCGGGGTGAGGACGAGCCGGACCGAGCACCCCGGCGGCGTGAGAAGCGCCTGGACCCCGCGCATACGCCGGGACCAGGCGGCGAGGGCGGCGGGGACCTCCGCGGGCGGCTGCGGGATGCCCGCGGCTGCCAGTGCTGCCGGGCGGAGCGCCCCGAGGACGGCCCGCTGCGTCGGG
The DNA here is from genome assembly GCA_021783215.1 of Actinomycetes bacterium. Classification (GTDB taxonomy): domain Bacteria; phylum Actinomycetota; class Actinomycetes; order Actinomycetales; family Dermatophilaceae; genus JAJXUB01. The sequence continues at coordinate 29,704 of JAJXUB010000005.1, read as the reverse complement.
ACGAGCCGGTCGAGGTGCCACGTGAGGATCTCCGGGAGCGCGAGGAGCCGCAGCGTCTCGGCGGTCGGGGCGCAGTCGATGACCGCGAGGTCATGGGCCCCGGCGGCGGCGAGGCGCTCGATGGCGACGAGGGCCGCGATCTCGTCGACCCCGGGCAGGGAGGTCAGCTCGTCGGCGAGGACCGGGTCGAGCCCGATGGCGTCGAGGAGGGCGGTGAGGTAGCCCTGGACTCCCCGCCACGACGGGTCGACCGTCTCCGCGGCGCTGACCTGAAGCGCGTCGAGCCCGGGTTCCAGGGGCACGGGACGGCCGACCGGGAGCGCGACCCCGACGGCATCCGCGAGCGAGTGCGCCGGGTCTGTCGAGACGACGACCGTCCGCAGCCCGTCGCGGGCGGCCGTGACGGCCGTCGCGGCGGCCGCCGTCGTCTTGCCGACCCCGCCCTTGCCGGTGAAGAGAAGGATGCGCATCGGGCGGCGCTCAGCCCTCGACGCGCCTCTTCAGCTCCTTGAGCGCCGTGTCGATGATCATCTTCTCCGCCTTGCGCTTGATGAGACCGAGCATGGGGAGCTTGACGTCGACGGCGAGCCGGTAGGTCACCGCCGTCCCGTCTCCCTTCGGCGTGATCGTGTACGAGCCGTCGAGCGCCTTGAGCATCTCGGAGCGGACAAGCCTCCACGAGACGACACCGGCGCCGACCTCGTCGACGTCCCAGTCATAGGAGAGGACGTAACGGTCCTTGATGACACCGGTGTCGAGGACGAACTCGACCTCGTCCGCCCACCCGTCGCCGTCCTCGCCGAGCACGGTCGCCTCCCGGACCTGTTCGGCCCATTCGGGGTAGGCCGGGAAGTCGGCGATGACGTCGAGAACCGCGGCCGCCTCGGCCGCCACCTCGATCGAGGACTCTGTGCGCTCGGCCATGAGCCGACACTACAGCGACGGCCACGCCATAGGATGACGGCCGAGGACCGGCAGCGACCACGCTGCCGACAAAGGAGTCAGCTCCCGTGAACGAGAAGGCCGTCCCGCCGGTCGTCCCACCCCGAACCGACGGAACGCTCGGCGACATGCCCGCACGAAACGCCCGCGAGGCTCCGTCCCACATCGCCTTCCGGCGACGTGCGGGCGATGCCTGGGCGCCGGTGACCGCGGCCCAGTTCGACGCCGAGGTCGAGGCGCTCGCCAAGGGTTTCGTCGCCTCCGGGGTCACGCCGGGCCAGCGGGTCGGGATCATGGCCCGCACGCGTTACGAGTGGACCCTCCTCGACTTCGCCCTGTGGTGCTGCGGGGCCGTCCCGGTCCCGATCTACGAGACGTCCTCGGCCGAGCAGGTCCAGTGGATCCTCGAGGACTCCGGTGCCGTGGGTGTCGTCGTCGAGAGCGCCGCGCACCTCGCGACGGTCGAGTCGGTCCGCCACGCGACACCGAGGGTGACCGACGTGTGGGGCATCGACGCCGGCGACCTGGCGAACATCACCGCATCGGGACGCGACGTGTCCGACGGCGCCCTCGTGGCCACCCGCGCCGGGCTCGACCGCTCGAGCCCGGCGACGATCATCTACACGTCGGGGACGACGGGTCGCCCCAAGGGTGTCGGCCTGACCCACGGCAACTTCCTCGACCTCGTCGAGAACGCCGGCGAGGCGTTCCGCTCGCTCGTCCACTACCCCGGCGCGTCGACCCTCCTCTTCCTTCCCCTGGCGCATGTCTTCGCCCGGTTCATCGAGGTCCTCTGCGTCGACGCCGGGGTCACGATGGGCCACTCGGCCGACATCAAGACCCTCGTCGACGACTTCGGGGCGTTCCAGCCCACGTTCATCCTCGCCGTGCCTCGCGTCTTCGAGAAGATCTACAACTCGGCGGACGCCAAGGCGACGACGGAGGGCAAGGGGAAGATCTTCGCCACGGCCACGGCGACGGCGATCGCGTACTCGGAGGCGCTCGACACCGGCCGGGTCCCCCTCGGCGTGCGCGCCCGGCACCTCGTCTTCGACAAGCTCGTCTACGGCAGGCTCCGAGCCGCGATGGGCGGCAAGCTCCTCTATGCCGTCTCCGGCGGCGCCCCGCTGGGGACACGCCTGGGTCACTTCTTCCGCGGCGTCGGGGTGACGATCCTCGAGGGCTACGGCCTGACGGAGACGACGGCGCCGGCGACGGTGAACCGGCCCGAGACCGTGCGGATCGGGACCGTCGGCACACCGCTTCCCGGCTGTGCCGTCGCCATCGCCGAGGACGGCGAGATCCTCATCCGGGGCGTCGGCACGTTCCACGGCTACCACAACAACGACGCCGCGACGGCCGAGGCCATCCACGACGGCTGGTTCCACTCGGGCGACATCGGCGAGCTCGACGCCGACGGCTACCTGCGGATCACCGGGCGCAAGAAGGAGCTGCTCGTCACCGCCGGCGGCAAGAACGTCGCGCCCGCCGTCCTGGAGGACCGGCTCCGGGCACACCTGCTCGTGTCCCAGTGCATCGTCGTCGGCGACCAGAAGCCGTTCATCGCCGCCCTGGTGACCCTCGACGAGGAGATGATCCCCGTGTGGGCCAAGGCCAACGGGATCGAGGGCCTGACGATCGAGGGGGCCCGGACGAACCCCGCGGTCCTCGCCGAGGTCCAGAAGGCCGTCGACGAGGCGAACGCGGCCGTCTCCAAGGCGGAGTCGATCCGCAAGTTCGTCATCCTCGACACCGACTTCACCGAGGCGAGCGGGCACCTGACCCCGTCGCTGAAGCTGCGGCGGACCATCATCATGCGCGACTTCGGTGACGAGGTCGAGGCCCTGTATGGCGGGTGACGCAGCCGGCGGACGGCGCTCCCCTGCTGCCGTCGCCTCCTGGGTCTTCGTCGTCGTGTGGCTCCTGTATGCCGCCGCGACCCAGTGGAGCGTCGTCCGCTTCCGGGTTGTCATCGTCCTGGCCCTGACCGTCGCCGCCGTCGCCGTCGCCGTGTGGCTCGGGCGCCACTCGCGCGTCGCCCTCGTCCCAGTGGTGGGTGCCGCCGTCCTCGCCGGCTCCGCGCTCGTCACGGCGTCCGTCCCGCTGTGGACCTACGTCCGCGGCGGCTGGCTCATCGCGTGCTACGTCCTCCTCATCGGGCTGCCGCTCGCCGTAGCCGGCGCGGTCCTCACCCGACCGCACCGGGTCTCGGCCCGTGCCCTTGTCCTTGCCGCGATAGCCGGGCAGGCCCTGCTGGTCACGCTCGCCGTCCTCGGGGACCGCGCACCGCGCATCGACGTCTGGGTCGTCCTCCAACAGGCGAGCGACGTCCTCGGCCAAGGGCACAACATCTACGCCGCCCACTGGGTGGGCTCCCCCGGCGACAAGGACTCCTTCCCGTACCTCCCGTGGACGGCCGTCCTCCTGGCACCGGGCCGGTGGCTCGCCGGTGACGTCCGCTGGGCCCTCGGTGCGTGGACGCTCGTCAGCCTCGCCGGGTTCCTGCGTCTGTGTGGCCCGCGTCGCAACGCCGCGGTGGCCGCGGGGGTCGGCATCGCCGCGGTGGCGCTCATCGCCTTCCCCGGCACCCTCACGCTGTTCGACCAGGCGTGGACCGAGCCCCTGCTGTTCACCGGCATCCTGTGGTGGGCGTTGCTCGTCCGCGAGGATCGCGCCTGGTGGGCGGTGGTCCCCCTGGGCCTGGCACTGGCGTCGAAGCAGCACGTCGCCCTCCTGCTCCCCCTGGCCCTGGTGTGGCGGCGGTTCGGTGTCGCCCGGACGCTCGCAACCGGCGCCCTCGCGGGCCTGCTGTCGCTGCCGTGGTTCCTCGCCTCGCCGCGCGACTTCATCCACGACGCAGTGAGCGGGTCCGTGCAGTCGCGGCCGCTGCGGTTCGCCGACACGTGGTATCTCGTCTTCTACAACGACCTCCACCTGACGCTGCCGTTCTGGGTCGTCGGTGTCGTCGTCCTCGGGGTCCTCGCCGCCGCCGTCATGGTCGTCCGGCGGCGGCAGCCCGGGGTCGCCGAGCTGCTCCGCTGGGGGGCGCTCGTCCTTCTCGTCGCCAACGTCGTCAACAAGCAGGCGTTCTACAACCAGTACTGGCTCAGCGCGGCACTCGTCATCGCCTCGGTCGCCGTCGACGCCGCCGGGAGCCCCGAGCTCAGGCAGCGGCGAGCCGCCGGATCCGTGCCTGCCACACCTGCGTGAGCGCCGTCGGGGTCAGACCGGCTACCACCCGCAGCGACCGTGCCCAGGCCGCCGCGACACTCGCCTCGTCGCCGGTCGACACGGCCCCCCGGTAGAACCGGGTGAGCCCGGAGACCCCGACCCGGTCGGCGATAACCGTCACGGCGAGCCAGCCCTCGTTGTACGCCACCGCCATCCGTCCTCGCGCCGGGTCGAACGCCGAGTCCTCCGGCAGCCGCGTGGGCACACCACTGGCTCGGACGAGGGCGAGGAGCGGGGCCGCGACGTCGGCCTCCGGCACGCCGACGCTGCGGTAGCCGACATAGTCGGCGAAGCCCTCGGACAGCCACAGGGGGACCCGCCCGACCGTCGTGCTGCGGACGGCGACGTGGGTCGACTCGTGGGTGAGGACGACCTGCTGTCCCAGCGGTGCGAGCTGCTGGAACCCGGCCGGGTTGACGACGATCCGGTCCGCCGGCGCCGTCCGGCCCGGTGGCACCTCCCCCTCGGTCGACGCGGCGACCTGGCCCTGTGTGGCCTGCGGGTCGTGGGTCATCTCGAGGGTCTCGGCCGCCGTGCTCGGCGCGACGATGACGATGCGTGGCCGCCAGGGCCCGTGCCATACGGCGCTCACCGACGCGACGGCCCTGCCGGCCATGGCCAGGTAGCGACGCAGGGTGACCACCGGGACGTTGCCGACGACGAGGGCCGTGGCGCTCCGGACCACGGTCATGCCGCGCAGGTCCCACGGCTGGTGCTGGGTGGGACCGTCCGCGTCGTCGATGATGCGCCACGTGCCGCGCCTCCGCACGATCGTGAAGAAGACGGGGAACGTGTCGGTGCCGGGGTCGTAGCCGGTGAAGCGGTAGCTGCCCTGAGCGCTGACGACCCACGCCGCACCGCCCATGACCGCCGCCCGCCCGGCCGTGAGCGCCGGCCCCGCCGTCACCGAGCCGTACGCGAGGTCGGTGACGGGCAGCGCGGCGTAGGCGTCGAAGGCGGCGAGCTGTCGGCGGCCGAACTCGCTCTCCGACGAGTCCAGGGTCGCGGCGAACGCGGCCCGGTCGTGCCGGTTGAGTGCCGATGCCCGCGCCGAGAGCAGGGCCACGGCCGCGTCCCGAGCGGCGCGGACCGTATCCGTCGTCATGGCCGGCGGTGAGGGGGACCCTGTTCGAGCCCCGTCGCCCGTGCAGCCGCCTAGTGCGACCCCGAGGGCCACAGCCGCCGCGACGGCGCGAGGCCGCACGAGCGACGAGCACCTGGCATACGGACTCGGGCGTGGAGACACGCGGCCACTGTAGGTCCGCATCCCCGGCCGCTCAGCCGGTCGCGGCGCTCCAGGAGCGCACCGGGTGGGCGCGCAGGCCCGCCGCCTCGTCCGGGGCGACGAGACCGGCGGCGACGAACCGCGCGACGGTCGCCGACTCGGCGGGGCTCAGTGCCAGCCCCTCCCTGCCGTCCGGATCCGAGGCGGAGACGTGCAGGGGCAGGCCGGCGAGGACTGGCACGATGCACTCCTCGCACCGCAGGTCGCGGACGGGACACGTCGCGCAGTCGATTCGCCGGATGTCCATGACCGGCTCCCTTCACTCGAGTCGAACGGGCACCTCCGAACGTAGGCCCCGACACCGACAGCCCCTCCGGCGCGCCTGACGGGACGGTGTCGGTGCCCCCGCCTACGGTCGGTCGTATGCCGATGGTCCAGGGCAGCTTCGACGATCTCGGGACGCCGCTGCGCGACGTCACGTTCGTCGTCGTCGACCTGGAGACGACCGGCGGCAGCCCCGTCGACTGCGGCATCACCGAGGTCGGCGCCGTGAAGGTCCGCGGCGGGGAGGTGCTCGGTGAGTTCCAGACCCTCGTCAACCCGGGGGCGCCCATCCCGCCGTTCATCTCCGTCCTCACGGGGATCACGAACGCCATGGTCGCCGAGTCCCCTCGGATCGCCTCCGTCCTGCCGGCGTTCCTCGAGTTCGCCGCCGGTACGGTCCTTGTCGCCCACAACGCGCGCTTCGACGTGTCCTTCCTCAAGGCCGCGGCCCTCGCCGTCGACGCGCCCTGGCCGGGCTTCCCGGTCGTCGATACCGTCCATCTCGCGCGTCAGCTCGTCACCCGGGACGAGGCTCCCAACCACAAGCTGTCCTCGCTCGCCCGGATCTTCCGCGCCGAGACGACGCCGGACCACCGCGCCCTCCACGACGCGCGGGCGACCGTCGACGTCCTTCACGGCCTCATCGCCCGCGTCGGCACCCTCGGGGTGCACTCGCTCGAGGAGCTGTCGGCCTACACCTCACGGGTGACGCCCGAGCAGCGCCGCAAGCGGCACCTTTCCGATAACCTGCCCGGCCAGCCGGGCGTCTACGTCTTCTCCGACGAGCGCGGCCGGACGCTCTACGTGGGGACCTCTGTCGACATCCGCGCGAGGGTGCGGTCCTACTTCACCGCGAGCGAGAAGCGCACCCGGATGGGCGAGATGGTCCGGCTCGCGGCGAAGGTCACACCGATCGTCTGCGCGACGACGCTCGAGGCGCAGGTCCGCGAGCTGCGCCTCATCGCCTCGGCGAAACCCCCGTACAACCGCCGGTCGCGCCACCCGGAGAAGGCGGTGTGGGTCAAGCTGACCGACGAGCCCTACCCGCGGCTGTCCGTCGTCAGGGACGTCCGGGAGGACGCCGCACACTACATCGGCCCGTTCGCGTCCCGACGAACCGCCGAGGATGCCGTCGCCGCCGTCCACGAGGTCCTCCCCCTGCGCCAGTGCACCGAACGCCTCACCGCCCGGGCGAAGCCGTCCGCGTGCGCGCTCGCCGACCTCGGCCGGTGCGGCGCCCCGTGCACGGGCCAGCAGAGCCGGGACGCGTATGCCGACATTGCCGCCATCGCGGCCGGTGCCCTCTCCGGCGACGGCCGCGCCGTCATCGCGGCGCTCCGCCACCGGATGGCCGAGCTGGCCGCCGCGGAACGCTTCGAGGAGGCCGGAGTCGTCCGCGACCGGACGAGCGCCCTCGTCGCCGGGCTCGCGCGGGTCCAGCGGTTCGCCCCGCTGGCGCGCAGCCCCGAGCTCGTCGCCGCACGACCGGCCATTGCGGGCGGCTGGGAGGTCGTCGTCGTCCGCTACGGGCGACTGGCCGGCTCGACGATCACGTCACGCGGGGCCGACCCCCGGCCCGCCATCGAGGCCCTGCGAGCCTCCGCCGAGGTCGTCGCGGCGCCGGTCGCGCCGGCACCGGCAGCCCTGCCCGACGAGACGGACAAGGTCCTCGCCTGGCTCGAGACGCCCGGGGTGCGGATCGTCGAGCTCGACGGCGAGTGGAGCTGCCCCGTCGGGGGGGCGTCACGGGACCGCGCCGACGTCACGGCCCCGCTCCCCTCGGTTACGCTCGGAGCGTGATCACCGCCATCGTCCTCATCACCGCCGACGTCGACCGGATCCCGGAGGTCGCCCAGGAGATCGCCGCGATCGAGGGGGTGACCGAGGTCTACTCGGTGGCCGGCGACGCCGACCTCATCGCCATCGTCCGCGTGCGCCACCACGACGAGCTCGCCGACGTCATCGCCGACCGGCTCAACAAGGTCGTCGGCGTCACGGGGACGAACACCCACATCGCCTTCCGGACCTACTCCTCGCACGACCTCGAGGCGGCGTTCAGCCTCGGTCTCGAGGGCTGAGCGACCCGGTCGGCGTCCTCAGCGCCGAGTCGCGGCCACCCAGCGGTCGAGCACTGCCGACGCCGCTCCGGAGTCGATCGACTCGGCCGCCTCGACCATCCCAGCGGACACCGCGGCGACGATCGCCTCCGTGTCGTGGCCGGCCGTCCCGGCCGCGACGGCGAGCGCCGTCCCGGCGTTGAGGAGCACCGCGTCCCGGACCGGGTCCTTCCGACCGGCAAGGAGCGCCCGGACCACGGCGGCGTTGTGCGCCGGCTCGCCTCCACGCAGCGCCTCAGGAGCGACCCGGACCAGCCCGACGTCCTCGGGCGTCAGGGTGTGCTCGGAGACCTTGCCGTCGCGGACCCACCACAGGGAGGACGCGTCGACCGTCGTCAGCTCGTCGAGCCCGTCGTGACCGCGGAACACGGCGGCGGCCTGGCCGCGTTCGGCGAAGACGCCGGCCATGATCGGAGCCATCCGGGCATCCGCGACCCCGATCGCTGCATACGTCGGGCGCGCCGGGTTGGTCAGGGGACCGAGGAGGTTGAACGCGGTGGCCACCTTCAGGCCACCGCGGACCTCGGCGGCATACCGCATGGCCGGGTGGAACTGGTTGGCGAAGCAGAAGGTGATCCCGGCCTCGGCGGCGATCTCCTCGACGCGCTCAGGTGGCAGCGACAGGTCGACCCCGAGCGCCTCGACGACGTCGGCGGAGCCGGAGGAGGACGAGGCGGCCCGGTTGCCGTGCTTGACGACGGTCCGGCCCGCGCCGGCGATGACGATGGCGCTCATCGTCGAGATGTTGACCGTATGCGAGCGGTCTCCGCCCGTCCCGACGATGTCGAGGGTCTCGCCCGGGACGGTGATCCGGCGTGCCTGCGCGACCATGACGTCGGCGAGCGCACGCAGCTCCGTGACGGACTCGCCCTTGGCCCGCAGCGCGACGAGGAACCCGGCGAGGCAGATGGCAGGCGCCTCCCCCGTCATGATCTCCGTCATCGCCCACAGGGCCTCGTCCCGCGTGAGGTCCGTGCCGCCGATGAGCGCGGTGAGCAGCTCCGGCCACGTGGGAGGGGCCGCCGCATTCGACGTCATGCGGTCTGCCGCCCGGTCACCCGTTGGCCCGGAGAGCGGCGGAGACGGTGCGCGCGAGGGCGGTGGGCTCGAGCGGTCTCGGGACGACGTGCTCGGCCATCGACCAGGCAGCGAGCCAGCCGTCCTGCGGACGTCCGGTGAGCACAAGGACGGGCGGGCACTCGAAGATCTCGTCCTTGAGCTGCCGGCACAGGCCGAGTCCCCCGGTGGGCTGAGCCTCACCGTCGAGGATGAGCAGGTCGAAGCCGCCGGCCTGGACCGCCTCGATGACCGCCGGTGCCGTCGCGCACTCGTGCCAGGAGCCGACCTCCACGTCGCGCGCGGGGCGCCGTCCGACGCCGGCCCGCACCGCGTCACGGACCGTCATGTCGTCGCTGAAGAGAAGGACGCGCGCCGGCCTACGGACGGGTTCGGCCTGGCCGCGGGAGGCTGCGACGGAGGTGGACGTCGAGGACATGTCATGGATCGTACCCGCGAGGAGCGGCGCGGGTCTCGCCCTCCCGGGGACCGACGCGCTGAGAATGGACCAGGGTCCCCGTGGGCCCCGTTTTGCCGACATAATGGCGCCCGTGGAGACGACTTCAGCGACCCGGGGCATGCCGCGTGGGCCGGTGCCGAGCATCCCCCAGCACGGGCCGGTGACGCGACCGAACCTCGTGGCCATGGGGACGATCGTGTGGCTCAGCTCCGAGCTGATGTTCTTCGCCGGCCTGTTCGCCGTGTACTTCACCATCCGCTCGGTGCGCGCGCCCCTGTGGCACACCGAGACCCAGAAGCTCAGCGTCGGGTACGCCGCCGTGAACACCCTCATGCTCGTCGTCTCCTCGGTCTGGTGCCAGCTCGGCGTCATGAAGGCCGAGCGGGGGCAGGCGGCACGGACGGGCACGCTCCTCCAGGTCGGTCGCTGGGGCATGCGGGAGTGGTACGTCCTCACCTACCTGTTCGGCGCCTTCTTCGTCTCCGGCCAGGTCCTGGAGTACTCGCGGCTCGTCCAGGACAACATCACGATGTCCGGCAACGTCTACGGCTCGGTCTTCTTCCTCGCGACCGGCTTCCACGCGCTCCACGTGACCGGCGGCCTCATCGCCTTCCTCCTCATCATCGGGCGGACCTTCACCACGCGCCACTACAGCCACAACCAGGCGATGGGTGCCGTTGTCACGTCGTACTACTGGCACTTCGTCGATGTGGTGTGGATCGCGCTCTTCGCCACTATCTACCTTCTCAAATGAGGTAATACGGAACCATGAACGCTCTCGCCGCGCGCCGCCCTCGACCCGCCACGACCGTCCTCCTCCTGATCCTCGCGCTCGTCCTCGGCGCCGCTGCCCTGGTGACCTTCGCGACGCGTCCTGCGTCGGCGTCCAGCGCCGCGAGCGGGGACCAGATCGCCCAGGGGAAGGCCCTCTTCCAGGCGAGCTGTGCCTCGTGTCACGGGATCAACGCCCAAGGCACGATGACCGGCAGCGGGACCAACGTCGCCGGGCCGGCGCTCGCCGGCGTCGGCGCCGCCGCCGTCGACTTCCAGGTCGGGACGGGCCGTATGCCGATGGCGGCTCCTTCCATCCAGGCGCCGCGCTCGAAGGTGCAGTTCTCGCAGGAGCAGATCTACGCGATGGCGGCCTACATCGCCTCTCTCGCGCCCGGACCAGCCATCCCCACCGCCGCACAGGTCGACTTCGCCAAGGGGAATGCCGCCGTCGGCGGGGAGATCTTCCGGGTCAACTGCGCCATGTGCCACAACTTCGCCGGCTCCGGCGGGGCCCTGACCCGCGGCAAGTACGCGCCGTCGCTGGCCGGCTCGACGCCGACGCACATCTATGAGGCCATGCTGACCGGCCCGCAGAGCATGCCGATCTTCAGCGACTCCGACATCAGCGTCGTCGGCAAGCGCGACGTCATCGCCTACCTCAAGGCCATCTCCAAGGAGCCGACACAGGGCGGCTCGCGGCTCGGGTCGCTGGGCCCGGTCTCCGAGGGCCTCTTCGCGTGGGTGTTCGGGCTTGGTCTCATGGTTGCCGCGGCCGTGTGGCTCGGCAAGAAGGCGGCATGACCACGGGCATGAGCGACCACAGCGCCGACATCGCCCCGGCTGACCACCCGAGCCACCCCGCGGAGCTCGCCCGGACCGCTCCGACCGGGCAGCTGCCCGCCCGCTTCGAGAACCCCGGGCTGCCGACGCACATCCCCCGGATGGCCGACCTCGACGAGAAGGCGGCCCGGCGGGCCGAGAAGCAGGTTGCCGCGCTCTTCGGGCTGTCCATCCTCGGGACGCTCGGCTTCATCGCCTCGTACTACCTCGTCACCGAGCACGGCTCCGTCTTCGTCCCCGGCATCGGGCTGATGCGGGCGGAGAACCTCGCCCTCGGCCTGTGCCTCGCGGTCTCCCTACTCGGCATCGGCCTCGGCGCCGTGCACTGGGCGAAGACCCTCATGCCCGACACGGAGGTCGTCGAGCTGCGCCATCCGCTGCGCTCCAGCGACGAGGACCGCCAGGCCTTGGTCACGACGCTGCGCGAGGAGGGCAGAAAGAGCCAGCTCGGCCGCCGTCCTCTCCTGAAGTACTCGATGCTCGGCGCGATGACCCTCTTCCCGGCGACGTTGACCTGGCAGCTCGTCGGCGGCCTTGGCCGGCTCCCTCACAACGACCTGTCGACGACGGAATGGAACGGCAGGTACCTCGGCGGGGGCAAATGGCAGTTCGTGCCCAAACGGCTCATGCGCGACCCCGAGAACACCCCCATCAAGGCCTCCGACGTCGTCATCGGCTCCGTCTTCCACGTCCAGCCCGAAGGCGTCCTCGACATGACGGAGGGCAAGCTCGAGGCCAAGGGCAAGGCGGCCGTCCTCCTCATGCGGCTCAACCCGAGCGACATCAGGTCGACCAAGGAGCTCGACTGGAGCCATGACGGGATCGTCGCCTACAGCAAGATCTGCACCCATGTCGGCTGCCCCGTCGGCCTCTACGAGCACCAGACGCACCACCTCCTGTGCCCCTGCCACCAGTCGACCTTCGACGTCACCAACGACTGCCACGTCATCTTCGGCCCGGCGAACCGCCCCCTCCCCCAGCTGAAGATCACCGTCGACAGCGAGGGCTACCTCATCTCCGCCCAGCCGTTCGAGGAAGCGGTCGGCCCGAGCTTCTGGGAGCGTGGCTCATGAGCACGGCGACCACCCCGGCACACCAGCGTCCCGCGGACGCCCTCCGCGACGGCGACACCGCTGCCCGGCCGGCTCCGTCGACGGGCGCACGCCGGCTCGGTGGTGTCGCCGGATGGGTCGACGACCGCACCGGCGCCGCCAAGGGCGTCACCTACCTCATGAAGAAGGTCTTCCCCGACCACTGGAGCTTCATGCTCGGGGAAGTCGCGATGTACTCGATGATCGTCTGCCTCCTGTCGGGGGTCTTCCTCACGTTCTGGTTCGTCCCGAGCGCCGGGGAGACGATCTACCACGGCTCGTACGCCCCACTCCAGGGCATCCAGATGTCCGAGGCCTACCGTTCGACGCTCGACATCTCCTTCGAGGTCCGTGGCGGTCTCATCATCCGGCAGATCCACCACTGGGCCGCCCTGATGTTCGTCGTCGCCGTGTCGGCGCACATGTTCCGGGTCTTCTTCACGGGAGCCTTCCGCAAGCCCCGGGAGATCAACTGGGTCATCGGCACCATCCTGTCGTTGCTCGCCATCGTCGAGGGGTTCGCCGGCTACTCCCTCCCCGACGACCTTCTCTCCGGCACCGGGCTGCGCGCCATGGAAGGCTTCATGCAGTCGACGCCGGTCCTCGGCTCCTACCTCGCCTACATGGTCTTCGACGGGCCCTTCCCGGGCAGCGCGATCATCCCGCGGCTCTACTCGGTCCACGTCCTGCTCATCCCCGGAATCCTCATCGCCCTCTTCACGGCGCACATCGTCATCGTCGCCCTCCAGAAGCACACGCAGTATCCGGGGCCCGGCAAGACCGAGCAGAACGTCGTCGGCTTCCCCGTCCTGCCGGTGTACGCCGCCAAGGCGGGCGGCTTCTTCTTCATCGTCTTCGGGATCATCGCGCTGATGTCCGCGCTCGTCCAGATCAACCCGATCTGGGGCTACGGGCCCTACGACCCCTCGCCGGTGACGGCCGGGTCGCAGCCCGACTGGTACATGGGCTTCGCCGACGGCGCGCTCCGCATCACGCCCGGATGGCTGGAGTTCCACCCCTTCGGGTACACCCTCAGCCTCAACGTCGCGCTCGGCGCGCTCGGCCTCATCCCCGTCATGTACACCATCACCGGTGCATACCCGTTCCTCGAACGGTGGGTGACCGGCGACACCCGCGAACACCACCTCCTCGACCGCCCGCGCAACGCACCGGTCCGAACTGGGCTCGGGATGGCGGCGATGACGGCCTACGGCGTCTTCATGTTCGCCGCGGGCAACGACATCATGGCGGTCCTCCTGCACATGTCGATCAACGACATCACGCACTTCTTCCAGGTCGGGCTCTTCGTCCTGCCGCCGCTGGCGTTCTGGGTGACGAAGCGGATCTGCCTGAGCCTGCAGCGGCGCGACCGGGACATGGTCCTCCATGCGCGCGAGTCGGGGACGATCATCCGAACCGCCCACGGCGGCTACTTCGAGCGTCACGACGGGATCGACGAGTTCGAGCGCTGGCCACTCGTCCAGCACGAGGCGGTGGCCCCCCTCGAGCTGCCCGCGGGGACCGACGCCAACGGCGTGGCCAGCCCGACGGCCCGGTCGGAACGGTTGCGCGCCCGTTTGTCGCACTTCTACTTCAAGGACGCCGTCAACCCGGTGACGCCGGCGGAGCTGGCCGCGGCCCACCCCGGTCCGCACGAGGAGGAGGTCCCCGCGCTCGAGCACGACGCGGACCACTTCGTCGGGATCGAGCAGGACCACGCCGACGGGGTCGGCGCGCCGCGCCACTGACGCGACGCCCACCGGCGGCATGCCGCACCCACCCACGTGGGATCGCGCGGCATACCCGTCTAGGTCTCGAGAAGCTCCCGAAGGTGCGCCTCGGCGTCCGGTGGCGGGTCGGTCAGCTCGACGACCTTCGTCCGCGCGGTCGCCCCGGTGACAAGCCGGACCGAGCGCGGCGGAACGCCGAACGCCTCCGCGACGGCACGCAGGACGGCCTCCGTGGCGGCCCCGTCGACGGCCCGAGCCGTGACCGCGACGGCCAGCACGTCCGCCTCCCCCCACCGACCGCCGACGCGCCCTCGCGCGGCGCCGGACCGGACCCGCACCGTCACACGCATGGACGCCATCATGGCAGGCTCGTGTCGTGACCCCGATGAGCGAGGACGAGTTCGAGGGAGCCGTCGCCGACGCCCTCGACAGCATTCCCGGCGACCTGCTCGACCTGCTCGAGAACGTCGTCGTCCTTGTCGAGCCGGAACCCCCGGCCGGAGAGCCGGACCTGCTCGGCGTCTACGAGGGAACCCCGCTGACCGAGCGGGGCGACGGCTGGGCGGGGTCCCTGCCGGACCGGATCACCCTCTTCCGGGGACCGCTGCTGCGGATGTGCTCCGGCCACGCGCAGCTGCGTCGGGAGATCAGGGTGACGGTCGTCCACGAGATCGCCCACCACTTCGGTATCGACGACGAGCGCCTCGACGAGCTCGGCTGGGGGTGAGCCCTGCGCGGCGCATCACCGAAGGGCGCTCTGCTGCTGCCACTGCGCGTAGGAGTACTGCCACACGCCGATGCCTTCGGTCGGCAGGAACGGGCGGCTGGAGCCGGTGAAGACGACGATGTCACCGACCTTGGTCAGGTCGTACATCCACTGGGCGTTGGTCGGCGAGATGTTCGTGCACCCGTGCGAGACGTTCGTGTTCCCCTGGGCGGCGACCGACCACGGCGCCGAGTGGATGTACTCCCCCGTCCACGTCAGCCGGATGGCGAGGTCGACCTTCTCGTTGTAGTAGTCCGGACTGCCCTTGGGGATCCCGGCCGTCGCCGCGTCCATCTGGACCGTCGGCTGCTTCTCGATGACGACCTTGGTGCCGGACCTCGTGATGTAGGGCATCTGGTCCCGGCCAGTCGAGACGGGAATGACCCGCAGCGTCCTGCCCCCCTGCGTCACCGTCATCTGGTGGGTGGCGATGTTGACGTAGCTGATCGTCGCGCTGCCGACGGTGAAACCCCCGGTCATGCCCCGCGCGATCCACTTCGTGTCGCCGGTCTGGAAGCCGGTCAACGGCGCCTCGACCCTGACGACGGACCCGGGCAGCCAGTAGTTCTTCGGCCGCCACATGAGCTGGCGGTTGTCGAGCCAACCCCACGAACCGACCTGGGCGGGCGTCACGGTGATCCTCATCGCCTTCTCGATGGCGGCCTGGTACGCGCGTCGCGTGACACTCGAGTCGAACTGGATGTCGACCGGCATACCGACGCCGACCGTGTCGCCGGAGTAGTTCATCGCATATGTCGCCGTGACGGCGGGGACGAGGGTCTTGAACGTCGAGGTCGTCGTCGACGCCGTCCCGTCCGGTCCGGTCGCCTTCGCCGTGATCGTGTAGGCCGTGCTCGGCCGCATCCGTGCGGTGGACACCCAGGCACCGTCGGCCGTGACGGAGCCGGCGAGGGCGCTCCCGTACTGGTCCGTGACGGTGACGCCGACGAGTGTGCCCGTCGCTGCCTTGACGGTCACCGAGGCGGTCGGAAGGACGCCCGTCGCCAGGTCCACCGGCGAGACGTCGAGGGTGGCTGGAGTCGAGGTCGCCGTGGACGTCGTGGACGTCGGCGGCGTCGACGGTCCGGCCGGACCCGACGAGGTCGAGCCACTGGCCCGCGGCAGGGTCCCGAACGACACGCCGCAGGCTGTCACGAGACCGAGGGACCCCGCGAGCGCAGCCACGGCGACGACATGACCGACGTGACGACGGTGGACCGAGCTGGCATTCAACGGACGGCACATACCCTTCGGAGCTGGGGCGGTTCGGCGGTTCTCAGGACGGGGGGTGAGGTGACCCTGCGCTGGTGTGCCGCATAGTAGCCCGCCAACCTAGGGAACCACCGGAAACGGCGCGCGGTCAGAGCGAATGCTCACCGTGCCAGTACTCGAAGGTCCACCCGATGAGGGCGAAGACCCCGAGGGAGGCACCGATGATGAACAACCACCACCCGATGGCAAGCCCGGCGAAGCACAGCGCCGCCGTGAACCCGACGAAGAGCGGCTGCCAGCTGTGCGGGCTGAAGAAGCCGTAGTCGCCCTCGAACTGGTGGATCTCGCCGTCCGCGTCGTCCTCGGGCCGGAGGCCGATGTGTCGGCCCGTGTACCAGATGTAGAACGCCACCATGAACGCGAGGAAGGAGGAGAGGAGAAGGGCCACAGGCCCGGCCAGCTCGGTCCAGCCGTTCCAGAACCCGTAGATGCCGCTCATGACGACGAAGAAGACGCCGAGCCAGAGGAAGAGCCTGTACTCGACCTTCATCGGTCACCACCCCCGAGGACCTGCTCGATGAGGCGCTCGTCCGGCGGCGGAGACCCGACGGGCATCTCGGCGCCGTGACGAAGGTCGAAGACGGGCCGCTCGGAGCGGATCCGCGGGAGCCGGTCGAAGTTGTGTCGCGGCGGCGGGCACGAGGTGGCCCACTCGAGCGAGTTCCCGTATCCCCACGGGTCTTCCACCTGGACGAGAGGCGCCGTCCGCCACGTCTTCCACACGTTGTACATGAACACGACGATGGAGACCGCGAGGATGAACGCACCGACCGACGAGATGCGGTTCATCAGGGTGAACCCGTCCTCGGGCAGGTAGTCCGCGTAGCGCCGGGGCATGCCCCAGATGCCGAGAACGTGCTGGATGAGGAAGGTCGTGTGGAACCCGACGAACAGGGTCCAGAAGTGGATCTTGCCGAGCTTCTCGTCGAGCATCCGGCCGGTCAGCTTCGGCCACCAGAAGTAGAACCCGGCGAACATGGCGAACACGACCGTGCCGAACACCGTGTAGTGGAAGTGCGCGACGACGAAGTAGCTGTCGGACAGCTGGAAGTCCAGAGCGGGGCTGGCGAGGATGACGCCGGTGAGGCCGCCGAAGAGGAACGTCGTGAGGAAGCCGATCGCCCAGAGCATCGGGGTGTCGAGCGAGACCTTGCCCCCCCACATCGTCCCGATCCAGTTGAAGAACTTCACCCCGGTCGGCACGGCGATCAACATCGTCATGATGGCGAAGAACGGCAGGAGTACCTGCCCGGTCACGTACATGTGGTGCGCCCACACGCTCATCGACAGCGCCGCGATGGCGATCGTCGCGTAGACGAGCGTCTTGTACCCGAAGATCGGCTTGCGCGAGAAGACCGGGATGACCTCGGAGATGATGCCGAAGAACGGTAGGGCGATGATGTAGACCTCGGGATGCCCGAAGAACCAGAAGAGGTGCTGCCACAGCATCGGGCCGCCGTTCTCCGGGTTGAAGATGGTCGTCCCGAAGCGCCGGTCGGCACCGAGGGCGAAGAGCGCCGCGGCGAGAATGGGGAAGACGAGCAGGACCATGATCGAGGTGACGAGCACGGTCCACGTGAAGACCGGCATACGGAACATCGTCATGCCGGGAGCGCGCATGGACAGGATCGTCGTGATGAAGTTGACCGCCCCGAGGATCGTGCCGAACCCTCCGAGGGCGAGACCGAAGACCCACAGGTCGCCGCCGAGTCCGGGGCTGTAGACGGAGTCGGACAGAGGCGCGTACGCGAACCAGCCGAAGGCCGCCGCCCCCCGCGGCGTGAGGAAGCCGATCGCCGCGATGATGCCGCCGAAGAGGTAGAACCAGTAGGCGAGCATGTTCAGGCGTGGGAAGGCGACGTCCGGGGCGCCGATCTGAAGCGGCATGATCGCGTTGGCGAACCCGGCGAACAGAGGCGTCGCGAAGAGCAGCAGCATGATCGTGCCGTGCATCGTGAACAGCTGGTTGTACTGGTCCGGGTTGTCGACGATCTGGAGCCCGGGCGAGAACAGCTCCGCGCGGATGAGAAGGGCGAGGATGCCACCGAGGATGAACCAGACGAACGTCGTGTAGAAGTACAGGTTGCCGATGACCTTGTGGTCGGTCGACGTCACCCACTTGACGATGGTGGACCCGGGGGCGGGGCGCGGGGGGACGGCCGCCGTCCCGGTCGCGGGGTACTTGGTGGCCGTCATGTCAGCTGCTCCCGGTCGGTGTCGGCAGGAGGTGCTGGTCCTGCGGAAGGATCTGCGATCGGTTGAGGTTGTTGGAGAGCAACCCTGACTGGCCCGCGGCTCGGAGCTCGCTCATGTGCTGCTGGTAGACCGCCCACGAGACGACCTTGACCTGGAAGAGCATCTGCGAGTGGTAGGCGCCGCACAGCTCGGCGCACCTGCCCTGGAAGGTGCCCTCCTGCTCGAGGACGACCTGGAAGCGGTTGACCCGTCCGGGGATCGTGTCCATCTTCTGCAGGAACGCGGGGACCCAGAACGAGTGGTCGACGTCGCGCGAGGTGAGGAGGAACTCCACCCGCTTGTGGACGGGCAGCCACAGGGTCGGGAGCGTCGCCTCCACCCCCGGCTGGCCGGTCAGCTCGGCCTGCGTGCCGACCTCGTGGACGTTGGCCTCGATGTAGTTGAAGTCCCAGCTCCACTGCTTTCCGACGACGTTGATGGTGACATCGGGTTTCTTCGAGACGTCGAGGAGGGCCGACTCGTCCCGCGCCGTGAAGAAGAAGAAGACGGCGATCATGAGGACGGGGACCACCGTGTAGAGCACCTCGAGAGGCACGTTGTAGCGGATCTGCTCGGGGAGCTCGTCGTCCCCGTCCTTGCGGCGGAACCGGATGACGACATAGGCCGTGAGACCCCAGACGAGCAGGCCGACGGACAGGAGAGCGACCCAGGCCCCGTCCCACAGGGCGTTGACCCTGTGCGACTCCTGGGTCACGCCCTTCAGGAGCAGCCCGTTCGACCAGCTCGCCCGGCAGCCCGAGAGGGTGACGAGTGCGAGGACCGACACGCCGCCGGCCGCCGCGGCGCGGCGCACCCTCGCCGGCGACCGGGTGTGGTCACGCAGACGCACGATCCGTCCCCCTTCATCTCATCCGTGGATCCGTCAAACCATAGTGCAGCACGGTCTCTCGGTACGTCACCCCGTCCGCGGGCCGAGCGGCGCCGCAGGGGCGGCAGGCCGCAGCAGGAGCGCCCTACCGCTGCGGGCCGTCGGAGATGGTGGCAAACGGGACGAACGGGACCTGGATGGCCGACCGGAGCGCCCGAAGATACCCGGTCCGGGGCAGCTCGACGACCCCGAGGCTCGCCAGATGGGGTGTCGACCACTGGACGTCGATGAGGCGGCGGGGGTCGCCGTCGGCGAACCAGGCGGCGGCGAGTGCCTCGAGGGCCACCTTGGAGGCGTCGGTGACCCGGTGGAACATCGACTCGCCGGCGAAGAGGCCGCCGACGGCGAGCCCGTAGAGGCCGCCGGCAAGGTCGCCCCCGCGCCACACCTCGACGCTGTGTGCCCAGCCGAGCCCGTGGAGCCGGCCGTATGCCGCGGCGATGTCCTCGGTGATCCAGCGCCCGTCACGGCGCGGGTCGGCGCACCCGACGACGACGTCATCGAAGGCGGTGTCGACGGTGACGCGGAACCGGCGGCGGGTTCGGTGCAGGGAACGGCTCGCGTGGAACCTGCCGGGCAGCAGCACTCCACGGTGCCGCGGCGACCACCATCCAAGGGGTGCCGCGCCGTCCGCGCCGAGTCCCATGGGAAACAGGCCCTGTCGGTAGGCAGCGACGACGGTGGCGGGCTCGAGGTCGCCCCCGACGGCGATGAGGTCTCCGTCCGCGTCATCGGGGTCCGGGAACCGCCACCCGGTCGCTCCGGGGTCGGCGGGCGCGCGGAGGGTCACGTCAGGGGGCCTCGCAGGCGATGTGGGCGCCGATCTCCTCGGCGGCCGCCGGGCCGTACGCCGTCGCGACCCGGTCGAGGAACCGGTGCGTCGAGAGGTGGTACTCCTGGGTCCCCACGGTCTCGAGGACGTAGGACGCCAGGACCGAGCCGACCTCGGCACAGCGCTCGTGCGGCAGTCCCCCTGCGAGACCGGTGAGGAAGCCGGCCCGGAAGGCGTCCCCCACCCCGGTCGGGTCAACGGCGTCGATGACCTCCGCCACGGGGATCTCGACGGGCTCGCTCCCCCGCGTCGCGACGAGCGCCCCGGCCTTCCCCTTGGTGATGATGCGCGTGGTGACCCGCTCGGCGATGTCGGCCGCGCTCCATCCCGTCTTCTGCTCGGTCAGATGCGACTCGTACTCGTTGGTGAAGAGGTAGGTCGCCCCGTCGATGAGGCGCCGGATCGTCTCCCCGTCGGCGAAGGCGAGCTGCTGGCTCGGGTCCGCCGCGAAGGGGATGCCGCGCTCACGGCACTCGTCCGTATGCCGGAGCATGGCCACCGGGTCGTCCGGTCCGATGAGGACGAGCGCGAGGCCCCCCACCCGGGCCGCGATCGGGCCGAGCTCGATCTCGCGGGCCTCGGCCATCGCCCCGGCGTAGAAGGTCGCCATCTGGGCCATGTCGCGGTCGGTCGTGCAGACGAACCGGGCCGTGTGCTTGGTGTCCGACACGTGAACGGACTCGCAGTCGACCCCGTGCCGCTCCAGCCAGGACCGGTAGTCGGCGAAGTCCTCGCCGACGGCGCCGACGAGGACGGGATGCTGGCCGAGGACGGCCATGCCGAAACAGATGTTCGCCGCGACGCCGCCGCGACGGATCTGCAGGTCGTCGGCCAGGAACGACACGGAGATCTTGTCGAGCTGCTCGACGACGAGACTGTCGACGAACCGGCCGTCGAAGGTCATGAGGTGGTCGGTGGCGATGGACCCGGCGACGGCGATCTTCACGGCCGGAACCTTACCGTCGGGTAGCGCTAGCCCTCGGCGCCGCGGCTCGCCTACGGTGAAACGCATGACCGACGACCTGGAGCACCCCGGCCCCTTGGACGGCCTCGACAACGGCAGCCTCGGTGAGCTTCGCGAGGTCTGCGCGGAGATCCACGTCGACGTCCGCTCACCCCGGCCACGCAACACGAGCCACCACGACATCGCCGTGCCGGAGCGCGCGTACACCCTGCAGGCGGGCTTGGAGGACTCGTTCGCCTGACCGCCCGCAGGCATCCGGGGAGGGCCACCGTCCCGCCTCGGGTGGTGGCCCTCCCCGGATGACCGGATCGGTCAGCTGAAGGAGTCCCCGCAGGCGCAGGAGGACGTCGCATTCGGGTTGTCGATCGTGAAGCCCTGCTTCTCGATCGTGTCGGCGAAGTCGATGCTCGCCCCGTCGAGGTAGGGCGCGCTCATCCGGTCGACGACGACCTCGACGCCGTCGAAGTCGTGGACGAGGTCACCGTCGAGCGTGCGCTCGTCGAAGTAGAGCTGGTAGATCAGGCCGGAACAGCCGCCAGGCTGCACCCCGACCCGCAGGCGCAGGTCGTCGCGTCCCTCCTGCTGGAGGAGGGCTCGGACCTTGGCCGCGGCCGCCTCGGTGAGGATGACGCCGTGGCCGGCGGTCGTGGCCGGCTCGGCGACCTGGGTGTCGAGCTGCTCGCTCATGTCTCACGCATCCTTCGATGTCGTCGGGTGCCGCGCCGTGGCGGCCGCATGGTCCAACCCATGGCAGTCGCGGGTTGTTCCGGGTGGCCCACAATACGTCGCCTTCCTGATGCCGTCACGCGCCGCCGCCGGGCGACCACGTCGCGGCGACCCTGCGGGTCCGGGCACGCAGGGCGCCGACCGGGTCGAGGAGGCTCGCATCGAGCTCCTCCGCAGTGGCGGCGACGGCATAGGTGCCGGACAGCCCGGCGGCCATCGTCTCCCGGCGCCCGACGAGCACCTGCCCGGCGATGACGACGGTCGGCACGGCGGCGCCGAGCGCGGCCTCGGCGACCCCGGAGACGACCTTGCCGCGCAGGCTGTTCCAGTCGAGGCGTCCCTCCCCGGTGACGACGATGTCGTGGCTGGCCAGGAGGTCGGCGAAACCGACGGCCTCCAGGACGGTGGCGACGCCGCTGACCCGGTGCCCGCCGAGCAGCATGAGTGCCCAGCCGAGGCCGCCGGCGGCCCCGGCACCGGGCTCGCGCTCCACACGTCGTGGTCTGCCCGTCAGGAGGTCGGTCGCCGGCGCGTGCACCCGTGCGACGACGTCGACGAGGTGCCCGATGCTCCCCTCGAGCGTCTGAGCCGTCTCGGGCCCCGCGCCCTTCTGCGCGGCATACGTCGCCGTCGCACCGTCGAGCCCAAGCAGGGGGTTGTCGACGTCCGTCGCAACGACGAGCTCGACGCCGCGCAGGCGGTCGAGGACCGCGGGCAGCCCGGCGACGTCGTGGACGGTGACGTCCGCGAGCGCGAGCCCGCCACGGCCGAGCCGTTCGGGCGGGCCGGCGCCGAGCGCCGACAGAAGGCCCGCGCCGGCGTCGTTGGTCGCGCTGCCGCCGAGTCCGACGACGACGCGGGTCGCCCCGGCGTCGACGGCCGCGGCGACCATCTCGCCCACCCCGGTCGTCGTCGTGTGGGCGGGGTCGCGCTCCTCGGGAAGGAGCAGATGGAGCCCGCACGCCTGGGCACTCTCGACGTAGGCGGTCCGCCGCCCGCCCTCCGCGACGAGGAGGACGGTCGCGGGCACCGTGCGGCCCAGCGGGTCGGACACCGGGACGACGATCACCTCCCCGGCCAGGGCGTCGGAGAGGACGTCGAGGAACCCGGGTCCGCCGTCGGACAGCGGCCGCAGGGTGAGGACGTCGTGCGGGGCACCGTCGCGCCACCCGTCGGCGATCGCGACGGCGGCCTGTTCGGCGGTCAGGGTCCCCGTGAAGCAGTCCGGGGCGATGAGCACGCGCACGGGAGGGACCTTCCGGCTCAGCGGGGCAGGGCTCCGATGCGGGCGAGCAGGACCGCCTCGGCGACGCACGCCCGTTCCCACTCGTCGAGATGAAGGCTCTCGTTGGCGCCGTGGGCCCGGCTGTCGGGGTCCTCGACGCCGGTGACGAGCAGGGCCGCCTGGGGGAACTGCTCGGCGAAGGCGGCGACGAACGGGATGGACCCACCGACGCCCGCGTCCACCGGCTCGACACCCCACGCGTCGCGGAACGCGGCCCGGGCCTGGTCGTACATGGGCCCGTCGACGTCGGCGGCGAACCCTTCGCCGGTGTCGTCGAGCACGATGTCCACCTCGGCCCCCCACGGGACGTGGGCGCGCAGATGCCGCTCGAGCGCGGCGACGCCGTCGGCGGCACGCTCGTCGGGCGCGATCCGCATGGACAGCTTCGCCCTGGCGGAGGCGAGCAGGGTGTTGGAGGACTCGTCGACGCTCGGCACGTCCATGCCGATCGTTGTCATGGACGGGAGGTTCCACAGGCGGGTGAGGATCGAGCCCTCGGTGCCGATGACCTGGGTCCCCCCGAGCATGCCGGACTCGCGGCGCAGCCGAGCCTCGTCGTAGGCGAGGTCGGCCGCCGTCCCGCGCTTGAGCCCTTCGACCGTCAGGTTTCCGTGCTCGTCGTGGAGAGTCGAGATGAGCCGGATGAGCGTCGTCAGGGCATCGGGGACCGCGCCGCCGAACATGCCCGAGTGGATCGCGTGGTCGAGGGTTCGGACCGTGACGACGACCCGGACGAGGCCCCGCAGCGTCGTCGTCAGGGCGGGTGTGCCGATCTCCCAGTTGCCGGAGTCGGCGAGGACGATGGCGTCCGCGCTCAGCTTGTTCCGGTGCCGCTGGAGGATGGCCGGCAGGGAGTCCGAGCCGATCTCCTCCTCACCCTCGATGAAGATCTTGATGCCGACCGGAAGGGCGCCCGTGAGGGCCCGGAGCGCGGCCAGGTGGACCGTGATACCGGCCTTGTCATCGGCGACGCCCCGCCCGTAGAGGCGACCGGCCCTTTCGGTCGGCTCGAACGGCGGGCTGTCCCAGAGGGTTGCCTCGCCCGTGGGCTGGACGTCGTGGTGGGCGTAGAGGAGAACCGTCGGGGCCCCGGGAGGCCCGTCGAGGTGGCCGAGGACGGCCGGACGGCCGCCCTCGCGGACGATCTCGACGTCGAGCCCTTCGGCCCGGAACAGGGCGGCGACCGCGTCGGCGCTCTCGTCGACCCGGGCCTGGTCGAACGCCGAGAGGCTGACGCTCGGGATGCGGGCGAGCGCCTCGAGGTCCGTGCGCAGCGTCGGCAGGAGGGCGTGCACCCGGTCGCGAAGAGTGGAGATGTCAGCGGGAGAGAGAATGTCGTCGGTCACGGCGCAACACACTAGCGACGCGGGCGGGGGAGACGGACGGCATACGATGACGCCCGTGTTCGGACGCAAGGACAAGACCCAGGGCGAGGCGCCCGCCACCGCGCCCGCGGACCATCAGCAGCGCGAGGGGGCGAAGAACCGTCCGACGCCGAAACGCCGCGAGCAGGAGGCGGCCCGCCGGCAGCCACTCGTCGTGACCGACCGCAAGGCCGCGCGGGACACCGACCGGGCCAAGCGTCACGACGCGCAGCTGCGGACGCGGCAGGCCATGGTGACCGGCGACGACCGTTACCTGCCGCCGCGGGACAAGGGCCCGGTCCGCCGCTACATCCGCGACCGCGTCGACTCGCGCCGGAGCGTCGGCGAGTTCCTCCTGCCCGTCATGATCCTTGTCCTGGCGGGAACCGTGCTGGAGAAGTGGTTCGCCTGGGCCGTCTTCCTCGTGACCCTGTTCATGTATGCGATCCTCATCGCCGCCATCGTCGACTCGTGGCTCATGTGGCGAGGCATCAAACAGGGCATCATCGCCACGTTCGGCGCCGGTTCCGTCCCGCGGGGGGGCGCGTCCTATGCCGTCATGCGGGCGCTCAACATGCGCCGCCTCCGGATGCCGAAACCCCTCGTCCAGCGCGGGCAGACCGTCCTCTGACGCCGATGCGACCGACGCGTCAGGCGGTTCCCAGGCTCATCGGGCCGTAGACGACCTCACCGTCGCGGAGGAGCGTGACGGCGTCGACGTCCTCGTCGGCGAGGTCGACCCAGGACTCCGAAAGCCACGCCTCCGCGTCGACCTGGGTCGGGAAGGCCGTCGTCGTCAGCGCGTCGCCGGACAGCTCGGCGCCGTCCGCGTCGAGGTAGCGCCACGTCCATGCGTCGGCCACGCCGACCTCCCTTCAGCTCTCCCGGACGCCGACGGCGACGAAGGGCGGCTTGGTCACCGTCGCGGCGACGGCGCGCCCACGCACGTCGATGACCACCTCGTCGCCGATGGCGACCGACCGGTCGAGGAGCGCGAGGGCGATCCCCTGCTTCAGCGTCGGGCTGAACGTCCCGGACGTGACCTCGCCGACGACGGCCCCGTCGGCCGAGGTGACCGGACAGTGCGGCCGCGGGATGCCCCTGTCGGTGGCGAGGAGACCTCGTGAGAGGCGCCCGGTCTTCTCCGCCCGCTGCTGCGTCACCGCCGAACGCCCCCAGAACTCCGGCTTGTCCCAGCCGACCGCCCACGAGGCCCCGGCCATGACCGGGCTGATCGACCGGGACAGGTCGTTCCCGTGGAGCGGGTAGCCCATCTCCGTACGAAGGGTGTCTCGGGCCCCGAGCCCGCACGGCAGGCCGGCATACGGCTCCAGAGCCTCCATGAGCGCGTCCCACAGTGGGCCGGCGTCGTCCCAGGCCGGGACCAGCTCGTAGCCGCGCTCCCCCGTGTAGCCGGACCGGAGGACCATGACGGGTCGGCCGCGCCACTGCGTCTGCACGAACGACATGTACTCCATGTCGACGGGCAGGCCGAGGGTGCGCAGGACCTCGTCGGACTTCCTTCCCTGGACGGCGATGACGCCGTAGCGGTCGTGGAGGTTCTCGACGGTGATGCCGTCGGGGGCCGCCGCTTTGAGCAGGTCGACGACCGTGGCGGTGTTGGCCGCGTTGGGGATGAGAAAGACGTCGTCATCGCCGTGGAGGTACTGGATGAGGTCGTCGACGGTGCCACCGTTCTCGTCGCAGCACAACGTGTACTGCGCCTTGCCGGGCCCGATCCGGCGCAGGTCGTTGGTGAGGCAGCGGTTGACGAACTCGGCCGCGCCAGGTCCGCTGACGCGGGCCTTGCCGAGGTGGGACACGTCGAAGAGCCCGACGCCCGTCCGGACGGCCGTGTGCTCGCGGACGACGCCACCGCCCGGATACTCGATGGGCATCTCCCAACCGCCGAAGTCGGCCATCTTCGCGCCAAGGGCGACGTGCCGGTCGTGGAGCGGGGAGCGCAGGAGAGCATCGTCGGTCATGGACCGACGCTACCGCGCGCGGCGATAACCTCCACGGGTGACCGCGTCGAAGACCTCCCTGAAGCTCGCCGCCCGACCCTCGCACTCGTATGCGGTGCACGCCCTCGTCGTCGGTCTCCAGGCCGCCGGCGAGACGCCGGCCGTCGTCACGTCGGGTGAGCTCCCCCAACCCACCATCGAGCACCTTCAGCGGGCCGTCGCGACGCTGCATCTCACCGGCTCCGCCGGCCAGGTCGTCCGCCTCGTCGGCGTCCCCGGTGTCAAGGCCGCCTCGGTCGTCCTCACCGGCCTCGGCGGTGACGACGGCGTCGGCACGGGGCCGGGCGACGGGACGGGCGTCGAGGCCGGCCATGAGGCGGTCCGCCGAGCTGCCGGCGCGGCGCTGCGCCTCCTCGTCGGCACGGCCGGCAGCGTCGTCGTCGACCTCCCCTGCCCCAGTCCGGCCGCGCTCGGCGCCGTCGCCGAGGGAGCGTACGCCGGGTGCTACCGCTACGAGCGCCGCGCCACGGGACCAGGGATCGCCACGGTGACGGTCGCGTCCGGCTGTGGCCGCCGAGCCGACGCCAGAGGTGCCGTCGCCCGCGCGGAGGTACTCGGCCGGCGCCGGGCGCTCGTGCGTGACCTCGTCAACACGCCGGCCAACCTCCTCACGCCGGCGACGTTCGTCACCCGCGTCCGCCAGGAGTCCCGTTCCGCGTCGGCCGGCCTCACCGGCGGCAAGCTCGCGGTCACGGTCCTCGACGAGAGGGCCCTTGCCCGGCTGCACTGCGGCGGCATCCTCGGCGTCGGACAGGGGTCGGCGAACCCGCCGCGGATCGTCGAGCTCGCATGGCGTCCGGCGACGGCGAGGGCCTCCGTCGCCCTCGTCGGCAAGGGCGTGACGTTCGACTCCGGTGGCCTCCGGATCAAGCCCATCGACAGCATGGTCGTCGAGAAGGCCGACATGGCCGGCGCCGCCACCGTCATGGGGGCCGTC
Organism: Actinomycetes bacterium; assembly: GCA_021783215.1. Classification (GTDB taxonomy): domain Bacteria; phylum Actinomycetota; class Actinomycetes; order Actinomycetales; family Dermatophilaceae; genus JAJXUB01. Next base: position 2,620 of record JAJXUB010000005.1, on the reverse strand, counting down.
CTCGCCGCGGCCGACCTCGCCATCCCCGTCGCCGTCACCGCGTGGCTCTGCCTCGCGGAGAACATGATCGACGGAAACTGCCAACGTCCCGGCGACGTCGTGACGATGCACAACGGGATGACCGTCGAGATCCTCGACCCGGACGCCGAGGGCCGGATGTGCCTCGCCGACGGCATGGCCCTCGCCTGCGAGCGGAGGCCCGACGCGCTCGTCGACATCGCCACCCTCACCGGGATGCAGGTCACCGCGCTGGGCCGGCGCATCGCCGGCCTCATGGGGACCGACGAAGGGCTCCGTGACCGCGTTCTCGATGCGGCGCAGCGCTCGGGCGAGCCGATGTGGGTCATGCCGCTGCCGCACGACGAGCGCCCCAGCCTGGACACCCCGATGGCGGACATCGCCCACAAGGCGGAGGCCCAGGGCGGCATGCTCTCGGCCGGGCTGTTCCTCGCGGAGTTCGTCGCCGAGGGGACTGCCTGGGCTCACATCGACATGGCCGGGCCGGGCTACAACCCCAAGGCGGCGTACGGGCATACGGGAACGGGCGCCACGGGCTTCGGGCTCGCGACGCTGCTGCGGCTCATCGAGTCGTACGCGGCCTGAGGGACGTCAGCCGCTCTTGCGGCGGAAGGACTTCTGCGAGCTCTCCGCCCCGTGCTCACGGGAGACCTTCGAGCCGGCCCCGGGCTCGCCACCGTCACCGCCGGCGTCGTGCGCCTGCTTCCTCTCCAGGGCCGCCTTCATCTTCGCCTTGACATCGTCGGGGACCACTGAGGCCTTGGGCTTGCCCGGCTTGCTCATGGGCCAACCCTCGCCTGGAAGGTGACAAGATGCAAGCACCGCGCCACTGCACGCAAGGAGCACCTCCCCATGCCGGCCACCGCCGATCCCGCGTTCGACGTCGTCATCCTCGGAGGGGGCAGCGGCGGCTACAGCTGCGCGCTGCGCGCCGCCGAGCTGGGCCTCACCGTCGCCCTTGTCGAGAAGGACAAGCTCGGCGGGACGTGCCTCCATAAGGGATGCATCCCGACGAAGGCCCTCCTGCACGCCGCCGAGGTCGCCGACACGGCGCGGGAGGGAGCGGCATACGGCGTCCGGACGAGCCTGGACGCCATCGACATGGGTGGTGTCCGCGGATACCAGGAGGGGGTCGTCGCCCGGCTCTACAAGGGTCTCCAGGGTCTCGTCGCGGGAAGGTCCGTCGAGTACGTCACGGGGAGCGGCCGGCTCACGTCGCCGACGACGGTCACCGTGGGTGAGCGCGTCCTCACGGGCCGCGCCGTCGTCCTCGCGACCGGCTCGTCCGCCCGGACCCTGCCCGGCCTCGAGATCGCGGGGCGGGTCGTCACGAGCGAGGAGGCGCTGCGGCTCGACGCGGTCCCGGACCGCGTCGTCGTCCTCGGCGGCGGCGTCATCGGCGTCGAGTTCGCCTCCATCTTCAGGTCGTTCGGTGCCGACGTGACGATCGTCGAGGCGCTGCCGCGGCTCGTCGCGGCGGAGGACGAGGACATCAGCAGGACCCTGGAACGGGAGCTCCGTAAGCGGAAGATCACCATCCGCACCGGCGTCCGGTTCGACGGTGCGACGCAGACGGACGCCGCCGTCACCGTCACCCTCGAGGGCGGTGAGTCGCTGGAGGCCGACCTCCTCCTCGTCGCCGTCGGCCGCGGACCGGTCACCGACGGCCTGGGGTACGACGAGGTCGGCGTCGCCATGGACCGTGGCTACGTCGTCACCGACGAGCGCCTCCGCACGAGCGTCGACGGCGTCCGCGCCGTCGGTGACATCGTGCCCGGGCCGCAGCTGGCGCACCGAGGGTTCGCTCAGGGCATCTTCGTCGCCGAGGACATCGCCGGCCTGTCCCCTGTTCCGGTCGACGACGTCGGGATCCCCCGCGTGACCTACTGCACACCCGAGGTCGCCTCCGTCGGGCTCACCGAGGCCGCGGCCCGCGAACGCTTCGGGGACGTCGACGCCTACACCTACCCGCTCGGCGGCAACGGAAAGTCCCAGATCCTGCGGACCAGCGGCTTCGTCAAGGTCGTCCGCCGCCAGGGCGGGCCGGTCCTCGGGGTCCACATGATCGGCGCCCGCATGGGCGAGCAGGTCGGCGAGGCGCAGCTCATCTACAACTGGGGTGCGTATGCCGACGAGGTCGCCGCCCTCGTCCACGCCCACCCGACCCAGAACGAAGCGCTCGGCGAGGCCTTCCTCGCCCTCGCGGGCAAGCCCCTCCACGCTCACGGCTGATCTTTGACAGGATTGGCCTGACCACCGACAAGGAGAAGGACCATGTCAGAACGCGTCACCATGCCGGCCCTCGGCGAGTCCGTCACCGAGGGCACCGTCACGCGCTGGCTGAAGAACGTCGGCGACCACGTCGACGTCGACGAGCCCCTCCTCGAGGTCTCCACCGACAAGGTCGACACCGAGATCCCCTCACCCGTCGCCGGCACCCTGACCACCATCCTCGTCGAGGAGGACGAGACCGTCCCCGTCGGCGCCGACCTCGCCGTCATCGGCGATGGTGACGGCGGGTCCGCGGCGGCCACACCCGAGGCGCCGGCCGAAGCCGCGCCTCCCGCACCGCAGCCCCAGCCGACTCCGACTCCGCAGCCGG
>JAJXUB010000183.1 GCA_021783215.1 Actinomycetes bacterium | reverse complement strand
CGACCGTCATGGCCGGGGACGAGAGCGACCCGACGGTCGAGGCTCTTCGCACGGCCGGCGTACCCGTCGAGGTCGTCGACGCGACGGACTCCTGGGCCACGGCGCGAGCCCTGGTGGAGGCGGCGGACGAGACGGAGGTTCTGTGGGTCACCGCGTCCGACGGGGACCAGCCTCTGACGGACGCGGTGGCCGGCGAGGTGACCCGGCGCCAGAAGCCCCCGGATGTCGAGGTCCTCGTCGGGTCCTGGGACGTTCCCGGCGCCCGGCTCCTCGACCTCGTCGCCGTCATGGACCGGCTCCGCTCCCCGGGCGGCTGCCCGTGGGACGCCGAGCAGACCCACGAGTCGCTCCTGCCCTACCTGAGGCAGGAGGCGGAGGAGTTCGCCGAGGCCGTCGCCTCCGGTGACCGCGTGGACATGGCCGAGGAGCTCGGCGACGTCCTCCTTCAGGTCGCCTTCCACGCCCGCGTCGCGGCCGAGGACCCCGACGCGCCGTTCGACATCGACGTCGTCGCCGGCCTCCTCGTCGAGAAGCTCGTCCGCCGCCACCCGCACGTCTTCGGGGACGGCGACGCGACGACGGCCGAGGAGGTCGCGGCCAACTGGGAGCGCATCAAGGCCGAGGAGCGTGCGGCCAAGGCGGCACGCTCCGGACGGTCCATGGGCACAGCGTGAGCGTCGTCGTCGTCGGCGCGGCGGTCATGGACCTCAAGGGGAGAAGCCGGGCGCCACTCGTCCGCGCAACGAGCAACCCCGCGACCGTCGTCATGACCCCCGGCGGCGTCGGACGCAACATCGCCGAGAACCTCGCCCGCCTCGGGACTCCGGTCTGCCTCGTCGCCGCCGTCGGCCCCGACGCCGCTGCGGACCGCCTCCTGGCCGACACGGCTGCGGCCGGTGTCGACACCTCCCACGTCATGACGACCCCCGAGCCCACCGGCACGTACATCGCGGTCCTCGACCCGGCCGGCGAGCTCGACATCGCCCTGTCCGACCTCGCCGCGACACAGGCGCTGACCCCGGCCCGGCTCGAGCCGTCGCGCGCCGCCATCGAGGCGGCGCGGATGCTCGTCGTCGACGGCAACCTGCCGGCACCGGTGGTCGGCTGGCTGCTCGATGTCGCGGCCGCCGCCGGGGTGCCTGTCGTCGTCGAACCGGTCTCCGTCGCGAAGGCCGCCCGGCTCCGGGAGAGCCTGCGACCCGGCCGGCCGGTGGCCGTCCTCACCCCCAACGCCGACGAGCTTGCTGCGCTGGGGCCGACGCCCGGCGACCTCACGGGCCGCGGCGTTCGCAGCGTCTGGGTCCGTCGTGGAGCGCACGGCAGCGACTGGTATGCCACGGGCCGGCCCGGCGTCCGCGTGGCCGCCCACGGCTCGCCCGTCGTCGACGTCACCGGCGCCGGGGACGCGATGACCGCCGGCTGGGTGCACGCCCACCTCGGCGGGGCACGCGACACGGAGGCCGTGGCATACGGGCAGGCCGTCGCGGAGCTTACGGTGAGCAGCTCGCACACCGTCCGACCCGACCTGACCGACGCCCTCGTCCGAGCACGACTGGAGGAGACCGCATGATGACCGAGCCCCACCCGATGCTCCGCCTGACCGCCGAGGTCCGTGCGGCCCTCGCCGACGGCCGACCCGTCGTCGCCCTGGAGTCGACGATCATCAGCCACGGGATGCCCTACCCCGACAACGTCGCCATGGCGCGCGAGGTCGAGCGGATCGTCCGGGACGGGGGAGCGGTGCCGGCGACCATCGCCGTTCTCGGGGGCATCCCGCGAGTCGGCCTGTCGGCCGACGAGCTCGAGACCCTCGCCTCCGACCCGTCTGTCGTCAAGGTGTCGATCCGGGACCTGCCGCATGTCGTCGCGACGAGCGGCCACGGCGCGACGACCGTCGCAGCGACGATGCGGCTCGCCGCCCTCGCCGGGATCGCCGTCTTCGTCACCGGAGGTCTCGGAGGCGTGCACCGTGGGGCCGAGTCGTCGATGGATATCAGCGCGGACATGACCGAGCTGTCGCAGACCGATGTCGCCGTCGTCAGCGCCGGGGTCAAGTCGATCCTCGACATCGGCCGGACCCTCGAGGTCCTCGAGACCCTCGGCGTGCCCGTCGTCGGGTTCGGGACGGACGAGTTCCCGTCGTTCTTCAGCCGCTCGAGCGGGTTCGCCGCGCCGATGCGCGTCGACACCGTCGGGGAGCTCGCCGCCATGATGCGTGCGAAGTGGGCGCTGGGCCTGCACGGTGGCATCTCCGTCGCGAACCCCGTCCCCGTCGCCGACGAGGTGCCGGCGGCCGAGCTGGCGGACACGATCGACCGGGCGCTCGCGGACGCCGACGCCCATGGCATACGGGGCAAGGACATCACGCCGTACCTCCTCGGTCGGATCGTCGAGCTCACCGACGGGCGGTCGCTCGCGACGAACATCGCGCTCGTCCGCAACAACGCCCGCCTCGGCGCCGCACTCGCCCGGGCCTACGTCGCGTCCGCACCGGGCTGACCGCCGAGGCACACACCTTCTCGGCTCGCTCCCTCGGTGGCATACGCGGGTTGGTTCAGCGGATGCCACCGCGTGCGGGATACCCTCGGAGGGCACCCGCTCACGACCCGAGGAGCCATCCGTGGCCAGCATCGAAGCCATCGCCGCTCGCGAGATTCTCGACTCCCGCGGCAACCCCACCGTCGAGGTCGAGGTCCTTCTCGACGACGGCACCGCGGCCCGGGCCGCGGTCCCCTCCGGCGCCTCCACCGGGGCCTTCGAGGCGGTCGAACGCCGCGACGGGGACGACGGCCGGTACGGCGGCAAGGGCGTGGAGGACGCCGTCGAGGCGGTCGTGTCGGAGATCGCCCCGCGGCTGCTCGGCTACGACGCGAGCGACCAGCGGCTCGTCGACGCCGAGAT
>JAJXUB010000182.1 GCA_021783215.1 Actinomycetes bacterium | reverse complement strand
GACCTCGACCGGCCGGTCGGGGAGGTTCCGGGAGATGTCGGCCAGCAGCCGGCCGAGGACGAGCACCTGGCCGGGTTCGCTGACGTCCGCGGGGATCGTCATCCGGGCCGACACCTCGTAGTCGAACGCGCTCAAGGTCACCGTCCCCTCGGCGGCCACGTCGAGGAGAACCCCGGCGAGGACCGGAACGGGTGGACGCGACGGCAGCCCGCGGGCCACCCAGGTGACCGCATCGGCCAACACGTCACGCTCGACACGGAACTTCACGTCGCACCGTCCTTCGTCACCGCTCGCAGCACCGGCGCGGCGAGCGCATCGGCTCGCCGCTGACGCGAGCGCACACCCGGTCCTCCCGGGGCCGTCCGACCTTCGGGAGGACCGACCCTAGTACCTCGAGGGACCAACGTGTAGTCCAGGGGGACGGATCACTCGTGCTCGGGGCGCTCCATCTTCCCTGGTAGGACTCGTCATCGTCATCGGCGTTGGGGATCCTGTGGATAACCGGCATCGACGCAGGTCGGGGGCCAGGTCTCGACGTGGGCATCCTGAGGACGACGGCGTGGACGAGAACGCTTGCCTGTGGACCGTTTCGGCCCGTCCCCCGGCGTCCACCGCCATCCTCGGCGTGGTCCACCGCGACCAGGTGGTTATCCACAGTCGTCCACAGTACCTGTGGAAAAATGTGCCGCGGAGTGCGAACGACGCGTTGTCCACAGGCCTCCCCGGCGTCACCGCAGGTCAGTTCCCACACCTGTGGACAACTTTGGGGATGGACGCTTTCAGTGTGGTTGCTGTTGTTTGATCCGGTTCGTCAGCTCGGTCACCTGGTTGTAGATGGCCCGACGTTCGGCCATGAGCTGGCGGATCTTCTTGTCGGCGTGCATGACGGTCGTGTGGTCGCGGCCGCCGAACTCCTGGCCGATCTTCGGCAGCGACATGTCCGTGAGCTCACGGCAGAGGTACATGGCGATCTGACGGCCCGTGACGAGCACCCGGGAGCGCGAGGAGCTGCACAGGTCCTCCATGGTCAGGCCGTAGTACGCGGCCGTCTGAGCCATGATCGTCGCCGACGTGATCTGCCCGGCGTCGTTCGGCATGAGGTCCTTCAGGACGATCTCGGCGAGACCCATGTCGACGGACTGGCGGTTGAGGCTTGCGAACGCCGTCACGCGGATCAACGCACCCTCGAGCTCCCGGATGTTCGTCGAGATCCTGCTCGCGATGAACTCGAGGACGTCGTCGGGCACCGACAGCCGCTCCTGGATGGCCTTCTTGCGGAGGATGGCGATCCGCGTCTCGAGGTCGGGCGGCTGGACGTCGGTGAGCAGCCCCCATTCGAAGCGGCTCCGCATACGCTCCTCGAAACCCGAGAGCAGCTTCGGCGGAACATCGCTGGTGATGACGACCTGCTTGTTGGCGTTGTGCAGGGTGTTGAACGTGTGGAAGAACTCCTCCATGGTCTGGACCTTGCCCTGGAGGAACTGGATGTCGTCGATGAGGAGGACGTCGACCTCGCGATAGCGACTCTGGAAGCTCGCCGCCTTGTCGTCGCGGATGCTGTTGATGAAGTCGTTGGTGAACTCCTCGGAGTTGACGTACCGCACCCGCACGTGCGGGTAGAGGTTGCGGGCGTAGTGGCCGATCGCGTGGAGCAGGTGGGTCTTGCCGAGCCCCGAGTCTCCGTAGACGAAGAGCGGGTTGTAGGCCTTCGCCGGCGCCTCGGCGACGGCGACGGCCGCCGCATGCGCGAACCGGTTGGACTGGCCGATGACGAACGTGTCGAACGTGTACTTCGGGTTGAGCCGGGTCGCCTCGACGAGCTCGGGCACGTGGTGAGCGGAGCGGTTCCTCGTCGGTGTCTGCAACGGGGCTCGCTGGGCCGCATACGGGTTGGCGGCCATCGACGAGCCCTCCCCGTCGTCGTCGACATCGTCGATGACGACCGACGGTGCCGGTGTCGGTTCGGTGAGGCTGGGATCGACCGTCACGGCCAGGCGGACGTCGCGACCGAGGTGAGCCGAGAGGGCGGTCGTCACGTGCTGGCGGATCCGCGTCTCGACGACCTCCTTCGTGTAGTCGTTCGGGACGGCGATGAGGGCGGTGTCGTCGAGGAGGCCGAGGAAGCGGGCTAGGGAGAGGAAGGCCCGTTGGGACATGGAGATCCCGTCGGCGTCGAGGCTCTCGAGGGTTGTCTGCCAGATCCGTGTGAAGTCCACGTCCGAGTCGGCCACGGTGATCCTGACCCTCCAGCCACTCCCGGACGGGTCGCGCCGTCCACACGGTTGTCCACATGGTGTGGAGCAAGATGAGGCCTACCTCAGCCGGTGGGAACGTTCGCTGTTTGTCAACCCAACACGCCGGCAGGACTGCACACAGGACGCTAACAAGGTCGAGGAGGAGCGGCAAGCCCGGGCCCCGTCGTGGACGAGCGAGCCGGGCCAGCGAGTTTGACCGTATGCCGGGGCCCCGTCTACCCTTGCCGCAGGCCAGTTTCGGTCGTTTTCCGCATGCCCGGGCGCCACCTCGTCCCCGAGTTGCCGAAAGCGGTCGAGCCTGTCGTCTGCTTCCCACCACGGACCAGGCCGTCGGGGCGTTCCCGCCGCCGGTTCACGAGCGCGATGAGAGACCGTCATGAGCAAGCGCACCTTCCAGCCGAACACCCGTCGCCGGGCCAAGACGCACGGCTTCCGCCTCCGGATGCGCACCCGCGCCGGCCGCGCCATCCTCTCCGCCCGCCGTCGCAAGGGCCGCACCGAGCTGTCCGCCTGATCCGGTTGCCAACCTCGTGCTGCCGGCGCGCCACAGGATGACCGCAAGTGGCGACTTCACGCGTGTCCTGCGTGGTGCCGGCGGGGCACGCAGCGCGACCCGTCTTCTCGTCGTGCATGCCCGAATGACCGATGCCGACGCGGAC
>JAJXUB010000181.1 GCA_021783215.1 Actinomycetes bacterium | reverse complement strand
GCGCGTTCGTCAACGACCTCAGCGTCGCGCAGTAGGCCCCGTCGCCACTCGAACACCCCGCGAGGGCGGGCAGCGCCAGGGCCATGGTCGCGGCGACGGCGACCCAGCCGTGTCGTCTCTGCATGGCCTCGAGGCTAGCGAGCGGCGACCGACGCGACCGGACCGACAGACGACGACGGCGCCCGGGCCGGGCGCCGTCGTCGTGGGGGACACTGGTGGAGCTGAGGGGATTCGAACCCCTGACCCCCTCCATGCCATGGAGGTGCGCTACCAACTGCGCTACAGCCCCGAGTCATCCTCGGTGAGGACGGCGGAAGTCTACCTGTCACCCCCCGGCCCGGTCCAAATCGGAGACCGCCTCAGGCGAGGTCGGTCGGGACGTCCCCGACCTCGCGCGCGGAGGCGTTCCACTCGTCGATCCGCCAGCCGAGGGCCGCCTCGCTCAGGAGTGCCCAGTGGCAGTTCCCGAGGGTCGTCAAGGTCCGCCACGCGAGGTCCTGCGGGATGCCGGTGACCTCGGCGACGACGCAGCGGCCGGAGACCCCGTGCGTGACGAGGACGCCGCACTCCCCCGCCGCGAGCCGCCCGATGAACGCCTGCGCCCCTAGGCCGGCCCTCGCCGCGACGTCGGCGACGCTCTCACCGTGAACGCCCCTACGGAAGTCCTCACCCCGATGCAGGCGCTCCATGTCGTCGGGGTAGCCCGCGGCGACCTGCGCCCCGGTCAGCCCCTGCCACGCGCCGGCATGGATCTCGCGCAACCGGGCGTCCGTGGCATACGGCAGACCGCACGCCTCGGCGACGGCCCGCGCGGTCTCGGACGCCCGCTGCAGGTCGGAGCTGACGACGCGGGCCGGGCCCAGCGCGGCCAGCAGCGGCGCGGCGGCCCTGGCCTGCTCGAGCCCGTGTGCCGACAGGGGGCTGTCGAGCTGCCCCTGCCACACGCCCTCCGCATTGTGCGTCGTCTCGCCGTGGCGCAGCACGACGAGGCGACGCCACCGGGAGGGCATAGGAGTCACTCCGTGCGCGACGAACGGTGGGCCGCAGCCTCGCGCTGCTCCGTCCCGAGGGCGCCGAGGTCCAGATGCGGGCAGTCGCGCCACAGCCGCTCGAGGTCGTAGAACCTGTGCTCGTCCTCATGCTGGACATGGACGACGATGTCGCCGAAGTCGATGAGGACCCAGCGTCCCTCGCGCTCTCCCTCCCGGCGCAGAGCCTTGACCCCATGGTCACGCAGGACGTCCTCGACCTCGTCGACGATGGCGCCGACCTGCCGGTCCGTCGCGGCGGACACGACGACGAAGACGTCGGTCAGCGGCAGGTGGTCGCTGACGTCGAGCCCCGTGATCGTGGCGGCGAGCTTGCTCTCCGCGGCGGTCGCGGCTAGGCGGGCGAGCTCGAGGGCGTGTTCGGTGGCGGGCACAGGGCTCCTCAGACGGCGTAGAGGCCGTACTTGTTGATGTACTGGACGACCCCGTCGGGGACGAGGTACCAGACCGGTTCGTGGGACTTGACGCGGGCGCGGCAGTCGGTCGAGCTGATCGCCATGGCGGGGACCTCCATGAGGGTGACATGGTCCTCCGGCAGCCCCTTGTCCGAGAGGACGTGGCCCGGACGCGTGACGCCGATGAAGTGCGCCAGCTCCCACAGCCGGCCGGCGTCCTTCCAGTGGATGATCTCCGCGAGGGCGTCCGCACCGGTGATGAAGAACAGCTCCGTGTCCGGCCGCTGGGTGTGCAGGTCGCGGAGGGTGTCGATCGTGTACGTCGGACCCGGCCGGTCGATGTCGACGCGGCTGACGGTGAAGCGCGGGTTCGACGCCGTGGCGATGACCGTCATGAGATAGCGGTCCTCGGCCTTGCTGACCAGTCCGCCGGCCTTCTGCCACGGGTCACCGGTCGGCACGAAGACGACCTCGTCGAGGGCGAAGGAGGACTGCACCTCGCTCGCTGCGACAAGGTGGCCGTGGTGGATGGGGTCGAACGTGCCGCCCATGACCCCCAGGCGCGTGGTCAGTGGTGGCCGCCCGGATGCCGGTTCTCGCCGCCGCGGACCTTGTTCGCCGCGCCCCGGAAGGACCACGTGACGCCGAGCAGGACCACGAAGAGCGCGAAGGCGATGAGGAAGTAGAGGATCGGACTCATCGGCAGCGCCCGCTTGGCCTGCGAAGGGGCCAAGGCGGCGAGGTGGGCAAGAGTCGACGTCATGGAGGCAAGCCTACCGGGCCGCCCGCGCGTGGGCGGATGTTGCCGTCGTATGCCGAACGCGGCGTCCACACCCCTGTCCACGAGTTTCGTGCACAGGGGTGTGGACAAGTGACGCTCTGAGCGAGGGGGCTTGTGGACAGCGATGTGCGCAACCGGTGGACAAGAATTTCTCGGCGAAACGTGTTGCGCGGCAACGGGATCAGGACTACACCTTGACTACGCGCTTGAGGGATGCGGAGCCGGGAGACCGGACCTGGATCGCGAAAGGCGCCAGGGTTACCGGATAACGGAAACACCGGCTCGTCCAGGCCTCGGCCCGGGCGGGAGGCACTGGTCGGGCTTGCCCGGTCCGTGCCCGCGAGCGACATCGTGCGGCTTCTGAGACCAGTGAGCCTTGATCACCGCTGCAGGAGTGCCCCGGCTTGCCGAGTGCACCCGGGTCCACGTGTCGTCGTGGCCACCGGCCGGTCCTTGTGACCGTCGGCGGGGTGGTTCGGATGGTCCGGCTCGTCCGGGTCATCCATCGGTCACCGCCGGCTCGCCCGGTAGGAACCGGCCAGACGGCGGTTCGCCGCCGTCGCACCGGCTCGACGGCCCCCGGGTTGTCGGGTCGGAGTGAAGGCCCCTCGATCTCATACATCGGGGGGCCTTCGCCACGTTCTCCCTCACGCGAGGGGGCATCGCCGGGGCACAGCCGCCGGAAGCCTCG
>JAJXUB010000180.1:1464-2944 GCA_021783215.1 Actinomycetes bacterium | reverse complement strand
GCCGAGGAACCGGTTGATCCCACCGCGGGTGGCGAGGTGGTGCTCGAGCGCGGCCTCGTCGACGTCCCCGTGGCGCATCCGGAAGAACACCCGGACGATGCCGACGAGCGAGACGAGGTTGAGCAGGCCGAGGAGAAGGAGGAAGACCCCGCTGACGACGGGCCCGATGACCCCGGTGACGGTATGCAGGGTCGAGCTGTTGTCGGACACCTGCCCGACGAGCGCGCGGATCCCCATGGCGAGGAGAGCGCACATGCCGAAGACGACGGTGCTGTGGCCGAGGCTGAACCAGAAGCCGACGCTCACGGGGTGCTGGCCGTCGGTGATGAGCTTGCGTGTCGTGTTGTCGATGGCGGCGATGTGGTCGGCGTCGAACGCATGCCTCATGCCGAGGACATAGGCGGTGATGCCGAGGCCGACGCCGAACACCTGGCCGCCGACGCGGTAGTGGGCGGGGGCGACGACCCCGAGCAGGAGAGCGAACCCGAGGACGTGGAGGCCGACGACGACAAGGGCCATCCCGCCGATGCGCCGCCACTGGCTGGGCCCGAAACCGGTTCGGCTCCCCGCCGGCGGCGACGGGAAGGTCCCGGCCGCGGCATCCGTCGTCGTCACGCCCCCACTATTGCAAACACGTCGCAACTGGCCAACGGCGATGACCGGGGACCCTCAGGGAAGCGTCGGGCTCCAGAGGACGAGGGACCGCTCGCTCCCCCGGGGTCGCTGCCCCGGACGGAGGACGACGGCGTCGCCGCTGGAGGAGACGGCGAAGAACCGGCCCGTATGCCGGGGCCCCCCCGGTGCACCCGGGGCGACCAGCGCGGACAGCTCCTCGACGCGGTCACGCAGGGCGTTCGCCTCCTCCTGAAGCTGAAGGATCCGGGCGATGCCGGGCAGCGAGACGCCCTCCTGCGAGAGGCGCTGGACCTCACGAAGGAGCGCGACGTCACGCGCGGAGTAGCGTCGCCCGCCGCCCTGGGTGCGGACCGGCCTGACGAGCCCGAGCCGGTCGTACTGGCGCAGCGTCTGAGCATGCATACCGGCGAGCCCGGCGGCGACGGAGATGACGAAGACGGGGGTGTCGTCGTCGACCCGGATCGGGTCGGCGCGTCGGCCGAAGGACGGCACGCTCATGTCACGCCCTCGCCTTCGTCGCGAGGTCGGCGCGGGGGTCCGCATGGAGGACGTCGCGCAGCGTCTCGACGGCCGCCCGTCCCTCCTCCGACAGGGTCGTCGGAACGACGACCTGGACCTTCGCGAGGAGGTCGCCGTGGGTGCCGTTCTTGTGCCGGACCCCGTGGCCTCTCAGGCGCAGGACGCGCCCACTCGGTGTGCCCGGCGGGACCTTGACCTTGACGGCGCCGTCCTCGTGGAAGGTGGGGACGGACACCGTCGCCCCGAGCGTCGCCTCGGCGAACGTCACGGGCAGGTCGATGGTGAGGTCGTCCCCCTCGCGCCCGAAGACGGGGTGGGCACCGAC
>JAJXUB010000180.1:0-1454 GCA_021783215.1 Actinomycetes bacterium | reverse complement strand
GCTGACCGTGAGGATGAGGTCGCCGGCGGGGGCTCCGGGGTCACCGCGCCCACCCTTGCCGCGGAGACGGATCTTCTGGCCGTCCTTGACCCCCGGAGGGATCCGCGTCGTGATCTTGCTCCCCTGCGCGGTCTGGAGCGTGACCGTCGCGCCCTCGACCGCATCGCGGAAGCTCAGGCTTGTCCGCGCCTCGACGTCGGCGCCCTTGCGCGGCCCGTTCGGCGCGCGGAAGCCGCCGTAGCTGTCGTAGTCCCCGAACGAGCCCCCGCCTGCGCCCCCCCCGAACATCTGAGCGAGGAGGTCGTTGATGTCGCCGCCACCCCCGCCACCGCCACCGCGGAACCCGCTGCCACCGGAGGAGAAGCGGACGTGGCCGCCCTGGCCACCGAAGGCGCTGAAGACGTCCTCGAACCCACCGGTGCCGCCGGGCCCACCCGGACCGCCGGCGGTGAACCGCGCGCCGCCGCGCGACATCTGACGGACCGCGTCGTACTCACGGCGCTGCTCGGGGTCGGAGAGGACGGCATACGCCTCGCCGACCTCCTTGAACCTCTGCTCCGCCGCGGGGTCGCCGGCGTTCTGGTCGGGGTGAAGCTTGCGGGCGAGCTTGCGATAGGCCTTCTTGAGCGCGGGCCCCTCGACGTCCTGGGGGACGCCGAGGATCGCGTAGAAGTCCTTCTCGAACCAGTCCTGGCTCGCCATCTCAACGCCCTCCTCTCAGGAGCTGCAGGACCACGGTCGCTACGGTCGCTTGGGACCAGGATCCGCCACCGCGACACGGGCGGGGCGCAGGACGCGCTCGCCGGCGCGGTAGCCGGGCTGGAGCACGGTGACGACCGTCGTCGACGCCGCATCGGCCGGAAGGTCAGGGTTTTCGGCGTCCCACTCGGCGTGCATGAGCGCCTCGTGATGTGCCGGGTCGAACGCCTCGCCGACCTCACCGAACGACGCGAAGCCGAACTTCGCGAGGATGGCGTCGAGCTTCTCGGCGATGGACGCGAACGGGCCGTCGACGAGGTCGCCGTGGGCCCGGGCCGCATGGATGTCGTCGAGCACGGGCATGAGCGCCTCGAGGACGGAGTGGACCGCACGCTCCTGTTGGAGCGACCGGTCCCGGTCGACGCGCCGCTTGTAGTTGACGTACTCGGCCTGAAGCCGCTGAAGGTCCTCGAGCCGCTCGGCCGCTAGCGCGGTGTCCGGATGCACCGCGGCGTCGCCGGTCGTCGCGTCGGCGCCAGGGGTGGCCGGGGTGTCGTTGACGGCCTCGGTGTTGACGGCCTCGTCCGGCGACTCCTGCGCGTCCGTGCCCGTCACCTCTGTCTCCTGGTCACCCGGGGGTGAGGCGTATGCCGGCTGGTCACCGGCATACGCCTCCTCCTCGCGACGGGTCTCGTCGGTCACTTGGCGTCCTCGTCCTCGACGACCTCGGCGTCCACGACGTCGTCGTCGCCACC
>JAJXUB010000049.1 GCA_021783215.1 Actinomycetes bacterium | reverse complement strand
TGACGTCGCCCAGGATGGCACACAGAAGACAATCGATGGTAGCCCGAGTATCGACGAAACCCCCGTAAGGGCCCGGGCGTGTCGCGCCTGACGGTCACGCGAGCGTCGGGCGTACCTCCGCGAGCCGGGCGAGCAGACCGTTGACGAACTTCGGCGACTCGTCGGTCGACAGGTCCGTGGCCAGCGCAACCCACTCGCTGATGGCGACGGCGTCCGGGACATCGCTCGCATAGACGACCTCGTAGGCCCCGAGCCGGAGGACGGCCCGGTCGACGGCCGGCATACGGGCGAGGGTCCAGCCCTGGGAGTACGTCGTCAGGAGGTCGTCGATCTCCGCCCAGTGCCCGAGCGCGCCCTCGACGAGGTCGACGGTGTACTGCGGAAGGGGCGCCTCGGTGACCGGCTCGGCGACCCGTGCGCGGAGGAGGTCACCGACATTGATCCCCCGCGCCTCCGCCTCGAAGAGCAGGTCGAGAGCGCGCTTGCGGGCCTTGCTCCGTGCGGCCAGCTCAGCTCACCCGGCCGAGGTAGGAACCGTCCCGGGTGTCGACCTTGACCTTCTCCCCCTGGTTGACGAAGAGGGGGACCTGGATCTCCGCACCCGTCTCGAGGGTCGCCGGCTTCGTCCCACCGGTCGAGCGGTCACCCTGAAGGCCCGGCTCGGTGTAGGTGATCTCGAGGACGACGGCGGCGGGAAGCTCGACGAAGAGGACCTCGCCGTCGTGCCGGGCCACGATGGCGTCCTGGTTCTCCAGCATGTACCTCGCCGAGTCGCCGACGGTCTCGGCGGAGACGTGGATCTGGTCGTACGTGTCGGGGTCCATGAAGATGAAGTCCGTGCCGTCGTTGTAGAGGTACTGCATCGTCCGCTTGTCGACGTTGGCCGTCTCCACCTTGACCCCGGCGTTGAACGTCCGGTCGACGACCTTGCCGGAGAGGACGTTCTTCAGCTTCGTGCGGACGAAGGCCGGACCCTTCCCGGGCTTGACGTGCTGGAACTCCACGACCGTCCACAGCTGGTTGTCGATGGACAGGACGAGTCCGTTCTTCAGCTCGTTCGTCGTTGCCACGCGTTGCCTTCGCTTTCCGTCGAGATCTGGCCACCCGTATGCCGTTGGCGCATCGGTTCGGCGAGGCGTGACCAGCACGCCACGAACGGCAGGGCGGTTGTCGAGTCTATCGCCCCGACGAGCAGAGCCCGGACGCCCCGAACCGCGCCGACCTTCCGGCTCGGCCCCCGGCGGTGGCAGTCTGGTCACATGAGCGAGATCGTCCTGTTCCACCACGCCCTGGGGCTGACCCCCGGCGTGACGGCCCTGGCCGACCGGTTCCGCGCCGTTGGACACGCCGTGCACACGCCGGACCTCTACGGGGGACGGACGTTCCCGGTCCTCGAGGAGGGCGTCGCCTATGCCCGGTCGGTCGGCATGCAGGCCCTCATCGACGCGGGCGTCGCCGCCGCCGCGCGGCTGCCGGCCGACTCCGTCCTCATGGGAATCTCCTTGGGGATCGGCCCGGCGACCAAGGCTGCCATCGACCGCCCCGCCGCCCGTGCCGTCGTGCAGGTCGCCGGTGCCGGTGACCCGGGGTGGTGGGACGCGACCTGGCCCGAGGGGACCGCCCTGCAGATCCACGGCGCGCGGGACGACCCGTGGTGGCAGGAGGATGCCGAGGCAGCCCAGATGCTCGCCGCGTCGGTGGCGGGCTCGCAGCTGTTCCTCTACGACGGCTCGGCACATCTCTTCATGGACAACAGCACCCCCGAGTACGACGCCGTCCAGACCGACCGGCTGGTCGGGCGCGTCCTCGACCTGCTCAGCCGGGTCGGCTGACGGCGCGGAAGGCCGCCTCGAGGAGCTCGGGCTGCGGGTCCTCGAGGCGCACGGGCCGGGCGACGGCCTCGAGGACGACGAAGCGCAGCCGCGAGCCCCGGGTCTTCTTGTCCCGGGCCATCGCCGCGTGGAGGGCCGGCCAGTCGCCGTTCGCGTACGCCGTCGGCAGCCCGACCATGCCGAGGACGCGTCGGTGCCGGTCGACGACGTCCCGGGCCAGCATGCCTGCGGCACCGGCGAGCTCGGCGGCGAAGACCATCCCGATGGAGACGGCCTCCCCATGGCGCCGGCGGAAGACCTCGACCTGTTCGACGGCGTGGCCGAAGGTGTGCCCGTAGTTGAGGATCTCCCGCAGGTAGGACTCCCGAAGGTCCTCGGCGACGACGTCGGCCTTGACGGTGATCGCCCGGACGACGAGCTCGACGGTCGCCGGGCCGTCCCACCGCGCGGCGGCGCCCGGGTCGGCCTCGACGAGGTCGAGGATGACCGGGTCGACGATGAACCCCGCCTTGATGACCTCGGCGAGTCCGGCGACGTAGTCGGCCCGTGGCAGCGTCGCCAGGACGTCGAGGTCGCACACGACTCCAGCGGGCGGGTGGAAGGCGCCGACGAGGTTCTTCCCCTCGGCGGTGTTGATGCCGCTCTTGCCGCCGACAGCGGCGTCCACCATGGCGAGCAGGGTCGTCGGGACGTGGGTGACGGACACGCCGCGCAACCACGTCGCGGCGACGAAGCCGGCGAGGTCGGTGACCGCCCCTCCGCCGACACCGACCACGGCGTCCGTCCGGGTGAACCCGGCGTCACCCAGGCGCGACCACAGCCCCGAGGCGACCTCGGCCGTCTTGGCCGCCTCGGCATCCGGGATGGTGACCGGCAGGACGTCGATGTGCCGCTGGCTCAGCGCGGAGACGACCCGGTCGACGACGCGAGGGACGGTGCCGGAGGAGACGACGAGCGCCCGTTCGGCGCCGGCCGGGACCATGTGTGCCACCTCGTCGAGGATGCCTCGGCCGACGAGCACGTCATGCTCGTCCCCCACGCCGATCCGGGCAAGCTCAGTCGCCATTCTCGCCCCCGGCCAGGAGCCCGGCGATCTCTTCGGCGACATCCTCCGGGGTCCGCCGAACCGTGCTCACGATGTGCACGGCGAGTCGCTCGTAGGTCGGCCGGCGCTGGGCGAGGAGAGCCACCCAGCTCGCCCGCGGGTTGATGGCCAGCAAGGGACGGCTGCGGTCGAAGCCCACGCGCCTCGCCGCGTCGGCGATGCCGACCTCGAGGAGGACGACGGTGTGACCTGTGAGGGCGCTGGCCGTCCGCTCGTCCATCGGCGCTCCACCGCCGACCGCGACGACACCGGGCTCCTCGGCGAGCGCGCGCGCCACGGCGGCCCGCTCGAGGTCGCGGAAGCGGCCCTCGCCCTCCTCGACGAAGATGTCGGCGATGGCGCGACCCTCGGTGTCCTCGACGACCTCGTCGGTGTCCCGGAAGCTCGTCCCGAGCCGCTTGGCCAGCGCACGGCCGACCGTGCTCTTCCCGGCGCCGGGGGGGCCGATGAGGACGGCGACAGGTCTCACCACGAGCGCATCCCGCGGGGCACGGCCGCGAGGTAGGACGCATGGTTCCGGGAGGTCTCGGCGACCGAGTCGCCGCCGAACTTCTCCAGGCAGGCCTCGGCGAGGACGAGGGCCACCATGGCCTCGGCGACGACGCCCGCCGCTGGGACGGCGCAGACGTCGGACCGCTGATGGATCGCCTGCGCCGGCTCCATCGACGCGACGTCGACGGTGTCGAGCGGGCGCGGCACCGTCGAGATCGGCTTCATCGCGGCCCGGACTCGCAGCATCCCCCCGACGGACATGCCGCCCTCGGTTCCTCCGGCGCGGTTGGTCCGCCGGTGGATGACGTGACCGGGGTCGCGGTCCATCTCGTCGTGCGCGGCCGATCCGCGCCGCGCCGCCGAGCGGAAACCGTCGCCGACCTCGACTCCTTTGATGGCCTGGATGCTCATGAGGGCGCCGGCGAGCCGTCCGTCGAGCCGCCGGTCCCAGTGGACGTGCGAGCCGAGGCCCGGCGGCAGGCCCGTGGCGACGACCTCGACGACGCCGCCGAGGGTGTCGCCGTCGCTCCTGGCCGCCTCGATCTCGGCGACCATCGCGGCCGACGCGGACGCGTCGAGGCACCGGACGGGGCTCGCGTCCAGGGCCGCGACGTCGGTCGGCCCCGGTGGGGTGACCCCCTCGGCCACGGCGGCCGTGCCGATCGCGACGGTGTGGGACACGAGACGGATCTCGTAGGCCTGCTCGAGGAACCGAGCGGCCACCTCACCAAGGGCGACCCTCGCCGCCGTCTCGCGGGCCGACGCGCGCTCGAGGACCGGGCGTGCGTCGTCGAAGCCGTACTTCTGCATCCCGGCAAGGTCGGCGTGCCCCGGTCGGGGCCGCGTCAGGGGTCGGTTTCGCCCGACCTCCTGGGGCGCGCCGACGTCGGAGGCGGCGGCATACGACTCGTCGGGCACGGGGTCGGGTGACATGACGACGCGCCATTTGGGCCATTCGCTGTTGCCGATGAGTACCGCGACGGGCGAGCCGAGTGTGCGCCCGTGGCGGACCCCGCCGAGGAAGCTGACCTCATCCTGCTCGAAGGCCATGCGGGCGCCGCGACCGTACCCGAGCCGTCGCCGCGCGAGGGCGCCCGCGACGTCGGCCGTCGTCACGCGGACCCCGGCCGGCAGGCCTTCGAGGGTCGCCACGAGGGCCGGCCCATGCGACTCACCCGCCGTCAGCCACCGCAACATGGGCCGATCCTCCCACGCGGGCGCGGGACCCGGCCCGGCCGTTCGTCATCCGGTGCCGAACCAGCGCATGGACCGGCCGTGCCCGTGGGTCCACGCGACGCACGACCCGTCGAGACCCTCGACGCAGGTCACCTGCCCGTCCGGGATCTCCGGCCCGGTGGCGGTGACGGACGGCAGGACGTGCTACCCCTCGTTGGGGACCCGGGGCGCGGACGCCGTGCCACCGGGCCGCCGCGAAGACGAGCTTCGGCTGCCGTGTGACGGCCGGCAGGGCGGCGAGCCATTCCTGGACCTCGAGGTCGCCGACGACGCCCTGCGACCACGCGGCGAAGGTGGCGACTCCAGGGCGAAGGCCGCGACGTCCCGGTAGACGGTGACGACATCGTCGAACAGCTCCATGGCCGGCACCTAACCGACGAGCGCGGCGCCGAAGGCGACTCCGACGAGCGTGCCGAGGCACAGGGCCGGTCCGAAGGCGAACCGCGTGCGGCGGGATCCCCCACGCAGGAGGATGACGCCGCCGAGGAGGCCCCCAATGAGGAAGGTCGCCGTGACGCCGGTGAGAAGCGCCGCGCCGCCGAACCAGCCGAGCAGGAGGCCGGCGAGCCCCGCCAGCTTGACGTCCCCGGCGCCCATGCCGCCGCCGGGCAGGACGGCGAGGATGACGAACAGCATTCCCAGACCGAGGCCGCCGGCCACGGCGCCGCGCCAGTGACCGCCCTGCGCGCCGAGGGTCGCGAGCAGCAGGAGGACCGCGAGGGCGGGGTAGCCGGGGAGGACGAGCCCGTCCGGCAACCGGTGGACGTCGAGGTCGACCCAGGTCAGAGGGACGGCCAGCCAGGCGAACAGGAGCGTGGCCGGCAGCGCCGACCACCGCCCGTACGCCCCGACCCGCCACGCGAGGACACCCCAGGCGAGCCCCAGAGCGATGACCGGCCACCAGGGCGCCCCGGGGACGCCTCGCGGGTCGTCCTCGTCGAGCCGGTAGCCGAACCCGGCGAGCAGGCGCGCCGTCACCCAGCCGAGGACGGCACCCGCACCTGCGAGCGCGGCGACCATCATCGCCGCGCCGCGGCGAACATCGCGGCGAGCGGTGCCACGTGTCCGGTGAAGAGACGGAACTGCCGGGCCGCCTGGTGGACGAGCATGTCGAGCCCGCTGACGGTCCGGATGCCCCGCTCGTGCGCCGCCCGCGCCAACGGGGTGGGCCAGCCGTCATAGACGACGTCGAGCAGGAGCGCCCCGCCGGTGACGGCCAGGCCCGGTAGCGCGGCGCCGGCCGCTTCCGGGGGAAGGGTGGACACGACGACGTCGGCGAGGGCCGTCCCCCACGCCGGGAGCGGGACGACCTGCACACCCGACATGGCAAACCGGTCGAGGGCAGCCGCCGCGCGCTCCGGCGACCGCGCGGCAACGACGGTCCGGGTCACGTCGAGCCGGCGGAGTGCGAGGATCGCCGACCGGGCTGTCGCGCCGCTGCCCAGGACGACGCCGTGGCGGGCACTCGGGGGAAGCCCGGGGCGAAGGGCCTCGACGATCCCGTCGACGTCGGTGTTCTCGGCGGCCCAGCCGCCGTCCGTCCGTCGGACCAGCGTGTTGGCCGCCCCGGCCTCACGGGCGAGGCCGGACACCGTGGTGGCGACGCCGAGTGCGGCCTCCTTCAGCGGCATCGTCAGGGAGAGGCCGCGCCAGTCCGCGTCCAGCCGGTCGACGAACCGGGGCAGCTCCTCCGCCCCGACGTCGCAGGCGGCGTACGACCACTCGCTGAGCCCGAGGGCCCGGAAGGCTGCCGTGTGGAGCGCCGGGCTCAACGAGTGGGCGACCGGCGAGCCGAGGACCGCGGCCTTCAGCACGTCCCCGGGTGCGCCGTGCACCAGGCCTGGAACTGCGCGTCGTACCGGTCGTGCTCGGCCTGCGTCACGGCGAACTTCGTCTCGCCCGTCACCGGGTTCACGGTGACGAAGAACAGCCACGGTCCCGCGGCGGGCGCCGCGGCGGCCTGGATCGAGGCGGCGCCGGGGTTGTCGATCGGACCGACGGGAAGCCCCGGGTGCTTGTACGTGTTCCACGGGTTGTCGTCGGCGCGCTCGGCGGCCGTCGTCGTCACGGCGCGCTTCTTGATGCCGTAGCTGACCGTCGAGTCGAGCTGGAGCCAGCCGTACGGCGGTGGGCCGGACCTGCTGAGGCGGTTGACGATGACCCGGGCGACCTTGGGCCGGTCCGCAGCCTGCCGGGCCTCCGCCTCGACGATGGATCCGATGATGAGGGTGCGTTCCCACTGCGCCGGTGGGATTCCGGCCCGCTGGAGGGTCTGGACCGTGAGGCGCACCATTGCCGACAGCTGAGCCGCGGCGGTCTGGGTCTTGTCGAACTGGTACGTCGCCGGGAACAGCCAGCCCTCCACGTTGCCCTTTGCCTGCACGGGGAGGCCGATCGCGCTGGGGTTCTGCGAGGCGGCAAGATAGTCACCGACGGGCACACCCGTGTGCTTGGCCAGTATTGGGTAGATCTCGCTGGCCCACAGCCCTTCGCGGATCGTCACCCCGGCCGCTGCGGTGCGGTTGGCCCCACTGGCCAGCGCCTTGAGGGCCTCGGCGCCGCTCATGTGCTCCTTCAGGCGGTAGGAGCCGGGCTGGATCGAGCTCGCCGCGGCGGGGTCTGCGGCCTCGGCGTCGAGGAAGGCTCCGGTCGTCTTGACGACGCCAGCCGCGAGGAGCCTCTGGGCGATGACCCGGCCGGGGTCGCCCGGCTGGATGACGACGGACACCTCACCGCTGCCCGGTCCCGGGTAGTCGCCCGGCGCGGTCATGGCCCGGTAGATCGGACGGACGACCTGGAGGGCGAGGTAGCCGCCACCCCCGACCACGGCCAGGGCGACGAGAAGCGTGAGCCAGCGACGCAGGAAGGTGCCGCGCCGCGGCCGGCGGTTGCGGCGGCGCCCCTGGGGCCTCCCGCCGTGCTCGCCGTCGCCGAAGATCGACGCCTCGAGGTGGGTCTCGGTCACGCCGGTCCGCCCTTGGTCCGTGGCTTGCGCCGTCGCCTCGCTACGGGGCGACCCGGTGGGCGCCCTGTGCTCCGTTCCGTGTCGAGCGCCGCCTGGAGAATGAGCACCGCCGCCGCCTGGTCGACGACGGGCCGATGCTTCCGGCCGGCCACTCCACTGTCCCGGAGCGCGCGGTGCGCGTCGACCGTCGTCAGCCGCTCGTCGACGAGACGGAGGGGCACGGGGGCGACGCGTTCCGCAAGGACGGAAGCATACTGACGCACGGCAGCCGCGGCGGGCCCCTCCCCGCCGTCGAGGCCCCGCGGGAGCCCGACGACGACCTCGACGACGGCGAGCCCGGCGACGAGGGCGGCGATCCGGTCGAGGTCGGCCGCAGCCTCGGCGGACCGGGCGACGGTCTCCAGGGGGGTGGCGAGGATGCCGTCGGGGTCGCATACGGCGACACCGACCCGGACGGTCCCGACGTCGACCCCCAGCCGTATGCCGCGACGCACCGTCGTCAGCCGCGGAGCCGCTGGTCGAGGGCCGCCAGCGCGTCGGCGACCCTGGACGCGTTCGGACCGCCGCCCTGAGCGAGGTCGTCCTTGCCGCCGCCGCCGCCGCCGAGGACCGTGGCCGCGGTCCGGACGAGCTCGCCGGCCTTGAGACCACGCCGGCGCGCCGGCGCGTTCGTCGCGACGACGACGACCGGTCGGCCCGCGTGCGCGCTCGCGACGGCGACGACGACGGGGGTCTCCTCACCGAGCCGGGACCGTAGGTCGAGGACCATGGCCCGCGTGTCGTCCGCGCTCACGTCGCCGGCGTCGTGGGTGAGGACCCGCATGCCGTCGATGTCGCGGACCTGCTCAATGAGCGAGCTGACGGACGCCATGACCTGCGCCTGGCGCATCCGCTCGAGTTCCCGCTCGGCGTCCTTGAGGCGGCCCATGAGGCCCGAGACGCGCTCGGGCAGCTCCTCCGGCCGACTCCCCTTGACCAGTTCCGTCAGCTGGCCGACGATGGCACGCTCGCGGGCGAGGAAGGAGTACGCGTCGGTCCCGACGAGGGCCTCGACGCGGCGTACCCCCGCACCGATCGAGGACTCCCCGAGGAGGGTGACGAGGCCGAGCTGGCTCGTCCGCTCCGCGTGCGTTCCGCCGCACAGCTCCCTCGACCAGTCGCCGACGGACACCACACGAACCGCGTCGCCGTACTTCTCGCCGAAGAGCGCCATGGCGCCGATGTCGCGCGCCTCTGCCTGGGTCATGATGTCGGCCCGGACCCGAAGGTCGTCGAGGAGGACGGCATTGACCTTCGCCTCGACGTCGGTGAGCACGGATCCGGGGACGGCGCTGGCGGCGTTGAAGTCGAACCGGAACCGGCCGGGGCTGTTCTCCGAGCCCGCCTGCGTGGCCGTCTCGCCCAGGGCCTCACGGATCGCCTGGTGGACCAGGTGCGTCGCCGTATGGGCGCGCGAGATGGACCGCCGCCGCTCGAGGTCGACCTCGGCGTACGCCTGCTCGCCCGTCCCGACCTCGCCGGCGACGACCCGGGCGCGGTGGACGACGAGTCCGGCGATCGGCTTCTGGACGTCCTCGACCTCGACGACGGCACCGTTGCCGAGCCGGATGACACCGCCGTCGGCGAGCTGGCCTCCGCCCTCGGCGTAGAACGGGGTCCGGTCGAGGACGACCTCGACCTTGTCACCCGCCTG
Source organism: Actinomycetes bacterium (assembly GCA_021783215.1). Lineage (GTDB taxonomy): Bacteria > Actinomycetota > Actinomycetes > Actinomycetales > Dermatophilaceae > JAJXUB01. The sequence continues at coordinate 4,154 of JAJXUB010000049.1, read as the reverse complement.
CACGGACGCGACGACGGCGCCGTCCCGGACGAGGCCGGTGACCCGCGCCTCGCTCCTCACCTCGGAGTAGCCGGTGAACTCGACGTCATGGCCGAGACCGTCGGCGAGGCCCCGATAGACGGTCGTGTCACCGTGGCCGGTCTTCTTCGACCTCGCGTCCGCCTTGGCCCGCTGCCGCTGCTCGTCCATGAGGCGGGTGAACCCCTCGCGGTCGACGGCGAGGCCCTGCTCGGCGGCCATCTCCAGGGTGAGGTCGACGGGGAAGCCGTACGTGTCGTGGAGTCGGAACGCCTCGTCCCCGGTCAGGGTCGTGCCGCCCCCCGCCTTCGTCCGCGCGACGACCGCGTCGAGCATCGTCGTCCCGGCGGCGAGGGTGTGCCGGAAGGCCTCCTCCTCGGCATACGCGATCTGGCTGATCCGCGCGAAACCGGACTCGAGCTCGGGGTAGGACGCCTTCATCCGCTCCAGGGAGACGGGCAGGAGCTGGGGCAGGCACGGGTCCTCGTAGCCGAGAAGACGCATCGAACGGATCACGCGGCGAAGCATTCGGCGCAGGACGTAGCCACGACCCTCGTTGCCCGGGGTCACGCCGTCGCCGATGAGCATGAGGCAGGTCCGGACGTGGTCGGCGACGACCCGGAGTCGGACGTCGTCGGGGTCCGAGTGCGCGGCGTCGTGGGCAGAGTGGACGCCGTAGCGCTTCCCCGTCATCTCCGCGGCCTTGACGAGGACGGGGTAGATCTCGTCGGTCTCGTACATGTTGTCGACGCCCTGGAGGACGCACGCCATCCGCTCCAGGCCCATGCCCGTGTCGATGTTCTTGTGCGGCAACGGTCCGGCGATGTCGAAGTCGAGCTTGGACCGGAAGGTCGAGAGCTCCTCCTGCATGAAGACGAGGTTCCAGACCTCCATGTAGCGGTCCTCGTCGACGGCCGGGCCGCCCTCGGGCCCGTAGTCCGGGCCGCGGTCGTAGTAGATCTCGCTGCACGGTCCGGACGGGCCGGGCACGCCCATGGACCAGTAGTTGTCGGCCTTGCCGCGCCGGACGATCCGCTCCTTCGGTATGCCGGTGCGCGCCACCCAGATCTCGACGGCCTCGTCGTCGTCGTCGTAGACGGTGGCCCACAGCCGCTCGCCGTCGAGGCCGTAGCCGCCGTCGGCCTGGCTCGTCGTGAGCAGCTCCCAGGCCAGGGAGATGGCGCCGTCCTTGAAGTAGTCGCCGAAGGAGAAGTTGCCGTTCATCTGGAAGAAGGTCCCGTGCCGGGAGGTCTTGCCGACCTCCTCGATGTCCTGGGTGCGGACGCACTTCTGGACGCTCGTCGCCCGGTCCCACGGCGGGGTCTGCTGCCCGAGGAAGTACGGCTTGAACGGGACCATCCCGGCGTTGACGAAGAGGAGGTTCGGGTCGTCGAGAATGAGGGACGCCGACGGGACGACGGCATGCCCCCGGCGTTCGAAGAAGGCGAGCCAGCGGCGGCGGATCTCAGCGGTTTCCATGGGTTCTCGGGTGTCCTTCGTCGTGTGCCGTGCCGTCCGAGCGGCGGCCGGGGGCTCGCGCGGGTCAGGGACGATCGTACGGGGGGTCTGCGGGTGGCAGGCAAAGGCCGGGGCGTCAGCGCCCCGAGGTAGCTTGCCGCCGACCACGACCCGTCATGGCGTCGAGTCTAGCCCGCGTCCGAGACGCTCCCGCAGCCATCTCCAGCGCTCCTGGAGCCGCGCCTCGAAGCCGCGGTCTGTCGGCCGGTAGTAGTCGGTGTCGCCCTGGAGGTCGTCGGGGAGGTACTGCTGACGTGCGACGGCGTCGGGCTCGTCGTGGGCGTACACGTAGCCGACACCCGACCCGATCCGCTCGGCACCGGCATAGCCGCTCCCTCTCAGGTGCACGGGGACGGGGCCGCCGCGTCCGGCGCGCACGTCGGCGATCGCCGCACCGATCCCCGCATAGGCCGCGTTCGACTTCGGCGCGAGGGCGGTGTGGACGACCGCCTGGGCCAGGATGATCCGCGCCTCCGGCATCCCGATCTGAGCAACGGCATGCAGGGCCGCGACGGCCGTCTGGAGGGCGGTCGGGTCGGCCATGCCGACGTCCTCGGAGGCGGCGATGACGATGCGGCGGGCGACGAACCGCGGGTCCTCCCCGGCCTCGAGCATGCGGGCGAGATAGTGCAGGGCAGCGTCGACGTCGCTGCCGCGCATCGACTTGATGAGGGCCGACGCGACGTCGTAGTGCTGGTCGCCGGCGCGGTCATAACGGACGGCGGCATGGGCCACGGCCTGCTCGACGTGCTCGAGCGTGATGGGGAGCTTGTCGGCGCGGTCCTCACCGAGGGTCAGCGCGTCCTCGGCCACACCGGCTGCGGCTTCGAGCGATGTCAGAGCCCGGCGCGCGTCGCCGCCGGCGAGCCGGACGAGATATGCCGTCGCGTCTGCGTCGACGGTGTACGCACCGTCCAGGCCGCGCGCGTCGGTGACGGCGGAGGCGATGAGTGCGGCGACGTCCTCGTCGGGGACCGGCTGCAGGGTGACGAGCATGGACCGAGACAGCAGGGGCGCAATGACGGAGAACGACGGGTTCTCGGTGGTCGCGGCGACGAGGATGACCAGCCGGTTCTCGACGGCCGGGAGAAGGGCGTCCTGCTGCGCCTTCGTGAAGCGGTGGATCTCGTCGAGGAAGAGGACGGTCTGGCGGCCGTAGAGGTCCCGGGCACGGTTCGCCGCGTCGATGACGGTCCGGACGTCCTTGACTCCCGCCGTGACGGCGGACAGCTCGACGAAGTCGCGCCCGGCGGCGGCCGCGACCAGATGGGCGAGCGTCGTCTTGCCGGTGCCCGGTGGACCCCACACGATGGCCGACAGTGGTCCGGCGGTGCCGCCGGCACCCTCGATGAGCCGCCGCAGCGGGCTCCCGGGCCGCAGGACGTCGTCCTGGCCGAGGACCTCCTCGAGGGTCCGCGGCCGCATCCGGACGGCGAGCGGCGGGACGTCGGCGGGACGAGCCTCACCGGCCGCGGACGACGCCTGCGCCGCCGCCGCGAACAGGTCACCGGGCTCTTGCACACCGGGAGCGTACCGAGGTGGCCGCTTCACAGCGGGAAGGGATCACCTCGCACGGGAGGACACCTGAGGCGACGTGAACCGTCCCACGTGGGCCGGGAACCGGATCCGGTGGGGGCCCCCCACCGACGGGATGGGGGGGCATAGCGTGAAGGTGCACGGGGATGGTGCACGGCGCCGGTGGCAGCCGGCTCGTCAGCGCAGGGAGGCGTCATGAAGGCTCTTCAGTACCGGACGATCGGTCAACCGCCTAAGGTGGTCGAGGTCCCGACACCCGCACCTGGGCCCGACGAGGTCCTCCTCAAGGTCACGGCAGCCGGCGTATGCCACTCGGATGCGTTCGTCATGGGCCTGCCGGAGGAAGCCTACGTCTACGGTCTCCCGCTCACGCTGGGGCACGAGGGCGTCGGCGTCGTTGCCGGCCTCGGCGCTGGCGTCACCGGCGTCTGCGAAGGCGACGCCGTCGCCGTCTACGGACCCTGGGGCTGTGGGCGCTGCCGCACGTGCCTGACCGGTGCGGAGCAGTACTGCGAGGTCGCCACGGCGCGTCGGATCCTGCCGCCCGGCCTTGGTGCGCCGGGGTCCATGGCCGAGTACATGATCATCGACAACGCCAGGCACCTCGTGCCCCTCGGGGACCTCGACCCGGTCGCCGCCGTGCCGTTGACGGACGCCGGGCTCACGCCGTACCACGCGATCAAGCCGACCCTGCCGAAGCTCACGCCGGGGTCGACCGCCGTCGTCGTGGGCGCGGGCGGCCTCGGGCACATGGGCATCCAGATCCTCAAGGCCCTCTCGTCCTGCCGTGTCATCGCTCTGGACGTCGAGGAGGACAAGCTCGCCTTCGCCAAGGAGGTCGGCGCGGACGAGGCCTTCATCTCCGACGAGGCCGCGCCGGAGATGGTGCGCGAGGCGACCGACGGCCGCGGGGCGGACGCCGTCTTCGACTTCGTCGGCGTCCAGGCCACGGCGGCGTTGTCCGCCCGGATGGTGCATCCGCGTTCCGACATCGTCGTCGTCGGCGTCGGTGACGGCGCCGTTCGGGTCGGGTTCTTCACCCTCCCGTGGGAGACCAGCGTGCGAGCGCCCTACTGGGGCAC
>JAJXUB010000179.1 GCA_021783215.1 Actinomycetes bacterium | reverse complement strand
GCACAAGTGGAACGCGGTACGCCCTCGTGATATGGTGTCCAGGCTGTGCCATCTTCGAGGAACGCTCTGATGGTCTATCTCATGAAGCTTATCGGAGTTATCGCCCTGGTTCTGGGCGGCGGCTTGCTCTCCGCGCCGACCGCGGCCGCGGCCGCGAAACCAGGGCTGACGTCGTTCGAGGGCCTGGAAGTCGTTGAGGACGGCCTGTTGGGCGCTACCGTACGTGTGCCGGAACCAGCCGCGGAGGCGCCCCGGAGCGCGCTCCACCCCACGGTGGGCGAGGTGCAACTCCGGCTCTCGTCCCATCCTGCGTGCATCAATCCGATCCACTTGACCTCGGATCTGGACCCCGGTTACCTGCGCTCCCGCTGGGGGGCGCCAAACCCGCCGACGCGGCGCGCTCGCGTTCTCCAGCGGGTCGGTAGCGAGAGTCTGGGCGTTGAGGCAGACGGGTCGGCCGAGCCTCCAATTGCTGCCAGTGAGGACCTCCCAGCGATGCCGCTTCACTCCGATTCCGACCGATGCTGGGAAACATCGGGCACGACCTTCGTGCCCATCGGGCTGACCCACCACTCGACCGGGGTAGCAAACCGTCACGCCAGGGCGTTCACGCCACAGACAGCGCTTGGTCGGGCCCACCGCGCATCATCGCTGATCACTCACCAGCCCCATCCGACGTCGTCGACGACGAGAGTGTCGAGTCGCGCGCCTCGTGCTGGGTCTCTGAGTCGGGGTCGGCCGCTGGCCACTCCCCGTCGAGAGTAGACCTCTTCCCGACGTTCTGTGTCCCTGCCCAACGCGAGGGGTCCTGACCCGGGAGGAATAGTGCAAACCCGAATCATCGCTCTCATCTTGGCGTGTCTGAGTTTCTCGACGGTCGTCCGCGCACTCGAAGGTGTCCTCCTCGACCATGACGGGAGGCCGGTCGCGGGAGCTCGGATCCAGGTCCTGGGCCGGCCGGGTTCCTCGGTCACGGACGCCGCCGGCCATTTCACCCTGACACCTGACCCGACAGTGCCCTTCGACGTGGTCGTGAGCCGGCCGGACGGCATCGCCCTACGGCCGATCCCGGTCGAGTCGGTACCTGTCTCAGGCCCCATCGAGCTGCGAATCAGTCCGGTCTTCACAGACGCGGTGACCGTCGTCTCCAGCGCTCCGGCCGACCTCGAGCTCCCGCCTGCCGCTGCGTTCACCCTGGTCGGCCGGGCCGATCTCGAGCAGCGCGGTCCGCAGCACCTGTCCGACACACTGGACACCATCGCCGGTGCGAGCGGACTCGAGCGTGGCCACGATGCCGTCCCGGCGATCCGAGGGCTGACGAGCGGGCGCACGCTGATCCTGCTCGACGACGGCCGCGTGACGGCCGAGCGCCGCGCGGGTCCGTCCGCCACGTTCCTTGATCCCTTCAGCATCGACGAGGTCGAGGTCGTACGGGGGCCGGGCTCGGTCGCGTACGGCTCCGACGCCTTCGGAGGGGTTATCCGCGCTCGTACCCGCATTCCCGGCCCCAGCGACCCATTCGCCGTTCGTTACACTTCCGTCGGGGCGACCGGCACGGGCGAACGGGCGGTCGACCTGGAGATCGGCGCACCCGTCTTCGGAGGTGGGCTGCTCGCCGCCGCCTCCTACCGGAAGTTCGAGGATTACTCGTCACCTCGGGGAACGGTCTTCAACTCCGCAGCCGAGTTCCAGGGCCTGCGTCTCGGGTACCAGCGCGCCGCCCTCGGCGGCAACCTCCGGCTGTTGTGGCGCACCGATCTGGGCCGCGACATCGGGAAAGCGGCGACCGACTCGCGCATCACTCGAGCCTCGTACCCGCAGGAGAACTCGCACCGGTTCGCCCTCCACCTCGACCGACCGGGGCCTGGTCAATGGTCGCGCGTCGGCGTCACGGTGACGTGGGATTCCTACCAACTGCTCACGGACCGCGACCGCCTGCCCACGGCGACCACTCCGCGACAGCTCACCAGCGCCGACGTCGACGCCACCGACTACGGCCTACGGTTGGAAGCGGAGCGGTCCATCGGGGCCGTACGAGCGATCGTCGGGATCGATGCCAATGGACGCTTGGGCCTGTCGGCCGTCAATACCACGACCAACTACGGCCTCTCCGGTCTGACAACCGGCTCGACGCGGGAGGTCTCCGTCCGGTCTGCACGCCGCGACGACGTGGCCATCTTCGTCGCCGCGAGTGGGAGCGTTGGGCGAGTCGGCCTGTCGGCCGGCGTGCGCGGCGATCGCGTCAGGACCACCAACCGCGCGGGCTACTTCGGGGACCGGGGCTCGTCGAACGCCGCGCTCTCCGGGTTCGTGGCCGTCGGCGTACCGCTGGCGACCGGCCTCGAGCTCTCGCTTCAGGCCGCCCGCGGGTTCCGCGACGCTCTCCTCTCGGACCGCTACTACCGGGGAATCTCGGGCCGAGGCTTCATCACCGGCAACCCCGACCTCAACGCCGAGACGAGCCGCCAATTCGACGGCGCGTTGCGCTGGGCCAGCGGACCATACCGTGCGGCGCTCTACGGTTACCAGTACCGCATCCATGACCTCATCGAACGATACAGGACCGGCAACAACTACTTCTTCCGCAATCGAGGGGAGGCGCAACTGGAGGGTGTCGAGCTCGAGGGCACCGTCGAGGTCGGAGGCGACACGTTGCTCCAGATCGGTCTGCAGGCCGAGCAGGGAAAGGTCCTCGATGACGGAACGCCGACCGACGGCGTGCCATCCCGCGGCGGCTTCCTGGTCGTCCGCCGGGAGACCGGCGGCCGCTGGTGGTGGCTCGGCCGCCTGGCTGCCTACGTCCGCGACCGCCGTCCGGGACCGACAGAGCAGGTGGTACCGGGGTACGCGACTCTGGACGCCGGTCTCGGCTACCGCCTCACGGAGGCGCTCCAGCTTCAGCTTTATGGACGCAACGTCCTCAATCGGAGCTACCTCGCGTCGGCGGACGTCGCTTCCGTCTTGGCCCCTGGGCGCTCGGTCATACTCAGTGCCCGCGGCGTGATCTGATACCACTTTG
>JAJXUB010000178.1 GCA_021783215.1 Actinomycetes bacterium | reverse complement strand
GTCACCGTGTGGGGCCCGTGGGTCGCGTCCCAGGGCGAGTACCACTGGCGCCAGTAGTCGATCCCTGCGTCCGGGCCGAGGACCGCCGCCCGCCACGGGCCGTCGTCGATCCGGACCTCGACGCCCCGTATGCCACGGTGCTGTGCCCACGCGACCCCCCCGATGACGACGCGTCCGGCGCGCAACGACGCACCCGCGACCGGTGTGTCGATCCGGCTCTGGGTGAGCACCGGTGCGTCCGTCGCCCACCCCTCCTTCGTCCAGTAGGCCTCGTGCCCGGCATACGTTGTCGCCGTCATGCGGGTGAGCCACTTCGTCGCGCCGACGAACCCGTAGAGGCCCGGCGTGACGAGACGCACCGGGAACCCGTGCTCGACGGGCAGGGGAGCCCCGTCCAGCCCGACGGCGACGAGGGCGTCCCGCCCGTCGGTGAGCGCCTGCACGGGTGTCGAGATCGTCATCCCGTCGACCGACGTCGAGAGGATCTGCTGGGCCGTCGGCCGGATGCCCGCCCGGGCGAGGAGGTCTCGGGTCCGGATGCCGAGCCATCGCCCGGACCCGACGTAGGGCCCGCCGACCTCGTTGGACACGCAGCACAGGGTGATGTCGGCCTCGACGAGCGGCATGGCGAGCAGGTCGCCGAAGGTCAGGGTCAGCGGGCGGTCCACGGCGCCGTCGACGGTCAGCCGCCAGGAGGACAGGTCGACGCGGGGGACCGTGAACGCCGTGTCCACCCGGTAGAAGTCGGTCGGCGGGGTGACGAAGGGCGAGATGCCCGGGTAGGTGCGCTCGAGGCCGGCCGGGGTGGCAGGCACGGGTCTGGAGGGCCGGGGCAGGACGACCGACGACGGCGACGTCCCCGTCCCCCCGAAGAGCTGCCCGAGGGCGCCGCCCGCGGCGGCGACCGCACCGGCGCCCGCGGCGCCGGTGAGGAACCGCCGCCGCCCGACCCGGCTCGTGCGAGCTCCTGCGGTGGTCGGCATCCCGTCGACGTCGGCCGCGTCGTCGGCGCGGCGCCAGAGGACGTTCGCCGTGACGAGACCGGCCACCATCGTCGCGAGGCCCGGGAGCGCGGCCGTGGCGCCGGCGCCGGACCGGGTCAGGGCGGCGATGCCGGGGATGGCCGCGAGGAGCACGAGGAGGACGAGGGCGACGCCGCGTCGGCCACGGGCGAGCAGCCCGACGAGCGCCGCGACGGCGAGCGTCACGAGGACGACGGACGTTGTGAGGACCGGCTTGTCAGCCGTCCCCAGGGTCCGGATCGCCCAGTCCTTGACGGGGCGCGGCGTCAGCGTCGCAACGGCCGAGCCCACGGCGGGGACGGGCGAGGACGCGGGGTCGACGACGGCCGCGACGGCATGCCCGACACCCACCCCGGCGAGGGTCGCGAGGACGCCGGCCGTGGCATACGTCCACCGGTGCGGAGGCGGCTCGGGAGGTGATGTCATCGTTGTGCTCGGTGGCTGGGTTGGGGTCCTGTGATTCCGGGACGGTACCGTGCTCGGCGTGTCGACACACCGCACGCCGCTCTTCGGCCGGTTCATCCTTACCGGCGCCGTGCTCGGCGTCCTCGCCGGACTCCTGCTCGGCGCGGCGGCGGGACCGGCGGCCGGCTACGGCGCGCTCTCGGGTCCCGGCTACCTGGCCCTCATGGGGGGCTTCCTCGGGGCGCTGGCCGGCGCGCTCGTCGCGGTCATCGTCGACATGTGGCTCGGTCGAGGCCCAGGGGACGGTCAGCCCCCTGTGGGACACTGACCGACGTGGCGCGCGGCGACGGTCTTCTCAACCACGACGTCCTACCCGGCGAGAAGGGCCCACAGGACGCGTGCGGCGTCTTCGGGGTCTGGGCGCCGGGTGAGGACGTCGCCAAGCTGACCTACTACGGCCTCTATGCCTTGCAGCACCGAGGGCAGGAGTCGGCCGGCATCGCCGCGTCGGACGGCAACCGGCTGCTCGTCTACAAGGACATGGGCCTGGTGTCCCAGGTCTTCGACGAGCGATCGCTGGCCTCCCTCCGCGGGCATCTCGCCATCGGTCACTGCCGCTACTCGACGACCGGCGGGTCGACGTGGGAGAACGCCCAGCCGACGCTCGCCGGCCACGACGGCGGGACCGTCGCGCTCGCGCACAACGGCAACCTCATCAACTCGGCCGACCTGCGTGACCTCGTCGAGAACCGGACCGGGCACGGCATCGGCGGCCACCGCGGCGAGCTTGGCCATGGCAACACGACGGACACGGCCCTCGTCACGGCGCTGCTCGCCGACGACCCGGACCGCTCCCTCGAGGCCCGCGCCCTCGAGGTCCTGCCCCTGCTGAAGGGCGCCTTCTGCTTCGTCTTCATGGACGAGCACACCCTGTATGCCGCTCGCGACCGGCACGGCATACGACCGCTTGTCATCGGCCGCCTCGAACGCGGCTGGGTCATCGCATCCGAGACCGCCGGCCTTGACATCGTCGGTGCCTCGTTCATCCGGGAGGTCGAGCCGGGGGAGCTCGTCGCGATCGACGAGGACGGGCTGCGGTCGGTGCGGTTCGCCGACGCCGTGCCCAAGGGATGCGTCTTCGAGTACGTCTACCTCGCCCGCCCCGACACGACGATCGCCGGCCGGGGGGTCCACGAGGCTCGTGTCGAGATGGGGCGCACGCTCGCGCGCGAGCATCCCGTCGAGGCCGACCTGGTCATCCCGACGCCCGAGTCGGGGACGCCGGCGGCGATCGGCTACGCCCAGGAGTCGGGGATCCCCTATGGGCAGGGGCTCGTCAAGAACGCGTACGTCGGACGCACCTTCATCCAGCCGTCGCAGACGATCCGGCAGCTCGGCATTCGGCTCAAGCTGAACCCGCTGCGCGAGGTCATCCGGGGGCGGCGGCTCGTCGTCGTCGACGACTCAATCGTCCGCGGCAACACGCAGCGGGCCCTGGTCCGCATGCTCCGCGAGGCCGGCGCCGCGGAGGTCCACGTCCGCATCTCGTCTCCGCCCGTGCGGTGGCCGTGCTTCTACGGGATCGACTTCGCGACGCGTGCCGA
>JAJXUB010000177.1 GCA_021783215.1 Actinomycetes bacterium | reverse complement strand
CTCGACCTCGACCCCGCGCGGTTCCTCGACGAGCGCCTACCCATGGCGTTCACGACCCACTCCCCCGACCTCTTCGCCGGCGACTTCCTCCTCAACCTCGCCTCGGAGGACGACGAGCACTGGACGCGGTCGATCCGCGAGCTCCAGCGCGTCATCGACACGACTCGGACGATGCGCCAGTGGTTCACGTGCGAGCAGGACCCGGTCCTCATCGCGAGCCTCGGGGGCTTCTCGAAGGACGCCCACGTGCCCCGCGCCGAGCTCGAGCCGATGTACGCCCGCGTCAACGACGCGTGGGAGCGGCTCGACACCGACGGGGTCCGCCTCTGCGCCCAGACCCTGCCGCCCTACCCGTGGTACATGGGCGGCCAGCTCTACTGCAACCTCTTCGTCGGCGGCGAGGACACGGCGGCCTTCGCGTCGACCTACGGGCGCCGCCTGACCTTCGACGTCTCACACAGCAAGCTCTCGGCGAACTTCTCCGGTATGCCGTTCAGCGAGATGACCGAGCTCATCGCCCCGCACACGGACCACCTGCACCTCGTCGACGCCGTCGGGATCGACGGCGAGGGCGTGCAGGTCGGGGACGGCGAGATCGACTGGGCCATGCTCGCGCGGCAGCTCGACCGGCTCGCCCCGAACGCGTCGTTCATCCCCGAGATCTGGCAGGGCCACGTCAACAACGGCGAGGGCTTCTGGACCGCCCTCGAGCGGCTCGAGCGGTGGTTCTGAGCCGCCCGATGACCATCGACCCCATCGCCTTGTGGGTCATCCCTGTCGCCGACGTCGGGGGTGTCGGCCGGCACGTCCTCGACGTCGCGCGCGTGGGCATCCCGGGGTGGCGCCTTGTCGTCCTGTGCCCGCCGGGACCGGTCGCCGACGCGCTGGAGGCGATGGGGCGACCGGTCCTGAAGGGGCCCGTCGACCCGGCGAGTGGCATACGGGCCGGGGTCGCCGAGGTGCGCCACACGGTGAAGACGTTGCGCCCCGTGGTGGTCCACTCCCACCTGTCGTATGCCGACCTCCTCGTCGCGGTGGGCGGAGCCGGGGCGAGGCGGTTGAGCACGGAGCACGGCATCGCCGACGACGACCTCGTCTACCACGGGACGATGTGGCGTTCGCGGGTCGCGGCGCTCGGGCATACGGCGCGGATCCGCCGGTTCCACGGGCTCATCGCCGTGTCAGAGGCGACGCGCCGCGCGATGGCGCGCAAGTGGCACGTGACCCGGCCGGTCACGGTCATTCCCAACGGGGTCGACCGAGCCGGGCATGCGAGTGGCGGCCCCGGCTGGCGGTTCCTCTCCCTGGCCCGTCTCGCGCCGGAGAAGCGGCTGCCCGACCTCGTCGCGGCGTTCGCGCTTGTCCATGGCGAGCACCCCGAGGCTCGTCTGACGATCGCCGGGGACGGCCCGGCAGCCGGGGCCGTCAGGTCGGCCGTCGCGGCCCACGACCTGGCAGCTGCCGTGACCATGCCGGGGTTCGTCGACGCGGCGGCGGCGCTGCGGCGCCACGACGTCCTCGTCCAGCTCAGCGTCTTCGAGAACTGCTCCTACAGCCTGCTCGACGCGATGGAGCACGGGCTGGGCGTCGTTGCATCGCCGGTCGGAGGCAACCTGGAGATGCTTCCGACCACCGCCCTGGCCGACCCCTCAGACCCAGCCGGCGTGGCCGCGGCCATGGTTCGGCAGGCGATGGACCCCGCGGCGCGCCCCACGCTGCCGTCGTCATGGCCTACGGTGGCGGACATGACGGCGCGCATCGCGCATGCCTATGCAGAGGCAGTCTCGTGAGCTCCCGCTACCTCAACCCCGCATGGACGGGCCTTGTCGAGCAGGACCCCGAGCGCGACGCGTCGACGCGGGTCCCGCAGCTCGCCCTCGCCGCGCTGCTGCCCTTCGTCGGACTGGGAGTTCACAACCTCCCCGTCGAGGAGCTCACCGCGATCGGGCTCATTCTCATTGCCTCCGTGACGCGGGCGCCTCGCCGCGTCGGGCTGGTCATGCAGCTCGTCGTCCCCATGACCATGGTCCCGGTGTGGCTCGCGATCAGCTCGCAGCTGAACGGGATCCACGAGGATGTGCGCCGGCTCGGCCACCTCGCGATCTGGGTGCTGCTCGCCTATGCCATCGCCTCGGGACGCCTGCACCGGCCGTCGCTGGCCAAGGGGATGGCCTTCGGGCTCATCGGGGCGGTCGCGTTGAGCCTCGTCCACAGCGGCGGCTACTCGGGACGGCTCTCGGGAGCCGTCGGCGACCCGAACTCCGCCGGCCTCGTCGCCGCCACCTTCGGATGCATCGTCCTCGGGACGTTGTGGAGCGCCCGGCGGGGCGTCCGTGCGCTCCTGGTCATCGGGCTCATCGCCGTCGTCCTCGGGACGTTGTCGCGCACGTCGATCGCCGCGCTCATCGTCGCCCTCACCTGGGTCTTCGTCGGGCGCCGCCAGCGCCTCGGGTTGCGTGCGGCCGTCGGGATCGGCGTCATCTACGCCCTGACGAAGGTCCCGGAGTCCATCCTCCAGTCGGGCATCTTCGCCGGGCGCGAAGGCAGCGACGCCCTGCGACAGCGCATCGAGGCACAGGAAACCCTCGCCGTCGCCGCGCACCCGATGTACGGCAACGGCGCCGGCACAGCCACCGTCAACGTGCAAGGACAGCCGTTCTACTTCCACAGCAGCTACCTGGGGCTACGGGCCGAGGGCGGCTGGATCGCCCTGGGGTTCTACGGTCTTGTCGTCGCCGTCGTCTTCCTCATGCTGGTGCGGCTGCCGTTCGGGCAGCACAACGCGTGGTTCGAGGCGTCGATCATCGTGGTCCTCATCTGCGCCGCATACCTCGGCGAGGTACTCCTCACGGAGACGGCAGCGGTCGCCGTCGGGTTCGCCGCCGCCTACGCCTTCGACGTCCGAGAGCGCGCCGATGCACCAGACCCCCCCCTGCCTGCGGCGTCGCGCCGCGGGTCGACCTCGAGCATGGCGTGATGCGGCACCTCCACCTGCTCGCCAACCAGCCGGCGATCGGCGGCGGTGAGGTCATGCTCCTGG
>JAJXUB010000048.1 GCA_021783215.1 Actinomycetes bacterium | reverse complement strand
TCGACGGTGAACGCGGTTTCTGCACGGCCACCGGATAGCTCCCTTCAGGGGACAAGGCCCGTGATGCGGTTGCCAGACGGTAGGACTGGGACTGCACGCCTGTCACCGTTGCGGAGGTAAACGCACGTATTGCTCGTTTCGGCACTTCCGCGCGTTGTGCTCGGCGCTTGCCCGTGGGACGGCGAATCACCACAATGAGCGCGGTGCGGCCCCGCGCTCAAAAGCTGTCCAGCCAGATCTTTCTGGCGCAGCTCGCTATTCTCACGACGACGATCGCCGTGGGGTTCCTGCTGTTCGCTCACGCGGAGCGCAGCCAGCTCGACACCCAGTACGAGGCACGGGCCGCGTCCATCGCGCAGACCGTGGCCGCGGTGCCGCAGATCCAACGCTGCATGGAGACCCACGCTGCCGGCTGCGGGAGCACCATCCAGAGCATCGCGACAGTGATCAGCCGGGCGACGGATGCCTCCTACGTCGTGGTGATCGGGATGAACCGGGTCCGCTACTCCCACCCGATCGCGGCCCTGATCGGACAGCAGGTCAGTGAGCCCATCGCGACCGTCGACGGCCGGGTGCACCTCAGCATCGACAACGGCAGCACCGGGCGCTCGGCGAACGGCAAGGCCCCCCTCTACGGCCCCGACCGCGCCATGGTCGGGGAGGTGTCAGTCGGCATACGGGAAAGCTCGGTGGTCCAGGCTCTGTGGAGCGAGCTGCCGTCGTATGCGGCGTGGTTCGGGATTGCTCTGTCGATCGGGGCGCTCGCGTCGTTCGGGCTGGCGGCCCACCTGAAGCGCCGCACCTTCGGCCTGGAGCTGGATGAGATCGTGCAGCTCCTCCAGGAGCGCGAGGCTACGCTGCACGGTATCCGCGAGGGTGTCATCGCCTTCGACGAGAGCGGCCGGGTGACAGTCGTCAACGACGAGGCGCATCGCCTGTTGATGCTGCCCGCCAACGCCATCGGCTCGCATCTGCGCGACATCATCCCCGAGGGCCGGCTGCGCTCGGTCATGGAGGGGCGCGACAACCACGAGGACGACATCGTCCTGACCGATGACCTGTGCCTCGTCGTGAACCGTATGCCGGTGGTCCTCCAGGGCCGCGCGCACGGCGCGGTCGTCACCCTGCGGGACAGCACCGAGATGACGGGGCTCCGCAGCGAGCTCGCCGGAGAGCGCGGCCTCACCGACTCCCTCCGGGCGCAGCAACACGAGTTCGCCAACCGGCTCCACGCCGTGGCAGGGTTGCTGCAACTCGGACGCGGGGATGAGGCGTTGGCATATCTGCTCGAGATCGGCGCCACCGCAGCCGAGTTCGACAACGCCCTCCGGACCCAGATCGCCGCACCGCAGATCGTCGGCCTCCTCCTGGGGAAGGCCGCGAAAGCGAGCGAGCTCGGTGTCGAGCTTGTCATCGCCCCGGACAGCTGGCTCAGCGAAACGCCCAGCAGCGTGCAGGCTCTCGTGAGCATCGTCGGCAACCTCGTCGACAATGCGCTGGAGGCACTCGTCGCCGTCCCACCGCCGAGGCGGGTGGTCGTCTCGATCATCGAGGAGGCAGACGCGATGACGGTCGACGTGGCCGACAACGGCCCCGGGCTGCCGCGCGGCGCGGGGCAGATGGTCTTCGCCGACGGGTACACGACCAAGGACGGTGAGCGCCGCGGGCTCGGGTTGGCGATCGTCCATCGGCTGGTGACGCGCTTGCACGGCACGATCACGGCCAGCGAGGGCGCCGGTGCGCATCTGGCGGTCCGCCTGCCCAAACCCCGACCCGTCGACGTCGCCGAGGGGGTTTCGTGATGACGAACCTGCTCACTGTGCTCATCGTCGACGACGACTTCAGGGTCGCGGACCTGCATGCCGCTGTCGTGGCTGCAGTCCCGGGATATTCCGTCGTCGGCAAGGCACACACGGCGCAGCAGGCTCTCGCGCAGGCCCAGACGCTGCGTCCGGACCTCGTGCTCATGGACGTCTACCTCCCCGACGGGAGCGGCCTCGACGTCGTCAGGTCGCTACTGGACGAGGTCGACCCGCCGGACGTCATCGTCATCTCCGCCGCACGTGAGATCGCCTCCGTTCGCGTCGCCATGCAGCTCGGCGCGGTCCACTACCTCGTGAAGCCTTTCGACGTCCGCGTGCTGGCCGATCGGCTCGTGGCATACAGACGCATGCGACGTCACCTCGCGACGTTGCCCGGCGAGCCGGGTCAGCAGGAGGTGGACGAGCTCTTCCGGTTGCGCCGCGTCGACGACCCGACATCGACGCGGCCGGCCAAGGGCCGCTCCGCGCCGACCCTGGAGCTGGTCCGCAACGCCGTCCAGGACGCCGACACCGACGTCTCTGCGGCCGAGGTCGCCGAGAGGGTGGGCATCAGCCGGGCCACCGCGCAGCGGTACCTGACGTACCTGGAGCAGCATGGCGTCGTGACCCTGCGTCTGAGGTACGGCGCGGCCGGTCGCCCGGAGCATCGATACCGACGCAGCGGGATGTGAGGGGCGGCCGGCGACGACGTCCGCAGGCGGGCCCGCGGCTTTCGACTATGTAGGTTGGCCGGCATCGGCCACGTCGCCGCTTCGTGGATGGCCGGGGCGCCGGTTCTGCGACCGCACCGCCTTGGCCACGGGGCAGAGCCTCGGGCAGCTGGCTCGGCGCAAGTACGGCCGGGCCGGGCGCTCGGTGGTCCTGACGCCTCTGGTGGCCCTGCTCGTCGCGAACGCGTTGAACGTCGCAGGCGACCTCATGGCCATCCGGTCCGGCATGCAGCTCCTTCATGCGGGGCCTGCGGCGCTCTGGAGCGGGATCGCAGCGTCGGCATCATGGTGCTCCTGATGACCGGGTCCTTCGCACGGATCGCCTTCGTACTCAAGGTGTTGTGCCTGAGCCTGCTCACGTACGTGGGCGTGCTGCTCGCCGCTCACGCGAGCTGGTCCGATGTCTGGTCCGGCCTCACGGCACGCCGGGTCAGCTCGGCCAACGGCTACTGGGCGATCGTCGTGGCCATCCTCGGCACGACCATCTCCCCGTATCTGTTCTTCTGGCAGTCAGGGCACCGGGTCGAGGAGCTGCGCAGCGACGGGCCGACAGACAGACGAGGCCACTCGGCTGAAGGACCAGTCGAGGCACCAGCGTCGGCACAAGCTCCAAGAGGCCCGGCTGGACGTCTTCTCGGGGATGGTCTTCTCCCAAGTGGTCATGTTCGCCATCATCGTCGCGGCCGCGGCCACCCTCGGCGCCAAGGGCCAGACGAAGATCACCACCGCCGCCGACGCCGCAAAGGCCCCCAACCGATCGCAGGACACCTCGCGGGCTTGCTGTTCGCGGCAGGGTTCATCGGCTCCGGGCTGCCCGCCGTGCCCGTCCTTGCCGGATCGGCCTCCATCGGCATCGCCGGGCTGCTCAACAAGAAGTGGGGTTTCGCCCGCAGCCCCGCGAAGGCGCCCGTGTTCTACGGGCTCGTCGCCCTCGGCACCATCGGCGGGACCATCCTCAGCATGTCCTACTCCGACCCGATCGGCTCCTCGTCGTCGTCATGCTGATCTCCGGCGACGCGACGATCATGGGCGAGGAACGCAACCGAAGGCTCGCGCCCGTCCTCGGATGGGGCACGACCGCCACGATGACGGTCGCCGGCGTGATCGGACTGTGGCAGACGTTCTCGGGCTGAGCGCGCGGTGCGGGGGCGTCCCCTCGAGCTGCTGCTGCGCAGCGCGGGATCTCGGACCGGCGGGGAGCGCTCCGCTCGCTCTGCGCACCCTTCGTCTGTGTCGACGTCGCCGCCTCGGGTTGCGGCGCTGGTTCGGGCCGACCGCCCCATTGACAGAGGAGCAGTCCGCCCGTAATGTATTGAATGAACATTCATTCAGCGTCACTGACCACGACGACGCGCCCGACAGGGTCGCGCTCACGGACAAACCCGACGGCGACGCAGGGCACCAGCCCACGCGACGACCCGCACGGCATACCAATCCCGCTCTTCTCGAAAGGCACCACCATGGGCAGGCTCACTGACAAGGTCGCCATCGTCACCGGCGCGGCGCGCGGTCTCGGACGAGGAATCGCCGACCGGCTCGCGTCCGAGGGCGCGATCGTCGTCCTCACTGACGTCAACGCGGAGGGGGCACGGCAGGCCGCCGCGGAGATCGGGGGCCAGGCGGTCGGCCTCGGCTGCGACGTGTCGTCCTACGAGTCCGTGGAAGCGATGGTCGCCGAGGTCACGGAGAGGTTCGGGCGCATCGACGTCCTCGTCAACAACGCCGGCTGGGACCGCGCAGCCCCGTTCCTCGACCTCGACCGCGACATCTGGCCGAAGATCATCGGCATCAACCTCTACGGCGTGCTCAACACGAGCCGGGCCGTCCTGCCGGTCATGGCCGCGCAGGGCTCCGGCTCCGTCGTCAACATCAGCTCGGACGCCGGCCGCGTCGGTTCCTCGGGCGAGGCCGTCTACTCGGCCGCCAAGGGCGGCGTCATCGCCTTCACGAAGGCGACGGCGCGAGAGCTCGCCCGCAAGCAGGTCCGCGTCAACGTCGTCTGCCCCGGGCCCTCGGACACCCAGCTGTTCGCCGAGTTCGCCGGGGACAACCAGGGCCTGCGCGACGCGATGACCAAGGCCATCCCCTTGCGACGCCTCGGTCGGCCCGAGGACGTGGCCGGTGCCGTTGCCTACTTCGCCTCCGACGACTCCACCTACCTCACAGGACAGACCGTCAGCGTCAGCGGCGGACTGACGATGTCCTGACAGGAGAACACCATGACCTTCGAGACCGTCCTCACCCCCGAGAAGATCGCGGAGTACACGTCCGCGGGCTACTGGGGGGACCACACCATCACCGACTACCTCGACGACTGGGCGGAGCGCAGGCCCGACAAGCTCGCCTTCGTCGACGCTCGTCGGCAGATCACCTTCGCCGAGCTCAAGCGCGCGGCCGACCGCTGTGCCCTCGGCCTGCTCGAGCGCGGCCTCGGGCCCGGAGACGTCATCTCGTACCAGCTGCCGAACTGGATCGAGACCGTCGTCCTACACCTGGCGATCAGCCGCATAGGGGCCGTCAACAACCCGCTCATCCCGATCTACCGGGAGCGCGAGGTCGGCTTCATGGTGGGCCTGGCCCAGTCCAGGCTCATCGTCGTGCCCCGCGACTTCCGCGGCTTCGACTACCCGGCCATGGTCGAGCAGCTGCGCGGCGGCTGGCCCGAGCTGGAACAGGTCCTCATCGTCGACGGGGAGCCCGGGCCGGAGTCCTGGGAGGACTTCATGGCGACCCCGTGGGAGGAGCGCCGGGACCCCGCCGAGCTCGCCACGCTACGGCCCGACCCGAACGACGTGACGCTCCTCATCTTCACGTCGGGCACGACCGGGGAGCCGAAGGGTGTCATGCACACGCACAACACCCTCGTCGGTGCTGACACACCCTTCGCGGAGCGGATGGGCCTCGACGAGCACAGCGTCATCCACATGGCGTCGACGTTCGCCCACCTCACGGGCTTCAACTACGGGATGCGCCTTCCCCTGCAGTTCGGGCTCACCGCCGTCATCCAGGACGTCTGGGACGCCAAGCACTTCATCGAGCTCATCGAGCAGCACAAGATCACCTACACCGCCGGCGCGACACCCTTCCTGCACGACCTGCTGGCCAACCTCCCGCAGGACACGAGCGGCGTCCAGTCGCTGACCCGCTTCGCCTGCATGGGCGCTCCCATCCCGCGGGTCATCGTCCGGGAGGCCGCCGAGCGGCTGCCGCGCCTGGCGGTGCTCGGCGGCTGGGGGCAGACCGAGAACGGCCTCGTCACGGTCGGTATCCCCGGAGACCCGCAGGAGAAGATCGCGACAACCGACGGCTACCCCTTCCCCTCGATGGGGGTCCGCACGGTCGATGCCTCGGACGCTCCTGTCCCGGCGGGCCAGGAGGGACGCATCCAGGTCCGGGGCCCGTTCCTCTTCGTCGGGTACGCCAAGCGAATCGCCTCGACGAGGGAGCTGCTCACCGACGACGGCTGGTTCGACACCGGTGACCTCGGCGTGATCGACGCCGACGGCTACCTGAGCATCTCCGGGCGCACCAAGGACATCATCGTCCGCGGCGGGGAGAACATTCCCGTGGCCTACGTCGAGAACGTCCTCTACGAGAACCCCGACTTCGAGTCGGTCGCCGTCATCGCCGTCCCGGACCCTCGTCTTCAGGAGAAGGCCTGCGCCTGCCTGGTGCTGAGGCCCGGCGCCGAGCCCTATGACCTCGAGCGCCTGCGCGCGTACCTGAAGGAGAAGGGGGTCGCGAAGCAGTACTGGCCCGAGCAGGTCCGGATCCTCTCCTCGCTGCCGCGCACCCCGAGCGGAAAGATCCAGAAGTTCCACCTACGCGAGAGCCTGGGGCAGGAGTGAGCACCGCCTACCTCGTCGCGGGCGTCCGCACCCCCATCGGGCGGTATGGCGCCGGCCTGGCGCCGGTACGCCCGGACGACCTCGCTGCCCTGACCATCACGACACTCACCCAGCGGCTGCCTTCGGTGGACTGGTCCGCCGTCGACGACGTCATCCTGGGCTGCGCCAACCAGGCAGGCGAGGACAACCGGAACGTGGCCCGCATGGCTGCCCTGCTGTCGACGCTGCCCGTCCACGTCCCCGGCATCACCGTCAACCGGCTCTGCGCCTCCGGCCTCGACGCCGTGGCCGCGGCCGCCCGCGCGATCCGCGCCGGGGACGCCGACCTCGTCGTCGCTGGTGGGGTCGAAAGCATGACGCGGGCCCCCTTCGTCATGCCCAAGGCCGCGTCGGGTTGGTCACGGTCCGCCGAGGTGTTCGACAGCACGATCGGCTGGCGCTTCGTCAACCCGCGTATGCACGAGCGCTATGGGACCGACTCGATGCCCGGCACGGCGCAGATCGTCGCCGACGAGCTCGACGTGTCCCGTGAGGACCAGGACGCCTTCGCCTTGCGGTCGCAGGAGCGCGCAGCGGCCGCGATCGCATCGGGTCGGCTGGCGCGCGAGATCGTGCCGGTCGAGGTGCCCGGCCGCAAGGGTGGCGTCACGGTCTTCGACACCGACGAGCACCCGCGCGCGACCTCGCTCGAGGCGCTCGCCGGCCTGCGACCCATCTTCCCGGGGGGCAGTGTGACCGCGGGCAACGCCTCCGGCGTCAACGACGGCGCCGCCGCGATGCTCATCGCGTCGGAACACGCCGTCCGCAGGTACGGGCTGACTCCCCTGGCCCGCGTCACCGCAGCCGCCGCCGTCGGCGTCGAACCGCGGGTCATGGGCATCGGTCCGGATCCCGCCGTCCACAAGCTCCTCGGCCGAACCGGCCTGACCGTGGGCGATATCGACGTCCTCGAGCTCAACGAGGCCTTCGCGTCGCAGTCCCTCGCGGTCCTGCGCGCCCTCGGCCTGCCCGACGACGCCGAGCACGTCAACCCCAACGGCGGTGCGATCGCGCTCGGCCACCCACTGGGGATGAGCGGTGCCCGGCTCGCGCTCACCGCGGCCATCGAGCTCGCCGCCCGTGGTGCAGCCCGTGCCGTCGCCACGATGTGCGTCGGCGTCGGTCAGGGTGCTGCCCTGCTGCTCGAGTCGGTCTGAACCCCCCTGACGACAAAGGAGCTCGACATGGACATCGAACGACGCGGACCGGCATACGGCGCCGCGGAGACGCTCCTCGTGGAGGTCACCGGTGGCGTCCTGCTCGTCACGATCAACAGGCCGGACGTGCGCAACGCGATCAACAGCCAGGTCCAGCGGGACCTGCGGTCCGTGCTCGAGGCGGCCCGGGCCGACGAGGAGGTCGGGGCCGTCGTGCTCACCGGCGCCGGCGAGAAGGCGTTCATCGCCGGGGCCGACATCTCGCAGGTCGCCGGCTACTCGAAGGCGACCGCCCTCGACTCGGACCTGCAGCGCCTCTTCGACCTCGTCGAGGACTTCCCGAAGCCGACGATCGCTGCGGTCAACGGCTACGCGCTGGGCGGCGGATGCGAGCTGGCCATGGCCTGCGACATCCGCATCGCCTCGGCGACGGCCAGGCTCGGCCTCCCCGAGACCGCGCTGTCGATCCTCCCCGGCGCCGGCGGGACGCAGCGCCTGGGTCGTCTCGTCGGCACCGGGCGCGCCATCGAGATGGTCCTCACCGGCCGCATGGTCGACGCAGCGGAGGCGCTGCGGATCGGGCTTGTCACCGAGGTCACCGACCCCGCCGCGCTGATCGACACGGCCCGGGCCACGGCTGCGACGATCCTTGCCCGTGGGCCTCTCGCGATCCGCCTTGCCAAGCTGGTCATCCGCGCGGGGATGGACGCTGACCAACGCACCGGCCAGGTGGTCGAGCGCCTCGCGCAGGCCGTGCTTTACGAGAGCGCGGACAAGGCCGAGGGCACCGCCGCCTTCCTCGGCAAGCGCGTCCCCCGGTTCACCGGTCGCTGAGCGACCTCCGACCATCAGCGACCGACCCTGCCGCGAAGGGCATTCCATGAACACCAGCTCCAGAGCGTGGCCAGCGCCCCTTCCCAGGTCGCCTCGCTTCCCCGAGGGAGGGTGATCGGGCGTGTCGTTGACCAGAGCCCGTCGATGGCACAGCTACCCGACGGCGCGCCTGATGAGGTCGGCCACCCGGGCCTGCACCTCGTCGGTCCACTCCGTGACGGCGAACGCCGTCGGCCACATCGCGCCGTCGTCCAGGTGGGCGACGTCCTGGAACCCGATGTGCCCGTAACGGGTCTTGAACTTCGCGGCGAACTGGTAGAAGAACACCACCTTGCCGTCCTTGCAGTAGGCCGGGAAGCCGTACCACGTCTTGGATGTCAGCTCGGGCAGCTCGCGCCGGACCAGCGCGTGCAGCCCCTCGGCGATCGGCCGGTCATGGTCGTCCATCGCGGCGATCGCCGCGAGGGCCTCCGCCTCGCCGTTCTTGCCGGCCTGCGAGCGCTTGCGCTCCGAAGCCGCCTGCCTCATCGCGGCTCGCTCGTCCGCCGAGAAGCCGTCCTCCTTCGTCGTCATGGGTAGATGCTCCCATGCCGCTCGCCGCCGGCTTCCGGCGGCGGCTGGAGGATGCACGCGGGTGAGGTCAGCCGCGGCGCTGACAACGGCCGCACCAGAAGAGGTTCCGGCCGGCGAGGACCATCGTGCGAACGCGTGAACCGCAGTGGGGACACGGCTCGCCAGCACGCCTGTAGACGGCCGACGTGCGCTCGGCCAGGACGACGAGCTCGCCGGCGGCCAACGCTCGCTCCACCTCCGCGACCTGTTCCGGCACGGTGACGATCCGCCCCGTCGCCGCCCCCAGCGGCATGAGCCGGACCAGATCGGCCCAGACCGCCTCCCACGTATGCCGTTTCAACGACGTTCCCGGTGTGAACGGGTTGACCCGCGCCCGGAAGAGGACCTCGCTCCGGTAGACGTTCCCCACGCCGGCGAGGACCCCCTGGTCCATGAGCAGCTCGCCAACTGGCCTCGTGCTCCGGTGGATTCGCGACCACGCCCGCTCGGGGTCCTGAAAGGCATCGTCGCCGGCTCGAAGGGGGTCAGGACCGAGACGCGCGAGTACCCCGTCGACGTAGTCCGGCGTCACCACCTGGCAGACCGTCGGGCCCCGCAGGTCCGCGACGTGCCGGTCCGTAGCGAGCCGCAGCCGGACCTGCCCGACGACGGGCACCTCGCCGACGTAGGAGCTCGCATCGATCGTGAACGACCCGATGAGCCCGAGATGAACGTTAAGCCAGGCGTCACCGCCGAACTCGACGAAGAGGTGCTTGCCGCGTGACGTCGCCCGGATGAGCCGGCGCCCGTCGAGAGTCGCGGCGCCGTCGGCGAACCGGCCCTGAGGGGACGTCACGCGCGGCGTCCCACCGGCGAACGCGCCGTCCAGGTCTCGGGCCACTCGGTAGAGCGTGTGGCCTTCAGGCACGCGGTGCCCCAGCGCGCGCGCCGGGCAGGAAGACCGGCATACGGGTCAGCCGGCCTTCTTCTTCGCTGCGGGCTTCTTCGCCGGTGCGGCAGCCGGGGCGTCTCCTCGCGCGGCCTTGGCCTTCTCGACGGACTTGGCCAGTGCGGCCAGGAGGTCGACGACCTCGCCGGAGCCCTCGGGGGGCTGCGCCGGATGCTGGACCTCGCCGCCGGCGACCTTGGCCTCGACGAGCTCCTTGAGGGCGACGGCGTAGTCGTCCTCGTACTCGCTGGGGGTGAAGGTGCCCGAAAGCTGGTCGATGAGCATGTGCGCCATCTTCAGCTCCTGAGCCGTCGCATGCTGGTCACCGCCGAAGCTGCCGAAGTCAGGGTTGCGGATCTCGTCGGGCCACAGCATCGTCTGCATGACGATGACGTCGTCCCGAACCCGGAGCACGGCCATGGTCATCCGCGTGCGGATCGAGACCGTGCATACGGCCATCCGTCTCTCGGACTCCAGGGCGTCGCGGAGGAGGACGTAGGGTTTCGTCGCGGACGCGTCCGGCTCGAGGTAGTACGACTTGTCGAGCCACATGGGGTCGATCTCGTCGGCGGGGACGAACTCGACGACGGCGATCTCCTTGCTCGACTTGCTCGGCAGGTCGGCGAGATCCTCGTCCGTGAGGACGACCATCTGCCCGTCCTCGGTCTCGTACCCCTTGGCGATGTCGTCGTACGACACGAGCTCGCCGTCGACCGTGCACACCCGCTGGTACTTGATCCGGCCGCCGTCCTCCCGATGGACCTGGCGGAACTGGACGTCGTGGTTCTCCGTGGCCGAGTAGAGCCGCACCGGAACGTTGACCAGCCCGAAGGAGATCGCGCCCTTCCAGATCGCACGCATACGGTCATCCTCGCCCATGCCCCCCCGATGAGGGAACCTCCGGCAGGATGGGCCGTAGGACGTCCGTTCGAGGTGACCGCTACCGGAATCCGGCGGGGTACCAGCCGAGACGGCGCAACGGGAGGACCTGGGAGGCAGGGTGGCGCGTTCACAGCAGGCGAGCAGCTCCGCGCCGCCTCGCCCGATGCTCGCGATCCCGGCCGCCGGCATACCGAGCGGTCCGGAGTGGGTCCACGAGGTCAAGTGGGACGGCATGCGGATCCTCGCCGACGTCCGCGACAGCGCCCTGCGGCTCTACTCGCGCAACGGCAACGACGTGACGGCGCGCTTCCCCGAGCTGGCCGGGCTCGCCGAGACCTACGACGACCTCCTCCTCGACGGAGAGGTCGTCGCGCTCGACGGCGGCCGCCCGTCGTTCCACGCCCTCACCGACCGTATGCAGGTCCGCGGCCGCCGACGCGCCCAGCACCTCGCGGCGGCGCGGCCGGTGACGTACATGGCGTTCGACCTGCTCCGGCTCTTCGGTTCGGACGTCACCGCCCGTCCGTGGCGCGACCGGCGCGCCCTCCTCGAACGCCTTGACCTGGCCGGCCGTCACTGGCAGGTGCCGCCCGTGCACGACGACGGTGAGGACCTCTACGCGGCGACTCGCGAGAACGGCCTCGAGGGCATCGTCAGCAAGCGCCGCGACAGCCCGTATGCCGCCGGTCGCCGCGCGCCCGACTGGCGCAAGTCCGCGCACCGGACCACGCTCTCCGCCGTCGTCGGCGGCTGGCGTCCCGAGGCGGGCACGACGGACCGTGTCGGCGCCCTCCTGCTCGGTCTACCCGACGGGCGCGGCGGCTGGCGCTACGCCGGACGCGCGGGCAGCGGTCTCACCGGGAGGGTCGCGACCCGGCTCCGCGACGAGTTCGCCTCCCTGGCAAGCAGCTCCGCGCCGTTCTCCGACACCGTCCCCTCCGAGGACGCCGACGGCGCCACGTGGCTCGAACCTCGGCTCGTCGTCGAGATCCGCACCCTCGGCGGGCCCGACCAGGACCGGCTGCGACAGCCGACGTTCCTCGGCATACGGGACGACCTGCAACCGGAGGACCTCCTCGATGCCTGACCAGCCGGCCGCCGAGGTCACACGCGTCGAGGTTGGCGGCCGCCTCCTGCGGCTGACGAGCCTGTCGAAGGTCATGTACCCCGAGACGGAGACGACCAAGGGCGAGGTCCTCGACTACTACGCCCGGGTTGCGCCCCTGCTGCTGCCCCACATCGCCCGACGCCCCGTCACGCGCGTCCGCTGGCCGCACGGCGTCGCGCAGGACCGGTTCTTCGAGAAGAACCTTCCGTCGGGGGCGCCGCCGTGGCTGCCGTCGGTGCGGGTCGAGGACGTCACGTACCCCCTCGTCGAGGACCTGGCTCAGCTGACGTACCTCGTCAACCTCAACTCCCTCGAGCTCCATGTCCCCCAGTGGACCGTCACGAAGCAGGGCGTGCGGGAGAACCCGAACCGGCTCGTCATCGACCTTGACCCGGGACCGCCGGCAGGCCTGCACGAGTGCTGTCGCGTCGCCCTGCTGGTCCGCGAGCGACTTGAGGCCCTCGGGCTCACCCTCCACCCTGTCACGAGCGGCTCGAAGGGAATGCAGCTGTATGCCTCGCTCGGCGGGGACCTGACCTCCGAGCAGGTGCGAGACCTCGCCGCGCAGCTCGCGCAGGAGCTCACAAGGCAGCACCCCGACATCGTCGTGTGGAAGATGACGCGCTCCTTGCGGCCCGGAAAAGTCCTCCTCGACTGGAGCCAGAACGTCGCCGCCAAGACGACGATTGCGCCCTATTCGCTTCGCGGTCGCGACCTTCCGACCGTCGCGACGCCGGTGACGTGGGACGAGGTCGGGCATGGTGCGGATTCGGCGTCGGGCCTGACGCATTTTCAGCTAACCGAGGTGCTCGAGCGCGTGGAGGCGCTCGGGGATCTCCTCGCCGATATACCGTGAACGACGACGAACAAAAGAGGAAGGACCCCGGAGACATCCCCGGGGTCCTTCCGTTGCGGCGATCGAGTCAGCTGTGCGCCTCGTCGTATGCCGTCTGCACTCCGGCCGGAATACGCCCGCGCTCGGACACCTTGTGGCCGTTGGCCTTCGCCCATGCCCGGATGTCTCCGACATTGCGACGACCTGCCCTGGCGGACTTCGCGCTGCGGACGGGGCGACCGCCCTGCCGGTTGGCGTGGCCGATCCACGCCGCAAGGGCGTTGCGGAGCTTGGCGGCATTGTCCGCGGACAGGTCGATCTCGTAGCTCACACCGTCAAGTCCGAACGTGACGGTTTCGGCGGCATCGGACCCGTCAAGATCATCGACGAGGAGAACCTGAACCTTCTTGGCCATGTGGAACGTGCCCTCTCCATTGTTGTTGGCGTTGTGCCGACAAATGAGGATAACGCGAAAGCGCTAAAGGAGCGAATCAGGGCTGAGCGGGATGACGGTGATCCGTCGAATCCCCGGAATCGGCGCCGCCGGGTCGATGCTCGTGCTCAGCTTCCCACTTTCGCTGCGCAATGCGCTCGCGTCGGTCGCTCTCGACGATGTGACGCATGATGACGTAGAAAACAAAGAGGCCGCCGAGAAATGGGATGAGCGCGGCGATGTAGGGCCACGCGGCGTGGAGGACGCTCATCGCTCAGACCTCCGGCTTCAGAAGTGGGAAGAGAACGGTGTCCCGCAGGTTTGTCCCTGTCAGGAATGCGATGAGCCGGTCGAGGCCAAGGCCCAGCCCACCCATGGGAGGGGCACCGTACTCGAGCGCCCGGAGGAAGTCCTCGTCCAGCTGCATGGCCTCGGGGTCCCCTCCGGCCGCCTTGATGGACTGGGCCGTGAGGACCTCCCGCTGGACGACGGGGTCGA
>JAJXUB010000176.1 GCA_021783215.1 Actinomycetes bacterium | reverse complement strand
CCTGGTGCCCGGGCTCGGCGACGCGTTGTCGCGCGTCCAGGTCGACGGCGTCTCGCTGCCCATCGCCATCGGGCTCCTCGTCATGATGTACCCGGTCCTCGCCAAGGTGCGTTACGACCGCCTCGACGCGGTCACCGGCGACCGGCGGTTGCTCCTCGCGAGCCTCGTCCTCAACTGGGTCGTCGGGCCGGCTCTCATGTTCACCCTCGCGTGGCTGTTCCTGCCCGACCTGCCTGCCTACCGCACGGGCCTCATCATCGTCGGCCTCGCCCGCTGCATCGCGATGGTCATCATCTGGAACGACCTCGCGTGCGGAGATCGCGAGGCTGCCGCGATCCTTGTCGCGCTCAACTCGGTCTTCCAGGTCGTCGCCTTCGCCGCCCTCGGCTGGTTCTACCTGTCCGTTCTGCCGGGCTGGCTCGGTCTGTCCCAGTCCCGACTCGACGTATCTCCTTGGCAGATCGCCAAGTCGGTCCTCGTCTTCCTCGGAATCCCCTTGGTGGCGGGCTATCTGTCGCGCCAGGTGGGCGAGAAGCGTTGGGGGAGAGTGGCATACGAGCAGTCGTTCCTCCCGCGTGTCGGGCCGTGGGCCCTCTACGGGCTGCTCTTCACGATCGTCATCCTCTTCGCCCTGCAGGGGCACGAGATCACGAGCCGGCCCTTCGCCGTCGCGCGGATCGCGCTGCCACTGCTCGCCTACTTCGCGGTCATGTGGAGCGGAGGCTACCTGCTCGGGCACACGCTCGGCCTTTCCTACACCCGGACGACGACGCTCGCGTTCACGGCGGCCGGGAACAACTTCGAGCTCGCCATCGCCGTCGCCATCGCGACGTTCGGCGTGACGTCGGGCCAGGCCCTCGCCGGAGTCGTCGGTCCGCTCATCGAGGTCCCCGTGCTCGTCGGACTTGTCTACGTATCCCTGCACCTGAGGAGCCGGTTCCATGTCTGAGGCCCGTCAGCCGTCCGTCCTGTTCGTCTGTGTCCACAACGCCGGCCGGTCCCAGATGGCGGCGGCGTACGCCACGCACCTGTCGAACGGTCGCGTCGTCGTGCGCTCGGCCGGGTCCGCGCCCGCCGAGTCCGTCAACCCGGCCGTCCACGCCGTCATGCTCGAGGACGGGATCGACCTGTCGGCCGAGCGCCCGAAGCTGCTCACGCCGCAGGCGGTCGAGGCGTCCGAAGTCGTCATCACGATGGGCTGTGGGGACGCATGCCCCATCTACCCGGGCAAGCGCTACCTCGACTGGGTCGTCGACGATCCCGCGGGACGGGGGGTCGAGTCCGTCCGCCCGATCCGGGACGAGATCCGTCGCCGGGTCGTCGAGCTCCTCGCCGAGATGGGCGTCGGAGCTAGGAGCTAGCGCTCAGCCGCGCGTGAGCCGCCACGCGATCGTGACATAGGGCACCTGGACCGTCGCCCGCCCGGTGGTCGCCGGATGGGTGGTGTCGAGCAGGTCGCGGACGCCGCCAAGGATCCGGGTTCGCTCGGCCGCCGGTGCCGTGATGAGGTGGCTGCGCGAGGTCATCATGTCGAGGACGTCGTCGGGGGTCACCGTTCGCGTCCAGGTCCAGCGCCCCTCTTCCGCATGGGCGAACGGGAGACCGACGGGGGGCTCCCCGCTCATCGCCATCACCTCACCGGGCGCCGGCGGCACGATCTCGGCGAGCCGCGCGACCCAGCCTTCCGAGGGGTCGCGGAGGTTCCAGACGAGGCCTAGCGTGCCTGTCTCGGTGAGCACTCGCCCGGCTTCCCGGCTTGCCACGGCGGGGTCGACCCAGTGCCACGCCTGCCCATAGGTGACGGCATCGACGGAGGCGTCGGCGAGCGGCAGGTGCTCGCCGCGTCCCTTCACGGCCGAGACCCCGGGCACCGAGGCTTCCAGCTCGGCACGCATCGCGTCGTCCGGTTCGACGGCGACGACCTCGCGGCCCAACCCGGCCAGGACACGAGTCAGCTTGCCCGTCCCCGCCCCGACGTCGGCCACCCGGCGTGCCTCGCCGATGAGCCACGCGACGGCGTCGGTCGGATAGCTCGGCCGAGCCCGTTCGTAGGCCGCCGCCTGCCGCCCGAACGACTCGGCGTTGCGTCGGTCCAGCCAGTGGTAGTCCATGGCCCGAGCCTAGGAGGGCGGTCATGGTCGCTCGTCTGCATCGTGGGGGGCCGGCGCTCGTCAGGAGCCAAGCCGGCGCGCGAGCCGACGGCTGCCCTTGCACGTCGCGAACCACGCACGGCCGAAGCCGGCCATGACGGCGTTCACCCTTGGCGCAGGACGTGGGCCGTGGTCGGGGAACAACGCCCATCGTCCACAAGTTGAGTCCAGTGAACGCAAGTTTGCGGCGCCCGGTTTGCCTCCGGCAGACGAGCCCCGCTAACTTGAGTCCGGAGCACTCAACCTCACGAAGGAGCAGCAACCATGGCTCGTGCCGTCGGCATCGACCTCGGTACCACCAACAGCGCCGTCGCCGTCCTCGAGGGCGGCGAGCCGACCATCATCGCAAACGCCGAGGGTGGCCGGACGACCCCGTCGGTCGTCGCCTTCTCCAAGAACGGCGAGGTCCTCGTCGGTGAGATCGCCAAGCGCCAGGCCGTCACCAACGTCGACCGGACGATCCGTTCGGTCAAGCGTCACATGGGCACGGACTGGAAGTCCCCGGAGATCGACGGCAAGCGCTACACCCCTCAGGAGATCAGCGCCCGCATCCTCCAGAAGCTCAAGCGCGACGCGGAGGCCTACCTCGGCGAGCAGGTGACCGACGCCGTCATCACCGTCCCGGCCTACTTCGACGACCACGAGCGCCAAGCGACCAAGGAGGCCGGCGAGATCGCGGGGCTCAACGTCCTGCGCATCATCAACGAGCCGACCGCCGCCGCCTTGGCCTATGGGCTCGACAAGGGCAGGGAGGACGAGCTCATCCTCGTCTTCGACCTCGGCGGCGGCACGTTCGACGTGTCACTCCTCGAGGTCGGCAAGGACCCGGAGGACGGGTTCAGCACGATCCAGGTCAAGGCGACGAACGGGGACAACCAGCTCGGCGGTGACGACTGGGACGACGCGATCG
>JAJXUB010000175.1 GCA_021783215.1 Actinomycetes bacterium | reverse complement strand
GACCTCGTGCGCGAGGTCGGCCAGCTCGGGGACGATCTCGTAGAGCGGGGCCTCGTCGGCCACCTGGGCGAACGGCCACTCAACGTAGTACGGCTCCCACGACCCCTTCGGGTGGGGGTCCGCGACGAATCGCGTGAAGACGACCTTCGCCCCGTATGCCGCGACAAGCTGCCTGACCCGGGGCACGACCTCGGCCCACATCGGGGAGCCCCACGGACTGGTCGCGGGGTCGGCGAAGATCCGCTGGGCGTCGATGACGACGAGCCAGCCCGGGGTGTCACTCACTGCCGTCGGCCGTCGCGGGGTTGGCCGGCTCCTCGGTCATGACGCCGGTTCGTCGCTCCGTGGCGGCCCTCGGAGCCTCCGGAGCGTCGCGGTACTCGGCGAAGCCCCGCTCCCGCTCCTGGTCGCGAATGATGCCCCGGCGCGCGACGAGCGTGATGAGGAAGGAGAAAACGAGCGCCCCGAGGACGCCGAGGTTCGCGTAGGCCCAGTTCCCGTTCTTGCCGCCGAGTCCCAGTGGACCGAGCAGGAACCCCTGCCAGTTGTTCCACGAGGCGTCCTTGGCGAAGGTGTTGATGACCAGGCCCCAGCCGAGGACGGACGTGACGACCATCGTCACGATGGACACCCAGTCCCATGCGCCGTAGCGGCCCTGCTTGTCGAACAGCTCGTCGTCGGCGTAGTCGCGCCGGCGAAGCGCGATGTCGGCGATCATGATCCCGGCCCACGCCGCGAGCGGGACGCCGAGGGTGATGAGGAAGCTCTGGAACGGTCCGATGAAGCTCTGGGCGAAGAAGACGACCCAGATGGTGCCCGCGGTGAGGATGACGCCGTCGACGAGGGCGGCGGACGGGCGTGGGATGCGGACGCCGAGGGACAGGAGCGTCAGGCCGGAGGAGTAGATGCCGAGGACGGCCCCCGAGACGAGGGAGAGGATGACGGCGACGAGGAACGGGACGAGGACCCACGTCGGCAGCAACGTCGCCAGGGTCCCGATGGGGTCCCCTCCGATGCCGTCGGCGAGCTTCTTGTCGGAGCCGGCGAGGAGCAGGCCGTAGAGGACGAGGATGACCGGCGCGATGGCGCCGCCGAAGGTGTTCCACCCGACGACGGCCCCACCCGAGGCGTCACGGCGCTGGTAGCGGCTCCAGTCGGCGGCGATGTTGATCCAGCCCAGCCCGAAGCCGGTCATGACCAGGACGAGCGCGCCGATGGCGGCCTGCATGCTGCCCGACGGCAGGGCCGAGACGGCGGACCAGTGGACGTCCTTGATCGTCATGGCGATGTAGAGGACGGTGACGATGCCGGTGACCCAGGTGAGGACCGACTGCATCCGCATGATGATGTGGTAGCCCGCCACCGAGGCGCTGACGATGAGAAGGGCGACGAGCACGGTGGCGATGACCTTCGTCGTCGTCCCGTGCGCCCAGCCCAGGCGCTCGAAGATCGTCCCCGTCGCGAGCACGGCGAGGATGGCGAGGAAGGTCTCCCACCCGATCGACGTGAGCCACGAGATGACACCGGGGACCTTCTGGCCCGAGACGCCGAAGGCCGCCCGGGAGAGGATCATCGTCGGCGCCGAGCCACGCTTACCGGCGATCGCGATGATGCCGCACAGGAGGAACGACACGACGATCCCGACGACGCTCACGACGGCGGCCTGCCAGAACGAGACGCCGAAACCGAGGACGAAGGCGGCATACGAGATGCCGAAGACGGAGACGTTGGCGGCGAACCAGGGCCAGAAGAGGTCTCGCGGCTCGGCGGTCCGCTCTGCCTCGTCGATGATCTCGATGCCGGTCGTCTCGACCCCGAGGCGACGCACGTCGGCGGTGCTGTGCACATCAGTCGTCATGGCGTCGAGCATGACAGATCGACAACCGCCCCTGTGGAAGGGAAGGCCGACGCTCAGGGCGTGGTCAGGTCACGATTGTGCACACATGAGGGTCGTCACCGTCCGCTGGAGGCCCACGTGCCGGGGTCGTCCAGGTCGGTGTCGTCGGACTCGTCGGCGGCGCTGTTGTCGACCAGCTCGCCGGATCCGTGCAGCTCCTGCTCAAGCGCGCTGAGGTCGGTCCGCGGCACCGTGTATTTCAGGGTCCGCGCTACCTTGGTCTGCTTGGCTTTGGCTCGGCCGCGCCCCATGGCGTGACCCCCTTGCATGCGTCTGCCGGGGCGACATCGTTCCCGGCGAGCGAGACGCGCTCGCCGATTACGTAGTGGTCCCGGGAATCGTGTGTTGTCGTGAAGCCAACGGTACATGAGGTGGGCCGCATTCCGCCGCCCCATCGCCGACCCGGCCGACCCGGGCCCGCGGCCACGACCGAAACCCGGGGCGAACAGGTCCAAGTGCCGGTTGCGGTGGACGAACGGTGCAACGATGGACACAGGGGACCAACCTGAGGAGAGGCAGCCATGGCAGTGGCACCGGGTTCAGGCGACATCCGTGGTGAGCTGCTCACCCCGGCAGAGGTCGCTGCGCTCTTCCGCGTGGATCCGAAGACCGTGGCGAGGTGGGCGAAGGCGGGCAAGCTCTCGTCCATCCGCACGCTCGGCGGCCATCGCCGGTTCGACCGGAACGAGGTCATGGCGCTCCTCTCGGGGGGTCCCGTCAGCGGTTGAGACGCCAGGTCCACACGCCCGCCGGCCTGTGGTGTCCGTGAGAGCCGAGGATGGGCCGGCGACGTACGATGCCCGAACGGGTCCAACAGGGCCGCAGCACAGCGGACGTAGCGTGTCGAGGAGGTCGTCGATGGTGTCGTCGGCCTCTCCGACGGCCGTGACGCGGCATCGGCACACGACGTGGTCGGCGGCCGGCCTGGTCGGCGTCAAGGGGGCGACCCGGGTCTCGCTCGTGGTCCCCGCACGGGACGAGGCGGCGACCGTCGGCGGGATCGTCGCGGCCCTGCGTGAGGCCCTCGTCGACACCGTCCCCCTCCTCGATGAGCTGCTCGTCATCGACTCCGACTCCACCGACGAGACGGCCCGGGTCGCGCGTGAGGCGGGCGCCACCGTGTATGCCGCGGGCGGCATACGGCCCGACCTCGGTTCCGGCCGAGGC
>JAJXUB010000047.1 GCA_021783215.1 Actinomycetes bacterium | reverse complement strand
CTCGTCGTCGGCGCCCGGTACGCCCGATGCTCGCGGCGTCGGCCGCGGGCGTCGTCGACGCCGTTGGCACCCTCGCCGACGTCGTCGTCGACGGGAAGATCGACGGCATCCGCATCCAGGTCCACCGCTTCCAGGGGGAGGTGCGCGTCTTCACCCGCACGCTCGACGACATCACGGCGCGGGTGCCCGAGGTCGTCGAGGCGATGTCCGCGCTTCCGGGCGGCGACCTCGTCCTCGACGGGGAGGCCGTCGTCGTCGGCGCCGACGGACGCCCCGCGCCGTTCCAGGTCACCGGCGCCCGGACGGCGTCCCGCGCGGACATCGGCCGCCTGCGCGCGACGGCGCCGCTGACGACGTATCTCTTCGACGTCCTCCACAACGGCGGCAGGTCGCTCCTCGACGAACCGCTCACGGTTCGAGCCGACGTCCTGGCCGAGCTCGCGCCGTCCCTGCTCGTCCCCCGCCGGGTCGCATCCGGTCCCGAGGACGCGACCCGCTTCTTCGACGAGCTCGTCGCCGCGGGCCACGAAGGCGTCGTCGTCAAGGACCCGAACGGGACGTACGCGGCCGGCCGGCGCGGGTCCCAGTGGGTCAAGGTCAAGCCGCGGCACACGCTCGACCTCGTCGTCCTCGCCGTGGAGCGCGGCAGCGGGCGCCGACGCGGGTTCCTTTCGAACATCCATCTCGGGGCCCGGAACCCGGACACCGGCGGGTTCACGATGCTCGGCAAGACCTTCAAGGGGATGACGGACGAGATGCTCCGCTGGCAGAGCGAGCGCTTCGCCGAGCTCGCTGTCGAGGACGACGGCTCGGTCGTCACGCTCCGGCCCGAGCAGGTCGTCGAGGTCGCCGTCGACGGCATCCAGCGCTCCTCCCGCTACCCCGGCGGCATGACGCTCCGGTTCGCCCGCGTCGTCCGCTACCGCGACGACAAGACCGCCGACGAGGCCGACACGGTCGAGACGGTTCGGGCGGTCAGCGGCGGCTGAGCCGCTCCTTCAGGGCCGGGTGGAGGCCCCACTCTCCGAGGAGGGCCTCGACCTCGTCGGCGGCGTGCCCTGGCCGGATGCCGGTCCGCACGGCCCGCAGGAGAGTGTTGCGCGGGGTGTGCCGGCTCTCGACGAACTCGATGACGTCCACCCGGTAGCCCTCACGGCGGAGGATCGCCGCGCGGATCCCGTCCGTCAACGTGTCCGCGAGGCGCTCGCGGAGGATCCCGTGCCGGGTGAGCAGGGCATAGGGACTCGGGACGTCGACGTGTCGGAGCTGGGCGGCGAGGTCATGGTGGCAGCACGGCGCGGCCAGGACGACCGCGCTCCCCCACCGGACCGCGCGGGCGAGGGCGTCGTCGGTCGCCGTGTCGCATGCGTGGAGCGCGAGGACGATCTCGGGCCCCGGGTCGAGGACCACCCCGTCGATCGACCCGACCTTGAAGGTGACGTCCCCGGCGACCCCGAGGCGGCGGGCGAGGTCGGTGTTGTGTCGCCAGGACTGCTCCTTGACGTCGACCCCGACGACCCGCGCCGGGAGGCCGCGGACGTCGGTCAGCCACCGGTGGACGGCGAACGTCAGATAGC
Organism: Actinomycetes bacterium; assembly: GCA_021783215.1. Lineage (GTDB taxonomy): Bacteria > Actinomycetota > Actinomycetes > Actinomycetales > Dermatophilaceae > JAJXUB01. The sequence goes on along the minus strand of JAJXUB010000047.1, from coordinate 12,149 downwards.
CGTTGCCGCAGCCGAGGTCGGCCACCCGCAAGGGATCGTCCGCCGTCGGCATACGAGCGTGGGCGAGCAGGCCGTCGAGGGCCGGCGAGAGCGCGCGGAGCAGCTCCTCGACCTGGCGGGCCTTGGCCTCGCGGGACGCCTTGACCCGCCCCTGCGCGTCCGCCAGGCCGAGGGCCAGGAGAGCGGGGTCGTCGAGGGGGAGCATCCGGGTCTTGAGCCGGTCGTGGGCGCGGGCCGGAGTCCGGTAGGTGCCGTCCGGCCGTGGAGCCCGGTGAAGCATCGCCGCGCCCTTCTTCGTCACGCGCAGCTGGACGGTCTCCGTCGTCGTGTCGACATGCCAGCTGCCGAACGGCTCGGCAAGGACGGCGTCGAGGACCCCCGGCGCCGCGGCCGGGTCGTGGTTGCTCGTGTGGGCCTGGGTCGCGTCGTATGCCGCGAGCTGCAGCAACCGCCCGGCCTTGAGGTCGACCCAGCGCAGCTCCGCGCGGCGCCACGCGGGCGTGCCACCGCGCCGTCGTCCGGAGGCGACCGCGCGCACGAGGGTCGCATCGTCGAGCACGAGGGCGCGGACGACGGCCAGAGCCTCGGCGAGGTCGGTCGGCATGGGACGGCACGTTACCCGCGCCGGTCCGCGGCAGCCCTAGGGTGGTCCCGTGCCACTCGAGCATGTCACGGCGACGCGCTACGTCACCCCCCTGCGGGAGGGTGGCTCGCTGCCGGGCATCGTCGAGGCGGACGACCTGGGCACCTATGTCGTCAAGTTCCGTGGGGCGGGACAGGGCCTGAAGGTGCTCGTCGCCGAGGTCGTCGTCGGCGAGCTGGCCCGCGCCGTCGGCATCCGTACCCCGCGGCTGGTCACCCTCGAGGTGCCGCCCGACATCGCCCGTTACGAAGCCGATGAGGAGGTCCAGGACCTCCTCACGGCGAGCGTCGGACTCAACCTGGGGGTCGACTTCCTCCCCGGCTCCTTCGGGTACGACGGCTCACGCGCCGTCTCAGCCGACGACGCGACGCCCATCGTGTGGCTCGACGCCCTCACCGCCAACGTCGACCGGACATGGAACAACCCCAACCTTCTTCTGTGGCACCGGACCCCGTACGTCATCGACCATGGCGCCGCGCTGTACTTCCACCACGCCTGGCCGACGAAGGGGGTCGACGCCGCCCGGTTCGCCGGCCAGCGGTACGACGCCTCCGCTCATGTCCTGCTGGACGTCGCCGGGGATGTCGCCGGCGCCCACGAACGACTGGCGCCGATGCTGACCGACAGGCTCCTCACCGACGTCGTCGCACTCGTCCCCGACGAGTGGCTCGAGCAGGCACCCGGGCTGGCCGAACCGGCGGACGTTCGCGGGGCATACGTCGAGCATCTCCGGGCGCGGCTCAACCGGCCGGACGCCTGGCTGCCAGGGAGGACGTCGTGAGCGACCGGCTGCCCTACCAGTACGTCGTCCTCCGGTGCGTTCCGCGGGTCGACCGTGAGGAGTTCGTCAACATCGGCGTCGTTCTCCACTGCGAGGCGGCCGGGTTCCTCGACGCGGCCGGGCACGTCCGCGAGGGTGCGGTGCGGGCGTTGGCACCGGATGCGGACATCGACGGCGTACGCGTCGCGCTGGACGGCATCCGGGCCGTGTGCCACGGCGAGGCCGGGCCGGGGCGCCCGGACCTCCCGACGCCGGGGCGCAGGTTCGGGTGGATCGCTGCGCCGCGAAGCACGGTGCTCCAGCCGGGTCCGGTCCACAGCGGCATGACGAGCGACCCCGCGGCGACGCTGGCCGAGCTCGTCGGCTGCTACGTCGGCTGACGGCGGAGCGCCCACGCGGCGACCGCGCCCGCCGCGGCGACGTTGAGCGAGTCGACCCCGGCCGCCATCGGGATCGTGACGACCACGTCCACGGCTGCGATCGTCCGCCGGGACAGCCCGTCCCCCTCGGTCCCGAGGACGAGGGCGAGGCGTTGGGGCGGGTCGGCCGCCAGGATGTCGAGCGGCACGGCGTCGTCGGCGAGGGCAAGCGCAGCGGTCGTGAACCCCGCCGCGCGGAGCCGGTCGACCCCTGCGGGCCACGGGTCGATCCGCGTCCAGGGGACCTGGAAGACGGTCCCCATGGAGACCCGGATCGCCCGGCGGTAGAACGGGTCCGCGCATCGAGGGGTCACGAGCACGGCATCCATGGACAGTGCCGCCGCCGAGCGGAACACCGCCCCGACGTTCGTGTGGTCGACAACATCCTCGATGACCAGGACCCGGTGTGCGCCGGTGAGGGTCTCGGCCAGGTCGGGCAGCGGCGGCCGGTGCATGGCCGCCAGCGCACCGCGATGGAGGTGGAAACCGGTCAGGCGCTCGATGACGTCGTGGTCCCCGACGAAGACGGGGACCCCACGCGCCTCGGCGTCCGCGACGACGTCGGCGAGGTCGTCGAGCCATCGCGGGGCCATGAGGAAGGACCTCGGACGGTGGCCGGCGGCCAGGGCGCGGCGGATGACCTTCTCCGACTCGGCGATGTAGAGGCCGCCCGCCGGCTCCAGGCGACGCCGCAGCGCGACGTCGGTCAACGAGACGTAGTCGGCGAGGCGTGGGTCCCCCAGCTCGATGCGCTCGATGCTCATCAGGAGAACCACAGGAGCTTGACGATGGCTGCGACGCCGATGGCGATGATGACGACCCGCAGGACCGCCGAGGGCATCCGGCGGCCCACCCGCGCACCGAGGAAGCCCCCGAGGAACGCCCCGAGCCCGACGAGGAGGACGACGGGCCAGCTGATCCGCGACCATGCGGCGACCATGAACGTCACGGCCGCGACGGCGTTGACGACGAGAGCGAGGACGTTCTTGAACCCGTTGAGCCGCTGGAGATGCTCGCTGGACAGGACGGAGAGGATCCCCATGAGGAGGACGCCCTGGGCAGCGCCGAAGTAGCCGCCGTAGACGGCGGCGACGAAGACGCCGGAACCGAGCGCCCACGTGTGCCACGACGGCTGGACCCCGTCGACGTGGTGCGACCTCGCCGCCGCCTGGAGCCGTGGCCCGAAGACGACGAGGAGCAGAGCCAGCCCGATGAGGATCGGCACGATCCGGGCGAAGGCCGACGCAGGCAGCACGAGGAGCAGCACGGCACCGATGACGGAGCCGACGAGGCTGATCGGGGCGTACCGACGCAGGAACGCGGTGTGACCGGCGAGCTCACGTCGGTAGCCGAAGCTGCCGGAGAGTCCCCCGGCGACCATCCCGAGGTTGTTGCTCACGTTTGCCGGGATCGGCGCGTAGCCGAGGAGCAGGAGCGTCGGGAAGGTGATGAGCGACCCGGACCCGACGATCGTATTGATCGTCCCCGCCCCTACGCCGGCGAGAAAGATCGCGACGGCGTGGGCGGGCGGCATCCGGTCACCCTATCCGCGGGAGCCCGCAGGCCCGTATGCCCGGAAAGCTCAGCCCTGCGGGGGCGATGGGGGCACCGGTGGCTGAGCCGGCCTCTCCGCGACGTCCGCCGGCTGCGCCCGGACCGGGCGCTGGGGCTGGACCCGGCCGGCCGGCTCTCCGTGGCTCATCGCTTCCTGCGAGGCGAGGCCGGCCTGGCCTCGAGCCTCCTCGAGCGCCTGGCGCGGGTCCTCCAGGACGGTGTCGGTGAAGGCGTCCTCGTCGGGCGCCGCCGTCCAGTCGTCGTCGGAGTCGTCCGCGGGACCGCCGTCGGCTCGGCCGAATGCCCCGCCGATCCCCTTCAGCGCCTCGGTCAGCTCGCTCGGGATGATCCACATCTTGTTGCTGTCGCCCCTGGCGATCTGCGGGAGGACCTGCAGGTACTGGTAGGCGAGGAGCTTCTGGGTCGGCTTGCCACGGTGGATGGCGTCGAAGACCTGGAGGATGGCCCGTGCCTGGCCCTGCGCCTCGAGGATCCGCGCCTGGGCCGAGCCCTCCGCACGGAGGATCTGGCTCTGCTTCTCACCCTCGGCGGTGAGGATGTTCGACTGCTTGATCCCCTCGGCGGTGAGGATGACCGCGCGGCGGTCACGCTCGGCCTTCATCTGCTTCTCCATGGACTCCTGGACGGACATCGGTGGCTCGATCGCCTTGATCTCGATGCCGTTGATGCGGATCCCCCAGCGACCGGTCGCCTCGTCGAGGGCGCCGCGGAGCTGGTTGTTGATCTGGTCGCGGCTCGTCAGCGCCTGTTCGAGGTCGAGGGAGCCGATGACGTTGCGCAGCGTCGTCGCGGTGAGCTGCTCGATGGCGCGGATGAAGTTGTCGATCTCGTAGACCGCGGACTTCGGGTCGATGACCGTGTAGTAGAGGACGGTGTCGATGTTGACGGAGAGGTTGTCGCTCGTGATGACCGGCTGTGGGGGGAAGACGACGACCTGCTCCCGGAGGTTGACGGTGGCCCGGACCTTGTCGACGAAGGGGATGAGGAAGTGCGTGCCGGCGGTCAGCGTCCGGGCGTACCGGCCGAGCCGCTCGATGATGAGCGCCGACTGCTGGGGCACGATCCGGATCGTGCGGTAGAGGACGACGACGACGAAGAGTACGAGGAGCAGGAGGACGATCGCCGTGGCGAGACCGGTCATGGTGCGGTGGTTCCTTTCCCTGGAGGTCAGTCGGTGGTCGGGTCCCCTGACGCGACGACGATCGCCGTCGCCCCGTCGATGGACAGGACGCGCACGTCCTCGCCCGGTTCGCAGCGGCGTCCGCCCTGGGCCACCCGGGCACTCCACGTCTCGCCGCCGAGCTTGATCCGGCCGTCGTACTCCGTGACCGGCTCCAGCACCCGGGCGGACCGCCCCACCAGGCTCGGCGCGCCGATGCCATGGTTGGTCTCGGAGTCCATGAACCGGCTTCGGACGACGGGCCGGATGAGGGCGAGCAGGACGGCCGCGACGACGACGGCCGTGATGACCTGGACGGCACCGTTGGCGCCGAGGATCGCGGCGAGCGCCCCCGCGAGCGCCCCGCCGGCCAGCATGAGGAAGACGAAGGTCACGGTGGCGGCCTCGAACGCGGCGAGGATCAGGGCCAGCCCGACCCAGGCGAGCCACTCGTTGTCGTTGAGCCACTGCATGGGTCGTGCTCCTCCTCGTCCGCCGGGGACGGAGCCCCGACCAACCGGTGAAACGTCAGGGCGCAGTCGGTCGTTCCGGTGACGGCTCATGGGTGGAACCGTGTCGCGCGGGCCGCGCGCGTGCGGCATACCGGCCGTCCTGGTGTCTGTCCAGGACGAGGGGCAGTCCGAAGGTCTCCGTCAGGGTATCCGCCGTGAGGGCGAGCTCGAGCGGACCCTGGGCGACGACGCGCCCCTGGCGAAGGAGGAGGACGTCCGTGAAGCCGGCGGGGATCTCCTCGACGTGGTGGGTGACGACGACGAGCGCCGGCGCCTCGACGTCGAGGGCGAGCGACGACAGGCGGGCGACGAGGTCCTCGCGTCCGGCGAGGTCGAGGCCGGCCGCCGGCTCGTCGAGGAGCATGAGCTCGGGGTCGCTCATGAGGGCGCGCGCGATCTGGACCCGCTTGCGCTCCCCCTCGGACAAGGTCCCGTGCCGGCGGTCCACGAGGTGCGCCGCACCGAGGGCGTCGAGGAGCTCGAGGGCGCGGGCCGAGTCGACGTCCTCGTAGGGCTCCCGCCACCGGCCGACGACGCCGTACGAGGCAGTCAGGACGACGTCGCGGACACGTTCGCCGGCCGGGATGCGCTCCGCCAGGGCGGCCGACGCGAGCCCGATCCGTGGTCGCAGCTCGAAGACGTCGACGGTCCCGAGGACGTCCCCAAGGATCCCGACGACGCCCTCCGTCGGGTGGAGCCGTCCGGCGGCGACCTGGAGAAGGGTCGTCTTGCCGGCGCCGTTGGCCCCGAGGACGACCCACCGCTGGCCCTCCTCGACCTCCCACGTCACGTCGTCGAGCAGGCGATGGCCGGCACGCACCACCGAGACCCCGGCGAAGGCGAGGACGTCGCTCATGGCTACGACCCTAGTGGCCATCAGTGGCGAGCCAGGACGTCCTCGTAGACCTGCAGGGTTCGTTCCCCGATGCTCGCCCAGGAGAAGTGGTCGACGGCACGCCGGCGACCGGCGGCCCCGTAGGCCGCGGCCCGGGCCGGGTCCGAGACGGCGTTGTTGAGGGCGGCGGCGAGGTCGGCGACGAACCGGTCGGGATCGACGGGGGTGCCCGTCCCGTCGTGAACCTGCTCGATGGGGACCAGCCAGCCGGTCCTCCCGTCGACGACGACCTCGGGAATGCCGCCCGTCGCGGTCGCGACGACGGCGGTCTCGCACGCCATCGCCTCGAGGTTGACGATGCCGAGCGGCTCATAGATCGACGGGCAGACGAAGGCGGTCGCGCCGGACAGGAGGGCGGCGACCTCGTGGCGAGGCAGCATGTCGGGGATCCACACGACGCCCTCACGGACCGCCGTCAGCTCGGCGAGCAGCCCTTCGACCTCGGCCTTGATCTGCGGGGTGTCCGGGGCTCCGGCGGCGAGCACGAGCTGGACACCCGGCTCCAGGCGGTGGGCGGCACGCAGGAGATAGGGCAGGCCCTTCTGCCGGGTGATCCGACCGACGAAGACGATCCGGCGTGCGTCGGGGTCGATCCCGTGCCGTGCGAGGACGGCGGGGTCCTCGGCGCGGCGCCACTGCGCGGTGTCGACGCCGTTGTGGACGACCCGCACCGTGTCGGGGTCCACCGACGGGTAGGCCGCGAGGACGTCTCGGCGCATCCCGTCCGAGACGGCGATGATGGCGGCTGCGCCCTCATAGGCGCTCCGCTCGATCCACGAGCTGACCCGGTAGCCGCCACCGAGCTGCTCGGCCTTCCACGGACGTAGCGGTTCGAGGCTGTGGGCGCTGATGACGTGCGGCACGCCGTGCAGGAGCGAGGCGACGTGGCCGGCGAAGTTCGCGTACCACGTATGCGAGTGGACGAGCGCGGTCCCTGCGGCCGCCTCGGCGAGGCAGAGGTCGACACCCATCGTCCTCAAGGCGGCGTTCGCTCCGGCGAGCTCGGTGAGCTCGGGGAAGCCCGTCGTGCCGGACTCGTCGCGGGGCGGCCCGAACGCCTGGACACGCACGTCGAGCCCCTCATGGGCGCGAAGCGCCTTGACCAGCTCGGTGACATGCACCCCCGCGCCGCCATAGACCGTGGGCGGGTACTCCTTGGTGAGAATGTCGATCCGCATAACCGGACGCTAGTCCCGCCCGACGTTCTAGGGTCGTGACATGGCACCGTGGCGGCAGCGTGGTCCGAAGATGCTCGCAATCGTCCTGGCCGGCGGCGAAGGCAAGCGGCTCATGCCGCTCACCCGCGACCGCGCCAAGCCGGCCGTCCCGTTCGCCGGGATCTACCGCCTGGTCGACTTCGCCCTGAGCAACGTCATCAACTCGGGCATCCTCAAGGTCGTCGTCCTCACGCAGTACAAGTCGCACAGCCTCGACCGGCACGTCGCCAAGTCGTGGCGGATGTCGACGATGCTCGGCAACTACGTCGCGCCCATCCCGGCCCAGCAGCGGGTGGGCAAGAACTGGTACCTCGGCAGTGCCGACGCGATCTACCAGAGCCTCAACGTCGTCGAGGACGAGAAGCCCGACATCGTCGTCGTCGTCGGGGCCGACCACGTCTACCGGATGGACTTCTCCCACATGGTCGCGCAGCACCTCGAGACGGGCAACGGGGTGACCGTCGCGGCGATCCGGCAGCCGATCTCGCTCGCCGACCAGTTCGGCGTCATTGAGGTCGACCCCAGCGACACTCGCCGGATCTCCGCGTTCCGGGAGAAGCCGCGCACCCCGCGAGGGCTTCCGGACAGCCCCGGCGAGGTCCTCGCCTCCATGGGGAACTACGTCTTCGACGTCGACGCCCTCATCGACGCGGTAACGACGGACCACACGGTGGCCAGCAGCAAGCACGACATGGGCGGCGACATCGTTCCTGCCCTTGTGGATCGAGGGCGCGCCTTCGCCTACGACTTCAAGGACAACATCGTGCCTGGGGCCGAGGATCGCGACCGCGGGTACTGGCGCGACGTCGGCACCCTCGACTCGTACTTCGAGGCGCACATGGACCTCATCTCGATCCACCCGGTCTTCAACCTCTACAACTACGAGTGGCCGATCTACACCAACTACGGTCCGATGCCGCCGGCCAAGTTCGTCCACGGGGAGGCGGGCAGGTTCGGGGAGGCGCTCAACTCGATGGTCGCCCCCGGGGTCATCGTCTCGGGCGCCCGCGTGCAGAACTCCGTCCTCGGCCCGAGGGTCCGCATCCACTCGTACACGACGGTCGAGGACTCGATCCTCCTCGACGACGTCCAGGTCCGGCGCAACTGCCGGATCAAGCGGACGATCATCGACAAGGACGTCGTCGTCCCGGAGGGCACGGTCATCGGTGAGGACCGGGCGCACGACCAGGAGCGCGGCTTCGTCGTCACCGACTCCGGCCTCGTCGTCATCGGGAAGGGCCAGAAGGTCACGCCATGACGGCTGCCGGCCGCCCCGTGCGGATCGCCGTCCAGATCCAGCCCCAGCACGCGGCATACGCGCAGATCCGGCGTGCGGTCGCGAAGGCGGAGGAGATGGGCGTCGACGTCATCTTCGACTGGGACCACTTCTCCCCGCTGAACGGCGATGGCGACGGCAGGCACTTCGAGTGCTGGAGCCTGCTCGCGGCCTGGGCGGAGGCGACCGAGCGCGTCGAGCTCGGCGCCCTGGTCACGTGCAACTCCTACCGGAACCCGCAGCTTCTCGCCGACATGGCGCGCACCGTCGACCACATCAGCGCCAAGGGCGGCGACGGCCGCCTGGTCCTCGGCCTCGGGGCAGGGTGGTTCCAGCGTGACTACGACGAGTACGGGTACCCGTTCGGCACGCCCGGCTCGCGGCTCGACGCCCTCGCCGAGGCCCTCCCCCTCATCCGCCGCCGCTGGGGACGTCTGAACCCCCCGCCGACGCGCCCCATCCCCGTCCTCGTCGGCGGTGGCGGCGAGCGAAAGACCCTGCGCATCGTCGCCGAGCACGCGGACATCTGGCACTCCTTCGGCACGCCGGACGTCCTGGCTCACAAGCTGGGCATCCTGAAGGACCACTGCCGGGCCGTCGGCCGGGACCCCGCGGAGATCGAGGTCTCCGCCGGCGTCGCGATGGCGCCGGGAAGGCACCATGAGGCCGTCAGCGACTACGTCGCGAACGCCGAGCGGCTCTACGCCGTGGGCGCCCGCCTCCTGACGGTGGGGCGCTCCGGCCCGAGCTACGACCTGGCCCCGCTCGTTGACCTCCTCCAGTGGCGTGACGAGGTCAACGGCACCTGACGGCGCCGTCGGGCGGACGTATCGTTGAGCGCGTGACTGCACCGGACGGCCGCCCGGGCGAGCCCACCCCGCCCGTCCAGCTCGTGACGACCGCCCCGGAGCCGGCGGAGCTCGACCAGCATGTCCGCATCCGGCGCTACCTGATCATGATGGCGATCCGGACGCTCTCGTTCGTCCTCGCCGCCCTGACGCACGGGTGGCCGCGCTGGACGTTCGTCGCGCTCGCCGTCTTCCTCCCGTACATCGCCGTCGTCCTCGTCAACGCGGTCCGTCCTCGCGTCCCCGGTTCGGCGATGTACATGCCGGAACAGGACACGCGACGGCTCGGCCGCTGAGCCGCTCGGGCGGCGTCAACCGCCGATGGCGCTCATCGGCCGGAGAGGCTGGTGGAAGTCGGGCCGGCCGATGTGATGACCCGGGCCCTTGCGCCACATCTCGCCGCGGATGATGTCGGCGAGCTCGTCGTCGGAGGCGCCGGAGCGCAGTCTCCCCCGCAGGTCCGACTCCGTCTCGGCGAACAGGCAGCTGCGGATCTGGCCGTCGGCCGTGAGCCGGGTGCGGTCGCAGGAGGCACAGAACGGGGCCGTGACGCTGGCGATGACGCCGACCGTCGCCGGGCCCCCGTCGACGAGGAACAGCTCGGCCGGCGCACTCCCCCGCTCGGCTGCAGGCACCGGCGTCAACGTGAACCGCCGACCGAGACGCTCAAGGACCTCCTCTCGCGAGACGAGCGCTGCGGCGCTCCAGCAGTGTCCGGCATCGAGCGGCATCTGTTCGATGAACCGCAGCTCGTACCCTTCCGCGAGGCACCAGCTCAGGAGGTCGGCGACGGACGCGTCGTTGATGCCGCGCATCGCGACGGCGTTGACCTTCACGGGTGTGAAGCCGGCGGCCCGGGCCGCCGCCAGCCCGGCGAGGACCTCTCCCAGCCGGTCGCGTCGGGTCAGGCGGGCGAACTGGTCCGCGTCGACGGTGTCCAGGCTGACGTTCACGCGCTCGACCCCTGCCGCCCGCAGGGGCTCGGCGAGCCGTGCCAGCCCGATGCCGTTGGTGGTCAGGGCGACTCGGGGCCTCGGCGAGCGCCCGGTGACCTCTTTCACGATGTCGGTGAGCCCGGGCCGGATGAGGGGCTCACCGCCGGTGAACCGTACCTGGGTGACGCCGAGCGAGACGAAGACCGAGATGAGGCGGACGATCTCCTCGTCGGTGAGGATCTGCTCGGTGGGGATCCACGGCATACCGTCGGCCGGCATGCAGTAGGTGCACCGAAGGTTGCATCGGTCCGTCACCGAGACCCGCAGGTCGCGGGCGACCCGGCCGAAGCCGTCGGCAAGACCAGGCCCGTCCGGGGCCGGAGGTCTCGGTGGCAGGACGGACATGGGGCCACCCTACGGCGGCCAGGGAGCCGCGTTAGCGTGTGGCGGTGCTCCGAGTCCTCTTGACGCGTCGTTGGCTCGGGGCCCTGCTCGCATCCGCCGTCTTCGCCGTCGCGTGCTACAACCTCGGCTGGTGGCAGTGGCACCGCTACCAGGCGAAGCTGACCCGCAACGCCCTCCTCGACGCCCACTACGCCGCGACCCCGGTGCCCCTGAGCCGCGTGCTGCCCGGGCCGGCCGCGCTGCCCGCGTCGGCCGAGTGGACGAAGGTGTCGATGGCGGGGACGTATGCCGACGTCCCTCAGCTCTTCGTGCGGAACCGGGTCCTCGGCAACGGCGTCGGCTATGAGATCCTCGCGGCGTTCCGGACCGACGACGGCCGGACCGTGAGCGTCGACCGCGGCTTCGCCCTCCTCGACTCCCATGGGGCGGCGGTCCTCCCCCCGGTGCCGCCGGCGCCCACCGGCGACGTCACGGTGGTCGGCTGGCTGCGCCGGGGTGAGGTCGACCTCCACCGTGGCCTGCCGAGAGGCCAGCTCGCGAGCATCAGCCTCCCGGAGGCGTCCAAGGCGTGGGGGATGCCGGTCATCGGGGCGTACGTCCTCCTCGCCAGTGAGACGTTTGGGGATGGCGGGCACCCGCCCCGTCCGGTGGCGTTGGGGGTGCCGGACCGGGACCTCGGGCCGCACCAGGCGTACGCGTACCAGTGGTGGATGTTCATGGCGGCGGGGTTCGTGCTCGTATGGTTCGGCATCCGGCGCGAGCTCGCCCAGGCAGACCCCCAGCGCCCGGCGAAACCCAAGAAGGTCCGCCTCTGGGACGAGGAGGACGAGTAGGCCCCCCGCAGCCATTCGCCGCCACTGCTCACCTCTGCTCCGCCTCGCCGGGTCGACGTAACCGCGACGGTCGTTACCTCGACCCGACGATCTCGTCGCGGAACTGGGTCCGGTACAGCTCGGCGTAGAGGCCGCCTGCTGCCAGCAGCTCGGCGTGCCGGCCGCTCTCGACGATGCGGCCGTCGTCGACGACGAGGATGCGGTCAGCGTCCCGGATCGTCGACAGCCGGTGCGCGATGACGATGGCGGTCCGGTCCTCCAAGGCGGCGTCGAGGGCGCGCTGGAGTGCCACCTCCGACTCGCTGTCCAGGTGAGCGGTCGCCTCGTCGAGGACGACGAGCCCGGGGCTCTTCAGCAGGAGCCGGGCGATGGCGAAGCGCTGCTTCTCCCCACCGGAGAGCCGGTGCCCCCGGTCGCCGACGACCGTGTCGAAGCCGGCCGGCAAGGAGGCGATGAGCGGCCACACCTGGGCGGCCCGGAGGGCAGCCTCCATCTCGGCCTCTGTCGCCTCGGGGGCGGCATACTGCAGGTTCCCTCGGATCGTGTCGTGGAACAGGTGCGCCTCCTGGGTGACGACCCCGACCGTCGCGTGGACGCTCGTCAGGGTCGCGTCGCGCAGGTCCATCCCGTTGACCCGGACCGTCCCGGACG
>JAJXUB010000046.1 GCA_021783215.1 Actinomycetes bacterium | reverse complement strand
GAACCGCCTGCCCGGCACGGCGTCCGGACCGTCGGCCCGCGTCCTTGGCACCGACGTTCCCCTGCTGCCCGGCTCGGCGACGTCCGGGCCTGTCCGGGTGCTCATCCGGCCCGAGCACCTCAGGCTTGCCGACGGCGCGGCGAACGCGACGGTCGTCAGCGCGAGCTTCCTCGGCGCGCACGGGCGGGTCATCGTCACGACGGACGCCGGTGGCGACACCCCGGTCGTCATCCAGGTACCCAGCTCCGACGTCGGCACGCACAACGCCGGCGAGCGGGTGTCGGCCCGGCCGACGGGGGCGCCGGCCCTCGCCGTCTCGGACGTCCCAGGAGCCGCCGGCTCCCCCGCCACCCCCGTCGGGTCGAGGTAGTCCGCTACCGGGTCCAGGGTCTCGTTGACCTCGACCCGAGGGTCCGGCGCAGGTCGCCCGGTTGCCCGAGGTCGTGCTGCCGGGCCGTGGTCACACGCGGAGGTCCTGGGGGCCGCCCTGGACCGCGACCGGCGCGCCCGGACAAGTACCCTCGGGAGGGTGACCGAAGGCCCTCACGCCCCTGACCTCTGCGAGCGTGACACCGACCCCTTCGACGTGGCCCGGGCCGCGGCCGGCGTCATCGCCGACCGGACCGGCGAGCCCCGGCACGACGTCGCCCTCGTCCTCGGCTCCGGCTGGGCCCAGGCGGGTGCCCTCGTCGGACGCACCGTGGCGAGCATCGACAACACCGACGTCCCGGGGTTCGCCGCCGCCGTCGTCGAGGGCCACCGGGGCCTCATCTCGTCCGTCGCCGTCGCCGACACCGGCAGCCGGGCGCTCGTCTTCGGCACGAGGACCCACTACTACGAGAACCGCGGGGTCCGGGCCGTCGTCCACGCCGTCCGCACCGCCGCGGCGGCCGGCTGCCGCACGATCGTCCTGACCAACGGCTGCGGCGGTCTGCGGCCCGAATGGGTGCCCGGGACGCCGGTGCTCATCAGCGACCACATCAACCTGACGGCGGCCTCCCCCCTGGAGGGCGCGACGTTCGTCGACCTCACCGACGCCTACTCCCCACGCCTACGGGCCCTCGCCCTGGACGTCGACCCGAGCCTCGAGGAGGGCGTGTACGTCCAGTTCCGCGGCCCGCACTACGAGACGCCCGCGGAGGTTCGGATGGCGCGGGTCCTCGGCGGCGACCTCGTCGGCATGTCGACGTCGCTGGAGACGATCGCCGCCCGCGAGTCGAGCCTGGACGTCCTCGGCCTCTGCCTCGTGACGAACCCGGCCGCGGGGATCTCGCCGACACCGCTCGAGCATGCCGAGGTCGTCAGGGCGGGGGAGGCGGCCGCCGAGCGGTCCGGCCGCCTCCTCGCCGACATCCTCGTCCGCATCGCCGAGGAGGGCTGACCCATATGGCGGAACGCCTTGTCGCCCTGCTCGCCGCCGCCCGCGCGTGGGCGGTCGACGACCCCGACCCGGGGACGCGCGCCGAGCTGCGTGGCCTCATCGCCGACGTCGAGCGTGGCGCCGAGGCCGCACGTGCCGAGCTCGCCGACCGCTTCGCCGGACCCCTCGCCTTCGGCACGGCGGGCCTGCGTGCGGCGCTCGGTGCCGGCCCGAACCGGATGAACCGGGCCGTCGTCATCAAGACGGCGGCGGGGCTGACGGCATACCTCCAGGGCCGGAAACGGGAGCCCTTCGTCGTCATCGGCTACGACGCACGGACGAGCTCGGACGTCTTCGCCCGCGACACCGCGGCCGTCGTCGTGGCGGCCGGCGGGCGGGCCGCCGTCCTGCCCCGGCCGCTGCCGACTCCTGTCCTCGCGTATGCCATCGGCTTCCTCGGCGCCGACGCCGGCGTCATGGTCACGGCGAGCCACAACCCGCCGCAGGACAACGGGTACAAGGTCTACCTCGGGGACGGCTCCCAGATCGTGCCGCCGGCCGACGCGGACATCGCCGCGGCGATCGCCGACGTCGGCCCGGTCACCGCCGTCCCTCTGGCCGACGACGGATGGGAGACGCTGGCGGACGACGTCGTGGCCGCCTACCTCGAGGACGTCGTCACCGTCGTCGCCCCCGGCTCACCGCGAGACCTCACCGTCGTCCACACGGCGCTTCACGGCGTCGGGACCGACACGGTCCGCAGGGCGTTCGTCGCGGCCGGCTTCGCCGAGCCGATCCCCGTCCTCGCCCAGGCCGAACCCGACCCGCACTTCCCGACCGTCTCCTTCCCCAACCCGGAGGAGCCCGGAGCGATGGACCTGGCCCTCGAGCTCGCCGAGCAGACCGCCCCCGACCTCGTCATCGCCAACGACCCGGACGCCGACCGGTGTGCCGTCGCCATCCCGGGCCCGGGCGGCTGGCGGATGCTCCGCGGCGACGAGGTCGGCGCCCTGCTCGGCGCCCACGTCCTCGCCCGGGGCGTGCCCGAGGGCGGGGTGCTCGCCTGCTCGATCGTCTCCTCGCGGCTGCTCGCGGCCATGGCCCACGCCGCAGGCGTCGCCCACGAGGAGACCCTCACCGGCTTCAAGTGGATCGGCCGGGTGCCGCGGCTCGTCTACGGCTACGAGGAGGCGCTCGGCTACTGCGTCGACCCCGGGCACGTCCGCGACAAGGACGGCGTCTCGGCGGCACTTCTCCTCGCCGAGCTGGCCGCGACCCTCAAGGCCGACGGCCGCACGCCGGCCGACCTGCTCGACGACATCGCGACCGCCCACGGGGTCCATGCGACGGACGCCTTCTCCGTCCACGTCGCGGACCCGTCGGCCCTCGCCGCGATCCTCGGCCGGCTGAGGTCCGACCCGCCGGGGTCGGTCGGCGGCTGCGTCATCACGCGTCGCGATGACCTCGCGGCGGGCGTCGACGGCCTGCCGCCGACGGACGGCGTGCGCTGGTACCTCGCCGACGGCTCCCGCGTCATCGCCCGCCCGTCCGGAACCGAGCCGAAGCTCAAGGTCTACCTCGAGGCCGTCGAACCGGTGGCCACGGGTGACCTCGCCGGGGCGCGGAGGCGGGCCGCGGAGCGGCTGCACGGACTACGGGCCGACCTCGAACGGCTCACGATGCCCGACCACGGCGCATCCGGCCCGACCCGGAGCGGCTCTCACAGTATTCTCACGGGTTAGGCACAGTCGTTCCCTCGCTCGGAGGCGTGGTCTGGGGGACATACAACGCAGCAGGGACCGAGGAGCACGATGTCTACACAACTGGCACACAAGAGGACGCTCGCCGCGGCGATCGTCGCCGCCGTCGCCGCGGGGGCGCTCGGCGTCGGCGCGGCGGACGCCGTATTCAGCTCCGACGCGCTGTCGACGACGTCGTATGGTGCGAGCCAGTCCCCGTCCGGGCAGGGGTCGAGCTCCGGCGGCACGGACGTCTGGCCGGGCAACCCGTGGGACGACCAGTCCGGCTCGACCCAGACGTGGCCGACTCCGGGGAACGGCTCGAGCGACGGGTCCGGCAGCACCGTCGACCCCCACGCGGGCCTGCCGACAGGCGGCACCGGGACGTCGACCGGCGCCCAGGCGACGTCGAAGCAGCTCGTCGGCGTCGTCAACATCGAGTCGATCGTCAACTACGGCGGCGGCGTCGCCGCCGGCACGGGCATGGTCCTGACGTCGACCGGTCGCATCCTGACGAACAACCACGTCATCGACGGCGCGACGACGGTCAAGGTCACCGACCTGACGACGAACAAGACGTACACGGCGCGCGTCGTCGGCACGAGCCCGGCCAACGACATCGCCGTCCTCCAGATCCCCAACGTCAGCGGGCTGCGCACCGCGAACTTCGGCTCCTCGGCCAAGGTCGCCGTCGGCGACACGGTCACGGGCGTCGGCAACGCCGGCGACAACCCGGGCACGGCCGCGAGCACGGGCACGGTCACGGCCCTCAACCGCTCGATCACCGCCTCCGACAACGGGGCCAACGCCGAGCGGCTGACCGGGCTCATCGAGACGGACGCAGGCATCCAGGCCGGCGACTCCGGAGGCCCCATGTATGCCACGGACGGGACGGTCATCGGCATGAACACGGCGGCCGAGGTCTCCCAGCAGACGGGCACGACGATCGCGGGATACGCCATCCCGATCGACCACGCCCTGTCCATCGCCGCCCGGATCGTCGGCGGCGAGGTCAGCTCGACGATCCACCAGGGCCTGCCGGCCTTCCTCGGGGTCACCATCGCCGCGCAGGCGTCCACCGGCCAGGGTGTCGCCGTCTCGGGTGTCGTCCCCGGCTCGGCCGCCGCACAGGCCGGGATCACCGCGGGCGACACCGTGACGGCACTCGGCGGCACGTCGGCATCGACGGCGGCCCAGCTCCGCGCGGCCGTCTCGTCCCACCACCCCGGCGACCGGGTCTCGGTCACATGGACCGACTCCTCCGGCGTCTCGCACACGGCGACGGTGACCCTCGGGACCGGTCCGGCGGACTGAGACCGGCCCCGCGACACCGAGCGTCGCGGCCGGCCTGCGGACCCCCGTAGGCTGGCCGCGACGCTCGATCCGTAGGAGGCCCGCCGTGTCCACCTCGCTGACGCGTGCCGAGCTGGCGCGCATGATCGACCACACCCTGCTCAAGCCCGAGGCGACGCGTGCCGATGTTGCGGCCCTCGTGGAGGAGGCGGTCAGCCTCGGCACGTACGCCGTGTGCGTCTCCCCCGTCATGCTTCCGCTGGACACCCGGGGCGTCAGGCTCGCCGTCGTGTGCGGTTTCCCGTCGGGGAAGCACGCGTCGGCGGTCAAGGCCGCGGAGGCGGCACTCGCCGTCGAGCAGGGCTGCGACGAGGTCGACATGGTCATCGACATCGGGCGAGCCGTCGAGGCAGACTTCGCCGCCGTCCGGGGCGACATCGCCGCCGTCCGCGCGGCCGCGCCCGCCCCGACCGTCCTCAAGGTCATCATCGAGAGTGCGGCCCTGACCGACGAGCAGGTCGTCGGCTGCTGCCGCGCCGCCCAGTCGGCGGGCGCCGACTTCGTCAAGACCTCGACGGGGTTCCACCCGGCCGGGGGCGCCACCGAGCACGCCGTCGCCCTCATGCGGGCCACCGTCGGCCCGGACCTGGGCGTCAAGGCGAGCGGCGGCATACGGACCGCGGACCAGGCCCGTGCCATGGTCGAGGCGGGGGCGAGCCGGTTGGGGCTGTCGAGCAGCCGCGCCATCCTCGAGGCCTGGGCGTGAGGTGACGGCCGAGCCGCGGATCGTCCTCCTTGCGGGTCCGAGCGGCTCCGGCAAGTCCCGGCTCGCCCACCGGCTGCGCGCCGCCCGCGGTTGGCCGATCGTCAACCTCGACGACTTCTACCGGGACGACGGCGACCCGGCGATGCCGCGCAGCGACGAGCTCGGCATCGTCGACTGGGACGACCCGCGCTCCTGGGACGGCGACGCCGCCGTCGCCGCGCTCACGACGCTGACGTCGACCGGTGTCGCGACGGTTCCGTGCTACGACATCGCGACGAGCCGGGCGCACGGGTGCAGGGTCGTCACGGTCGGCGACGACGAGCTCGTCGTCGCCGAGGGGATCTTCGCCGCCGAGCTCATCGCCGCGCTGAGCGACCTGGGACTCCTGCGGACGGCCTACGTCGTGGCCCACCCTCGGGCCGTCAACTTCGTCCGCCGGCTCACGCGCGACCTGCGTACCCACCGCAAGCCCCCGGGGCTGCTCCTCCGGCGCGGCGTCGCGCTCATGCGGGACGAACGCGGGATCGTCGCCCGACAGGTCCTCCTCGGGGGCGTTCTCGCGACCCCGCGCGAGGTCGAGCGCCGCCTCCTGGGCCTCGGCCGGGCCGGGGCCTCCGCTCAGCCATCGCCCCGCGGCACGGGCCTCCGACGGGTACATTGCCCCCAACGAGCGCGACGGGAGGGACGGGGACGATGACGGACGCCCCTGAGTGGACGGCGCCCGGCCAGCCTCCGCCGCCGCCGACCGGGCCCGGCGACCCGTCACCGGCATACCAGGTCCCGCCGAGCCCCGCCGCCCCCTCCCCCGTGTATGCCGACCCGCGGCCGGGCATCATCCCACTCCGGCCGCTCACCCTCGGCGACATCTACGCCGGGGTCGCCGCGGCCATCCGCGGCAACCTTGCCGCGACCGTGGGCCTGGCCCTGCTCGTGTCGCTCGTCACCCTCATCCCGACGACGGCACTGGGGGTCTGGCTCGTCGGGTCACGGGCACTGACGGGCACGTCACCGTCGACCGACGTCCAGGCGCTCGTCTCCTCCGTCGCGTCGTGGCTGCCGTCCCTCGTGCAGGTGTTCGCGGGCTTCGCCCTCTCGGGGTTCGTCGCCTGGGTCGTCGGGCAGGGCGCCATCGGCCGGCGGGTGACGGGCCGGCAGACCTGGGCGGCGACGAAGGGCCGGATCGGCGCCCTCGTCGGCGCCAACCTCCTGCTCGCCCTCGTGGCCGTCCTCGGCATCGCCGTCGTCGTCGGGGGGCCGCTCGCCTGGTTCGTCACGGCGAGCCGGCGTGCCACGCCGGGTTCGGCGCTCGCCCCCGGGCTCCTGCTGCTCGGGGGCGGCGTCGTGGCCGTCGTCGCCCTCCTTCTCGTCGGCGTCCGGATGGCGTTCGTCAACCCGGCCCTCGTCCTCGAGGAGTCCGGGATCGTCACGGCCTTCCGCCGGTCGTGGGCCCTGACCCGGACGGCGTTCTGGCGGATCCTCGGCATCACCCTGCTCACCAACGTCCTCGTGGCCGTCGTCGCCGACCTCATCAGCGCCCCCGTCGCCGCCGTCCTCGGGTACGCCGTCGGCAGCGGCACGGCGGACCTCCAGGCGCTCTACGTCGCGCAGGTCGTCGCATCCGGGTTCACCGCGCTCGTCGCGAGCACGCTGACGACACCGTTCACGGCGGGCGTCAACGCGCTGCTCTACCTCGACCTGCGGTTCCGCCGTGAGGGGCTCGACACGACGCTCATCCGGGCCGCCGCGGGCCGGGGCACGTGACGTGTCCGTCACGGCATACGGTCCCCCGCTCGACCCGACGACGGACCAGGCCCGCCAGTGGCTCACCGCCGAGCTCGCCAAGCGCGCCTACCGGGACGAGCCCGGGCTCCTCCAGCGGTTCCTCGACTGGGTTCGCAGCCTCCTGACGGGGCAGCGCGTCGACGGGGCGCACGTGCCGGCCGGTCCCTGGCGCGTCGTCGCGGCCCTCGTCGTCATCGCCCTCGTCGCCGTCATCGCGTATGCCGTGCTCCGCTCGGTCCGGGTCGAGCGCGGCGCCGGTCGCCACCGCCACGAGGCCGTGCTCGAGGCGTCGGACACGCGGACGGCGGCGCTCCTGCGGGCATCGGCACGTGCCGCGGTCTCGCAGGGGCGGTGGGACGACGCGGTCCTCGACGGGTTCCGGGCGACCGCCCGCGGCGCCGTCGAACGGGCCCTCCTCGACGACCTGCCGGGCCGGACGGCCCATGAGGTCGCCGCCGGGCTGGGCTTGTTCTATCCCTCGGAGAGCGTCGCCCTGAGCGCCGCGTCCGACGCCTTCGACCGGGTCCGCTACGGACGTCGTCCCGCCGGGGAGGCGGCCGCGCGGGCCGTCGTCGACACCGACGGCCGGATCGCCCGCGCCCGGCCCGCCCAGGAGGAGACCGCCCCGGTCCCGGGAGGTCACCGGTGAGCACCGCGACCGCGCCGGCTCCTCCGCTCGAGGCCGGCTCGGTCCTCGACCGGAGGTCGCGCGACCGGGTCCGGCGCGCCGTCCCCTGGGCCGTCGTCCTCCTCGCCGGGACGGCCCTGATGGCCGCGATGAGCCTCCTCACGCCGCCGCCGCAGAGGGCGCTCGACCCGCAGAGCCCGGCGCGCGACGGCGCCGCCGCGCTCGCGGCCGTCCTCTCGGCGCACGGGGTCACCGTCGACGTCGTCCGCTCGATCGACGACCTCGCGGCGACGGACGTCGCCGGCACGACCGTCTTCCTCGCGCGTCCCGACTCGCTCTCGGTCGACAACCTCGCCCGGACGGCGCGGCTCGCCCGGCGCGCCGCCCGGTTCGTCGTCGCGGCACCCTCGCCGGTGCAGGTCCGCGCGCTCGGCCTCCCGGCCACGTCCGTCGCGTCCTGGGTCGATGTGCCCGTCGGTCCAGGGACCTCCTGCAGGAGCGGCATCGTCCATGCCGACGACCTCATGGCCGGTGGTCTGCGGGGGTTCCGCCCGGACGGCGCCGCCTGGACCCGGTGCTTCACGACGACGCCGGACGGACCCGCCGCGCTCCTCGTCGGCCGGCCCGCGGGCGCCGAGGAGGTCGTCCTGCTCGGGTGGTCACCCGAGCTGCAGAACGCGCACATCACCGAGCACAGCACCGGGGCGCTCGCCATCCGCGCGCTCGGCGGCACGCCCCGGCTTGTCTGGTACCAGCCCGGGCCCACCGACCTCGCCGACGCCGAGGCGTCGCGCACCCCCGGTCTCGTGCTCCCGGCCTGGTTCATGCCGCTGACGAGCGTCCTCGCAACCGGCGTCCTGCTGCTGGCCCTCGTCCGCGGGCGGCGGCTCGGGCGCGTCGTCGTCGAGCCGCTGCCCGTCGTCGTCCCGGCCGTCGAGACGACGCAGGCACGCGGGATGCTCTACCGCCGGGCCCGGGACCACGAGCGGACCTCGGCGATCCTCCGCGCCGGCACGCGCCGTCGGCTCCGGAGCATCCTGCGCCTCACCGCGGCCGACTCCGCGGACACGCTCGCGGCCGCCGCGGGCCGGGCGAGCGGCATACCGGCACCCGAGATCGCCGCCCTGCTCACCGGGCCGCCCGCCGCGGACGACCGGTCCCTGACCGCTCTCGCCACCCAGCTCGCCGAGCTCGAACGGAAGGCCCGCACCCCATGAGCGATCTCCCTGCCGACCAGTCCGCCCGCGCCGCCCTGACGGCCGTCCGAGCCGAGGTGTCCAAGGTCGTCGTCGGCCAGGACGCCGCCGTGACGGGCGTCCTCATCGCGCTCCTCAGTGGCGGCCACGTCCTCCTCGAGGGCGTGCCGGGAGTCGCCAAGACCCTCCTCGTCCGGACGCTCGCCGCCGCCCTGTCCGTGAAGGCGAAGCGGGTCCAGTTCACCCCTGACCTCATGCCCGGCGACCTCACCGGCTCCCTCGTCTTCGAGCGCCGCACGGGCGAGTTCACGTTCCGCGAAGGGCCGGTCTTCACCAACCTCCTTCTCGCCGACGAGATCAACCGCACCCCGCCGAAGACACAGGCCGCGCTGCTCGAGGCCATGCAGGAGCGGCAGGTCAGCGTCGAGGGCGAGCCGCGGCCCCTGCCCGACCCGTTCCTCGTCGCGGCGACCCAGAACCCCGTCGAGTATGAAGGGACCTACCCGCTGCCGGAGGCGCAGCTCGACCGCTTCCTCCTCAAGCTCGTCCTGCCCGTGCCCCCGCGCGCGGAGGAGGTCGAGGTCCTCCGACGGCACGCCCACGGGTTCGACCCGCGCGACCTCACGACGGCCGGCGTCACCCCGGTCGCCGGCGCGGCGGACCTCGCTGCGGCGGCGGCCGCCGTGCGGACCGTCGACATCGCCCCCGACGTCATCGGCTACATCGTCGACATCGCCCGGGCGACCCGCAGGTCGCCGTCGTTGTCCCTGGGGGTCAGCCCGCGCGGCGCGACGGCGCTCATGGCGACGTCCCGGGCGTGGGCGTGGCTCAACGAACGCTCGTATGTCACGCCCGACGACGTCAAGGCCCTCGCCCACGCGACCCTCGCCCACCGCCTGTCGCTGCGGCCGGAGGCCGAGCTCGAAGGGGTCGGAGTCGGCGCCGTCCTCGACAGCGCCCTCGGCAGCGTCCCGGTCCCCCGCTGACGGCGCGCACCGACCATGGCCCTCACCCCGAGAGTCCTGTGGCTCTGGCCCGTGGGACTCGCCGCGCTCGCCGTCCGTCCGGTGCTGTCGACCGTGTGGTGGTGGTGGGCCGGATGCCTTCTCCTCATCGGGCTCGATGTCCTGCTCGCCCCGTCACCGTCCCGGCTGAGGATCGCCCGGCGGGGCGCGGACCGGGTCCGCCTCGGGGCGTCGACGACGACGACCCTCGTCGTGACGAACCCCGGCACGCGCCGGGTCCGCGGTCTCCTCAGGGACGCGTGGCAGCCGTCGGCGGGCGCAGCCATGGCCCGGCATCCGCTCGACATCCCCGGCGGCGAGCGCACCGCCGTTGCGACGACCCTGACCCCGACCCGTCGCGGTGACCGCCTCGCGGACCGGGTGACGATCCGCCTGGTCGGGCCGCTGGGCGTCGGCGCCCGCCAGGGCTCCTTCGACGTCGCCGGGCGCATCCGGGCTCTCCACCCGTTCGGGGCCATGCGTCACCTGCCGAGCCGGCTCAACCTTCTGCGCCAGCTCGACGGCCGTTCCGCCGTCCGGACCCGCGGTCAGGGCACGGAGTTCGACTCCCTCCGCGACTGGGTCGACGGGGACGACGTCCGGGCCATCGACTGGCGCGCCACCGCCCGGCGGCGCGCCCTCGTCGTCCGCACGTGGCAGCCGGAGCAGCACCGTCGCGTCGTCATCGTCCTCGACACCTCCCGGACGAGCGCCGGCCGGGTCGGGGACATCCCACGGCTCGACGCGTCGATGGACGCCGCCATGCTCCTTGCGGCCCTGACGTCCCACGCGCACGACAACGTCGAGGTCGTCGCCGGGGACCGCCAGGTCCGCGCCCGGCTCACCGGGCACGACCGGACCGAGCTGCTCTCGAGGCTCATCGCCGAGCTGTCGGCGATCGAGCCACGGCTCGTCGAGGCGGACTGGGAGACCCTGTCCGCCGAGGTGGCTCGTCGCGGCAACCGCCGCGCGCTCGTCGTCCTCCTGACGAGCGTCGAGGCGTCCGTCGTCGAGGAGGGGCTCCTCCCGGTGCTGCCGTTCTTGACGGCACGCCACCGGGTCGTCGTCGCGTCGGTCGCCGACCCGGCCCTCGAGCGGATTCGGACGGCGCGGGGGGGCGTCGCCGAGGTGTACGACGCGGCGGCCGCCGAACGGACCGTCGCCCTGCGCCGGCGGACGGCCGACGCGCTGGGACGGCTCGGCGTGACCGTCATCGACGCCGTCCCCGACGAGCTGCCCGCCCGGCTCGCGGACCACTACCTCGCCCTGAAGTCCCAGGGCCTGCTCTGACCTCAGGCGCCGGCGGGCGCGACGTTCGCCGCCGCCAGGAGCGTCTCCCAGTCGCTGATCTTCACCGTGCCACGTCCGTGCGGCTCTCCCCGGCGGCTCTCCGCGGCGACGACGGCGCGCCACCCGTCGACGTCGACATACCGGATGTCGCGGTCCGCGACGAGGTCGTCGATCCCGCCCGGGTCGCCCGGGTGCGCCGCGAGGATCCCCGGCACGTCACCGGCGAGCGCGAGCACGGTCTCCTTCGCATCCGACCGGTTCGTCCCGATGACGCCCGTGGGCCCGCGCTTGATCCAGCCGACGGCATACTCTCCGGTCGAGGCGACACCGTCGCGGACGACGCGGTGCGCGTCGGTCGGGATGACGTGGCGCTCGTCGTCGAACGGCACCCCGTCCGGGACGGTGGCGCGGTAGCCGACGGACCGCAGGACGGCCTGGACCGGCAGCGTCCACGACTCGCCCGTGCCCCGGCCGTCCTCCGTCGTCCGTTCCAGGAGCAGCCCCTCGACGTGGTCCGTGCCGAGGATCCCGTCGGGCCGTGCGGAGAAGTGCAGGTGGAGCCGGCGGCTCGCCACCGCCGGCGGGCGCGCGGCCCACCCGCGCAGGACGTCGAGGTTGCGCCTCGTCTCGCGGCCGGCACCCTCCGGCGCCTCGTCGGGCAGCTGCCCGTCGTCGACGAGGACGGCGACCCCGTCGAGGTCCCCGAGCTCGCGCAGCTCCTTCGTCGTCCACTTCGCGTGGACCGCGCCACGCCGCCCGAGGAGGTGGACGTCGGTGACCTCGCTGCGCGCGAGGGCCTCGATGACGTCGGTCGGCATGTCCGTCGGCTCGAGCTCGGCGGGGTTGCGCAGGAGGATGCGGGCGACGTCGACGGCGACGTTGCCGACGCCGACGACGGCGACCGCGGTGACGCCGTCGAGGTCGGGGACGTCGCTGTCCGGGTGGCCGTTGTACCAGCTGACGAACGACGTCGCCGAGATGCTGCCGGGCAGCTGCTCGCCGGGGATGTTGAGGTGCCGGTCCTCCGTCGCGCCGAGGGCGTAGACGACGACGTCGTAACGCTCCCGCAGCTCCGCCTCGGTGACGGCCCCCCCGAGCTCGACGTTGCCGAAGAGCCGAACCCCGGGCCGGGCGAGGACCTCGCCGAGCGCCCGGCCGGTCGACTTGATGCTCACGTGGTCCGGCGCGACGCCGTAGCGCAGCAGCCCGAACGGCACAGGGAGCCGCTCGATGAGGTCGACGGAGACGCCCCCGGGAGACGTCCCCTCAGGGACGACGCGCCCGCTCGTCAGGTGGTCGGCGGTGTAGATGCCGGCGGGACCGGCTCCGACGACCGCCACGCGCAGGGGGCGGGCCGCGCCGCTGTCATCCATCGAAGGCTCCTCCACTGGGTCCGTACCGTCCACGCTAGCTGTTCTCCCCACAGAGGTTGGGTACACGGCTCGCTGGTGTGAGGCCCTTGAGCGCGGTGTGGCCGCGGTGATGATTGTAGGTGTGCAGGAACTCGGGCAGCGCGGCGACGCGCTCGGCCTCGCTGAGGTAGGGGCGGGCGTAGGCCCATTCCTGCTCGAGGGTGCGGTTGAACCGTTCGACCTTGCCGTTGGTCTGGGGCCGGTACGGCCGGGTCCGCCTGTGCACGACCTCGCCGAGGGCTTCGGCGAAAACCTTCGATCGGTAAGGGGATCCGTTGTCGGTCAGGACGCGTTTGACGGTGATCCCGCTCTCGGTGAAGTAGGTGTTGGCGCGGCCCCAGAACGCGGCGGTGGTCTCCTTGCGCTCGTCGGGCAGGACCTCGCTGTAGGCGAGCCTCGAGTGGTCATCGACCGCGTTGTGCACGCACGCCATGCCCGGCCTCGCGCTCTTCTTGACCCGGTTGCCCTTCGCGCGGCCGTGCACCCGGTGCCCGCCGCCGTCCGGGATCCGGCCCAGCTTCTTGACGTCCACGTGGACCAGGTCCCCGGGCGCCTCGTGCTCGTACCGGCGCGGCTTGGGCCGGGCGCGTAGCCGGGCCCCGGTGGCCGGGTCGGTCCAGGCCAGCGGCGGCGCCTGGTAGCGGACCAGCACCTTGTGCACCGTCGAGGGGTTCAACCGCAGCCGGTACGCGATCCGCTCCGGTCCCCACCGCCGCGCGACCCGCAGCCCGAGGATGCGCCGCTCGGTACGCCGATCGAGCCGCCGCGGTGAGAAGTGCGGCCGGCTGGACCGGTCGAGCATGCCGGCCTCGCCGTGCTCGCGGTACCGGCCGGCCCAGCGTTGCGCGGTCGGCACCGACACGCCGAACCGGTCCGCCGCCCGCCGCAGCGGCCAACCGTCATCGACGATGCAGCGGGCCAGGCGCAGACGCCCGGTCGGGGTCAGCGGGGCGTTACGGTGGGACACGAGACCTCCAGGGTGAGAACGGAAGCGGTAGCAGCTCCCACCTCACCCGGAGGTCTCACCCATGTCCAGCACCCTGCCCCGTGTCACCAACCTCCATGAGCAGTACACCTAGGCTGACCGATATGGCCGCCTCGGGACCCTCCGTCATCGTCGTCGGTGGTGGCGTGTCCGGTCTCGTCTCCGCTCGGGAGCTGAGCCGGAGGGGAGTCCGGGTGACGCTCCTCGAGGCGTCCGCCCGGCTCGGCGGGGACATTCTGACCGTCGACGTCGGCGGAACGGCCATCGACATCGGGGCGGAGGCCCTGTACCTCGGCCCGCAGGCGGACCGGCTCGTCGACGAGCTCGGGCTGCGGGACGACATGATCGTCATCCGGGGTATCAAGAGTCTCCTCTACACACGGCGCGGTCTTCGACCCCTGCCGGCAGGCGTCGGCCCGGCAGGTCCGACCCGCGTGCTGCCCGTCATCGCCTCGCGGACGATGACCCTCGCCGGTCTGGCGCGCGCGGGGCTG
>JAJXUB010000045.1 GCA_021783215.1 Actinomycetes bacterium | reverse complement strand
ACAGCCGGTGGGTGTCATCGCGGTGGCCGCGTTGCTGCTCGCGGCATGCCAGCCGACGACGGTCGGCTCCGCCACGGCCGGGCCAACCCCGCCGGGGGCGACGACCTCGTCACTCGTCTCTCCGGGTCGGCCCACGCCGTCGACCGACGCCCCGTTCTCCGCCGCGACCCCGCCGCCCACGGCGGCGACGACGGACGCATCGTCGCCGACCGCGGTCCCCCCGGGGTCCGCCCTGGCGGCACTGGCCACGCTTCCTGTCAAGGGGCGCGCCCCGAAGACCGGCTACACCCGCGCCTTGTTCGGTCAGGCGTGGGCGGATGTCGACCGCAACGGCTGCGACACACGCAACGACGTCCTGCGGCGTGACCTGACCCGGTATGTCCTCAAGGCCGGTACCAACGGGTGTCTCGTCCTCAGCGGCACTCTCAAGGACCCGTACTCGGGCACGAGTGTCGCCTTCATCCGCGGTGCCGCAACCTCCGCCGCTGTCCAGATCGACCATGTTGTCGCCCTCTCCGACGCGTGGCAGAAGGGCGCCCAGCAGTGGACCGCCTCGGGGCGGACCCAGTTCGCCAACGACCCGCTGAACCTGCTCGCCGTGGGCAGGAGGTCGAACGATGCCAAGAGCGACGGGGACGCCGCGACGTGGCTCCCGCCGAACAAGGTCTTCCGGTGCGCCTACGTGGCTCGGCAGGTCGCCGTCAAGCACAGGTACCACCTATGGGTCACCTCCGCCGAGAAGGCGGCGATCGGTCGCGTCCTGGCAACCTGCCCCACCCAGAAGCTGCCGACGGTTGGGCCCATCGCCCTCGGTGGCGGCACGACCGCCCAAAGCCCGACCCCGACTTCGGCACCGACGACGGCGCCGTCGAGCGGCACCACCGACCCCAGGTTCGGTACCTGCAAGGCCGCCAAGGCCGCGGGCTACGGCCCCTACTGCCGCGGCACGGACCCCGAGTATGCCTGGTACCGCGACGCCGACCACGACGGCATCGCCTGCGAGTGAACCCGGCCCCTGCCTCGGGCTCAGACGCCGCGGCTCGCGGGGTCAGCCGGCGATGCGGGCGAGCAAGATCGCTGACACCGGGGGACGGTCCGCGCCGGCCCGCGGTCTCACCGTGGTCGACATGGACTTTCCCAGCTAAGGGCGCAGGGCCTCATGCTGCTGGGCTTCGGCGGCCCGCTCCTGGTAGACCTGCGCCGCGCCGGTCTCAAAACAGGAGTACGCGAGGTCGAGGAAACGCAGGAGGGGCTCCGGGTTGGGGTCGCTGACCAGGCCCGAGGCCTTCTGACGGTTCGAGACGTGGATCAGGACGGCGTGCTCGTCGTCGCTTCCCTCGATACCCACCAGCTTGGAGAAGTCCCACTCCCTTGTCTGCTTCCCGCCGATGAACAGGACTCGCTCGTTCGACACGACGATCCGTCCGCTGTCGACCGGCGTCTGGACCTCCGGCCCGGGGACGTAGTGCCCGCGGGTGCCTCCGACGTTGTAGCGCACGCCCTTCGCCACACGGAAGCTCATGCCCGAGTAGCCACCCTGGTAGGTGCCCCGCTCTCTGCGGGGCTCGACGAGCGCACCGGAGCCGGCCCAGAGGCATGCTTCGGAGGGCCCCAGGACCACGCCGTCGTGGATCCCCCCCGTCGGCGTCGTCGCAGCCTTCGCCCCCTGCGCCAGCGCGTCGAGCAACGTCTGTTCCTGCTGCCAGACCGCGACCGCGCTCTCGTGTGACTTCGCCGCACGTCTGGCGTCGGCGTCACGCTCTCGGGCCTCCCGCTTCGCGACATGCCGTTCGTGCCAGGTCGGTCGCTCGCCAACGGCAGCCGTGGCGTCGGGCGTCGCCTGCTGTGGCGCCTGACCGGTCGCGGAGTCGACCCAGAACCGCCACCCCGCGGGAGCGGGTGGCCACGAGGGGTCCGGTTGCCATCCCTCGGGTGGTACGAAGCCATCCGGTGGCGCGGGCCAGTCGGGAGGGGGGTTGAAGCGCCAGGTCATTGTTCCCTCCCGGAGCGGAAGCGGGCGTGCACCACCTCTGTACCACGGCCCGGACACCCCGGCACGCGAACCACCGGTGGCGATCCGCGAGGTGCGCGGTCTGCGCGGCCCACGAACGTCAAGCGTAGGCCTCGCGACAAGGGACCACCGGGCGTCCGGTCACGGACGCGGTTCCTCGACCCGGGTCGATCCGGGGGCGCTGAGCACCCTCAGGAGAACCACCTCGACGTCCGGGTGGTTGGCCAGCGCCAAATGGTTGATGCCACGGAGCAGGACTCGCTCGTCGCAGAGCGGGTCGGCGGACGCGCTCGCGATGGACACGACGCCGTCCCCGAGCCCGTTGGCGGGCCGCGCCGGGAACGCGTCGCCGACGAGTCGTGAGACGACCGAGACCCGCCGTGGTCCGCACGCCCCCGCGTCCGGCCGCGAACCGTCACGGAGCCAGGTTGCCCCGGCTCCGAGATCCTTCACCCCAGGTCCGCGGGTCTGCAGGACGCGCCCGGTCCAGCGGGCGCCGGCAACGCCCTCCCGAAGTCGCGGCGTGACCCTCGCGACGACCCGCTCGGCCTCATGGCCCGCCCATGGGGTGCCGAGGGCGACGAAGTCGGTGACCATGCCCGCCCAGCCGCGCAGCACTCCGTCGTCGTCGCGCATCTCGTCGAGGGCGACGTCGATGACGAGGCCACCCATCGAGTGGCCGATGACGACGACCCGCGTGACGGGCACCGGCCACTGCCCGACCAGGGCCGTGAGCAGCCCGGCGAGCTGGGCGCCGCTGTTGCGGATCCCGCGACCGGAGTTGTAGCGGACGAAGACGGGGGTCGTGCCGAGCCCGTCGCGCAGGACCTCGGCATACGTCGAGCCCCTCGCGCCGGGCATCGCCCCGGGTCGCTCGCGGGACCAGACGCGCTCGGACTCGACGAAGCCGTGGACGAGGACCGCGAGGGTCCCCGAGACCTCCGGACCGTATGCCGCGGCGAGGCTCTCGCGGTCCGGCACGACGGCGCGTCCGTCCTTCCGCAACGTCATCAGGAGGGCCAGTGGTGAGTCCTGCTCCTCGAGCAGGTGCCCGTGCAGCCCGTTGTAGAAGGCGAGGAGGTCGGCCCCGACGGGACCGTCGTGGACGCTCGGGTGTCCCCGTCTCCGCCGCGCCAGGCCGTGGCCGAGGAGATGCCCGCCGTGCTGAAGGGCGAAGCCCGTCACGGCGTAGATCCCCGTCGTCAGAGCCCGTTCCGTGGCCGTGACAGGGGCGGAGAGGCCACCCGTCTGCCGGTCGACGTGGCGCTTGACGACGGCGGAGATGCCGAGGTGCACCTCGCGGACCCCCCAGGCGACCTCACGGGCGCCGAGCCCACCGAGCCGGCCCACCTCGACGGTCTCGCGCTCGTCCACCGGCACCCCCTCCTGGGCGAACGGTACCTGCGGACGGCGTCCGGTGGGCCCGTCCTCAGACGTCGATGTGGTGGACCGCCAGGTACCCCCCACGCGCGACGGCGTCGACGGGGACGATCGCCGTGCCGAACGGTGCCAGCGAGATGGGGATGAGCTTGAGGTTGGCCACGGCGAGCGGGATCCCGATGATCGTCACGGCCTGGGCGATGGCCGTCGCGACATGCCCGATGGCCAGCCAGATCCCGGCGATGAGCACCCACACGACGTTGGCGACGAGGGACCCGGCCCCGGAGTCCGGCTGCCTGACGACCGTGCGCCCGAACGGCCACAAGGCGTACGAGGCGATTCGGAAGGCGGCGACCCCGAAGGGGATCGTCACGATGAGGAGGCACGCGAGGATGCCGAAGCCCACGTACGCGAGGGCCAGCCAGAACCCGCCGAAGACGAGCCAGACGAGGTTGAGCAGCGTGCGCACACCTCGATCGTAGGCGACCGCGTCCCCGCCGTCGGGCGACCGGGCGGCACCGCGCGTCGCTCGCTAGAGTGGCGCCGTTCCCACCAGCCTCGACCTCGGAGCGCACCACGTGGCCACCGCGCCGTCCGCCGTCATCATCCTCGCCGCCGGCGAAGGCACCCGGATGAGGTCGACGACCCCGAAGGTCCTCCACCGCATCGCCGGTCGCAGCCTGGTCGGGCACGCCATCGCCGCCGCCCGCGTGACGCAGCCGGCGCACCTCGCCGTCGTCGTCCGCCACGAGCGCGAGGCCGTCGCCGCCCATGTGGCCGACATCGCCCCAGACGCCGTCATCGCCGACCAGGACGAGGTCAAGGGCACGGGCCGAGCCACCGAGTGCGCGCTGGACGCCCTGCCGGGTGAGCTCGCGGGAACGGTCCTCGTCACCTACGGCGACGTCCCGCTCCTCGAGGGCGAGACGCTGAGGCGTCTTCTCGCCCTTCACGACGAGACGGGCAGTGCCGTCACGGTCATGACGGCCCACGTCCCCGACCCGACGGGGTACGGCCGGGTGCTGCGCGACGCGTCGGGCGACGTCGCGGCCATCGTCGAGCAGAAGGACGCGACGGACGAGGAACGCCGGATCACCGAGATCAACTCGGGGATCTACGCCTTCGACGTCGCCGTCCTCCGCGACGCGTTGCGGCAGGTGACCACGGACAACGCCCAGGGCGAGAAGTACCTCACCGACGTCCTCGCCATCGTCCGCTCCTCCGGCCGCCGCGTCACGGCGCACGTCGTCGACGACCTGTGGCAGACCGAGGGGGTCAACGACCGGGTCCAGCTCGCCGCCCTGGCCCGCGAGCTCAACCGGCGCATCTGCGAGCGGCACATGCGCGCCGGTGTGACGATCGTCGACCCGGCAACGACCTGGGTCGACGCCGACGTGACGATCGGGCCGGATGCGGTCATCCGGCCCGGGTCACAGCTCCTCGGCGCAACGACGGTCGGCTCGTATGCCGTGATCGGGCCCGAGGTGACGCTCACCGACACGGAGGTCGGGGAGCGCGCCGTCGTCCGGCGGTGCGAGGCCGACCTCGCCGTCATCGGAGCGGAGGCGACGGTCGGCCCCTACTCGTACCTGCGTCCGGGAACGGTCCTCGGCCGCAAGAGCAAGGTCGGCGGGTTCGTCGAGACGAAGAACGCCGACATCCGCGACGGCGCCAAGGTGCCGCACCTGACCTACTGCGGCGACGCCACCGTGGGGGAGCGGGCCAACATCGGCGCCGGGACGATCTTCGCCAACTACGACGGAGTCGCCAAGCACCACACGACGGTCGGCAAGGACAGCTTCGTCGGGTCCAACACCGTCATCGTCGCGCCCGTGGACATCGCCGACGGTGCCTATGTCGCGGCAGGCTCGGCGGTCACCGACGATGTCGACCCCGGGCAGATCGCCATCGCCCGCGGCCGGCAGCGCAACGTCGACGGATGGGTCGACAGGACCCGAGCCGGCACCCGGACCCAGGCGTCGGCCGACGCCGCCCGCGACGCCGGGACGCGGCATACGGACACCCCCTCGGAAGGAAACGGTTCGTGAGCGACCACGGGAGCCGCACCAGCATCCAGAAGCGGACGAAGAAGAACCTCATGGTCTTCTCGGGGCGAGCCCACCCCGAGCTCGCCAACGAGGTCGCCGCCGAGCTGGGGGCCAGGCTCGTCCCCACGAGCGCCTACGACTTCGCCAACGGCGAGATCTACGTCCGCTACGAGGAGTCCGTCCGCGGCTGCGACGCCTTCGTCATCCAGAGCCACACGGCGCCGATAAACGACGCGATCGTCGAGCACCTCATCATGATCGACGCGCTCAAGCGGGCGAGCGCCAAGCGGGTCACCGTCGTCATGCCCTTCTACGGGTATGCCCGCCAGGACAAGAAGCACCGTGGCCGGGAGCCGATCAGCGCGCGGCTCATGGCCGACCTCTTCAAGACGGCCGGAGCCAACCGCCTCATCACCGTCGACCTCCACACCGACCAGATCCAGGGGTTCTTCGACGGACCCGTCGACCACCTCATGGCGATCCCGATCCTCACCCAGCACGTCCAGGACAGCTACGGCCACGAGGACCTTGCCGTCGTATCGCCGGACGCGGGCCGGATCAAGGTCGCCGAGTCGTGGAGCAAGCGCCTCGGTGGGGTCCCGCTGGCGTTCATCCACAAGACGCGCGACATCAACCGGCCCAACGAGTCGGTCGCGAACCGGGTCGTCGGCGACGTCGAGGGCCGCGTCTGCGTGCTCGTCGACGACATGATCGACACTGGCGGCACGATCGCCAAGGCCGCCGACGCCGTCAAGGAGGCCGGCGCCAAGGACGTCATCATCGCGGCAACCCACGCGATCCTCTCCGGCCCGGCCAGCGAACGGCTCGAGGCGTGCAGCGCCCGCGAGGTCATCGTGACGAACACCCTGCCGATCACGCCGGACAAGGAGTTCGAGGGGCTCACGGTCCTGTCCATCGCCCCACTCCTCAGCGCGGCCATCAGGGAGGTCTTCCAGGACGGGTCCGTGACCAGCCTGTTCGCCGGGCGGACGTGAGGACCGGGAAACGGCAGAGCCTCGGCCTCGTCCTCGCCGTCATCTCGGCCGCGGCCTTCGGGACGTCCGGGTCGTTCGCCAAGTCGCTCCTCGCCACCGGCTGGACCCCCCTTGCGGTCGTCACCTTCCGGGTGTGCGGCGCGGCCGTCGTCATGCTTCCCGCCGCGTCCGTCGCCGTCCGCGGGCGGTGGAGGCTCCTGCGACGCAACCTCGGTGTCGTCCTCGCCTACGGCACGATCGCCGTGGCGGGCTGCCAGCTCGCCTTCTTCTACGCCGTCCGGTCGCTGTCCGTCGGGGTCGCGCTGCTCCTCGAGTACTGCGGCATCGTCCTCGTCGTCATCTGGGTGTGGCTGCGTCACGGTCGCCGTCCGAGCCGGCTGACGTCGGTGGGGATGGTCGCGGCCGTGGTCGGGCTGCTCCTCGTCCTCGACGTCCTCGGGGGGCTGCACGTCTCCCTCGGCGGGGTCGCGTGGGGCCTCCTCGCCGCGGTGGGCCTCGCGACGTTCTACATCGTCTCGGCCCACGAGCACGAGGGCTCGCTGCCGCCCATCGCCCTCGCCGGCTTCGGGCTGGCCGCCGGCGCCGTGAGCCTGCTGATGGCCGGCGTCGCCCGTGCGGCTCCGTTCCGGGCGTCGCGCGCCGACGTCCGCCTCGCCGGGACGCACGTCCCGTGGTGGGCAGCGGTCCTCGAGCTCGCCCTGATCGCCGCCGCGTTCGCCTATGCCGTCGGGATCATCGCCGCCCGCATGGTCGGGCCCTCCCTCGCCTCGTTCGCCGGCCTGACGGAGGTCCTCTTCGCCGTCGGGTTCGCCTGGGCCCTTCTCGGCGAGGCTCCCGGTGGGGCACAGGCGCTCGGCGGGGTCCTCGTCCTCGTCGGCGTGCTCGCCGTCCGGCTCGGCGAACCACCCGAGGATTTCGCCGTCGCGCAACCGATCCCATAGGATCAGCGGTGTTGCCTCGGCGAGGGACGGTGCACGGGTGCCCGTCCGTGATCGACGCGGTACGGCCCCGCAGGGGCCGTCTCGCCTCCGTGTCCCGTCCCGCGTCGAGGCCCGACCCCAGCCAGCGACCCGCAGGAGCACCAGCATGTCGGACTCGAACACGATGAAGGCCGAGCAGCGCACGCAGTTCGGCAAGGGCGCCGCCCGGAAGATCCGGCGCGCCGGCAAGGTCCCCGCCGTCATGTACGGCCACGGCACCGACCCCGTCCACATCACGATCCCAGGCCATGAGGCGATGCTCGCCCTCAAGCACGCGAACGCCGTCCTGACCATCGTCATCGACGGGACCGAGCAGCTCGCGTTGGCGAAGGACGTCCAGCGGAACCCGATCAAACCCGTCATCGAGCACGTCGACCTCGTCATCGTCCGGAAGGGCGAGAAGGTCGTCGTCGACGTCCCGATCCACATCGACGGCGAGTCGGCGACCGAGACGGTCGTCGCCCTCGAGAGCCCGACCCTGCAGGTGCACGCCGAGGCGACGAACATCCCCGAGTCGATCGTCGTGTCCGTCGCGGGCCTCCCGGCCGGCTCCCAGCTCCTCGCGGGCGCCCTCGAGCTGCCTGCCGGGGTCGAGCTCGCCTCCGACGCCGACCTGCTCGTCGTCAACGTCACGCAGATGATCAGCCAGGAGGCCCTCGACGCCGAGCTCGCCGGCGAGGAGGGTGAGGCCGCCGAGGCGCCCGCAGCCCCGACGCCCGCGGCCTCGGACTCGGAGTCCTGACAAGCACGCCCCGAAGGGGCCCGGTCCACGGGACCGGGCCCCTTCGGCATACTGAGGCGCCGTGACGGACAACGGACCCTGGCTCGTCGTCGGGCTCGGCAACCCGGGCCCGACGTACGCCGGCAACCGGCACAACGTCGGCGCGATGGTGGTCGACGAGCTTGCCCGGCGGTCGTCCTCGACGTTGCGCAGCCACAAGTCCCGCGCAGTCGTCGCGCAGGTGCGCCTTGTGGGGATGCCCGGGGTCCCCGCCGTCCTCGCCGTCCCGTCGAGCTTCATGAACGAGTCCGGCGGCCCGGTCGCCGCCCTCGTCCGGTTCTTCTCCATCCCGACGGAGCGGCTCGTCGTCGTCCACGACGACCTCGACCTCGACCCCGGCCTCATCCGGCTCAAGCTCGGAGGGGGAGAGGGCGGTCACAACGGGCTTCGGTCGCTCACCCGGTCCCTCGGGACGAAGGACTACTACCGGGTCCGCGTCGGCATCGGGCGCCCGCCCGGGCGGATGGACCCGGCGGACTACGTCCTGCGGGACTTCTCGGCGACGGAGCGCAAGGAGCTCCCGCTGATGGTCGACGCTGCGGCGGACGCGGTCGAGGCCCTGGTGACCGGCGGCCTCCTTCAGGCCCAGCAGCGCTTCCACGCGCCCCCGTGAGGGTCCGTCCCAACGGCCGCTCCGACGGCTGTGGTTGGATACGTACGCGTGGGTCTTGGCCCGCCGCTGAGGAACGGGGGACCGGATGACCGTCGTCGACGTGCTGCGTTTCCTCGTCCGCTACTGGCGCTCGATCGTCGTCGGCGGCCTCCTCGGCATCCTCGCCGGGGTCGCCTACGCCTCGACCCTTCCCCGGGTCTACACGGCGTCCTCGATCGCCTACGTCCTCGCGGGAACGTCGTCGTCGACCACCGACGCGGCGATCGGCCAGTCGGTCGCCGCGAGCAAGGCCCAGCAGTACATCCCGCTCATGACGAGCGAGCAGGTGGCCAAGGACGTCATCGCCAAGCTCCACCTCGACGCCGGCGTCGGTGAGGTCGCCGGCAGCATCAGCGCGTCGGCGGACCCCGGCTCATCCACGATCCGGGTATCCGTGTCGTCCGGGTCGCCACAGCGCGCCCAGGACATCGCCAACGCCGTCGTTGCCGCGGCGGCGAAGGAGGCCTCCCTCCTGGAGTCGAACGGCACGCAGACCTCGACCGTCCGGATGACCCCGATCAACTCGGCCGTCCTCCCGACGGCGCCGTCGTCACCGAACGTCAAGCGGATCGTCGGGGAGGGCGCCCTGCTCGGTCTCCTCCTCGGCGCCGTCCTTGCCTTCCTGCGCCGGCAGCTGGACACCCGCATCCGCCGTCCGGAGGACATCGCCGAGGTGACCCCGCTCGGCATCATCGGGGCGCTCCCGCAGGACCGCGCGCTGCGCCAGCGACGACACGACGCCGACGTCCTCTCCGGGATCGTCGGCGAGGCATGCCGCCATCTTCGGACCAACCTCGTCTATGCCGACCCGGACCACACTCCGCGGATCGTCCTCGTCACCTCGCCCCAGGCCGGTGAGGGCAAGTCGACCGTCGCAGCGCTGCTCGCCCGCTCGCTCGCCATGCAGGGCGAGCAGGTTGTCCTCGTTGATGCCGACCTGCGTCGCCCGACCGTCGAAGAGTTCTTCGACGTCGACCGGACGGTCGGGACGACCCAGGTGCTCGCCGGGGACGTCACGCTGGCTGAGGCGCTCGTCCAGACGGACGCACCTGGCCTCTTCGCCCTCCCGGCCGGCCGGCTGCCGCACAACCCTGCCGAGGTCGTCGGCTCGAAGAAGTTCGACGAGCTGCTCCACGAGCTCGCCGTCGACCATCGGGTCGTGATCGACGCGCCGCCGCTGCTGCCCGTGACGGACGCCGTCATCCTCGCTACTCGCGTCGACGGCGTCCTCGTCGTCACCCTCGACGGCATGGGGAGGAAGGAGCACCTCGCCCGCGCCCTCGGCCTCCTCGGCAGCGTCCGGGCCAACGTCCTCGGTGTCGTCCTCAACGGCGTACCGCACGGACGCACGGCTGGTCTCTACGGGTACTCCGGCTACAGCTACGCGAAGTACGAGACGAGGAGCTCGGGCAAGCGTCGCCGGGGCCGTGGCAAGCCCCAGACGGTCTGAGCCGTTTCGGTGACGCGGGCCGGGCCGCATAGGCTGGCCACGATGTCCTCGCTGTCCCCCCTCCTCCTGCCCCTGGCCGCCGACGCCGCCGTCGGCGAGGTCGTCGCGCACCTGCGGGGCGAGGCTCCGGCGAGGGCGGACGTCTCCGTATGCGCCGGAGCGCGGGCTCCGCTCATCGCGCTGCTCGCCCGGGCGTCTGCCGACGGGCCGGCACGGCCCCTGCTCGTCGTCACCGCTACGAGCCGCGAGTCGCAGGACCTCGTCGCGGCGCTGCGGTGCTTCCTCCCGGCGGACACGGTCGCCGACTTCCCCTCCTGGGAGACGTTGCCCCACGAGCGGCTCTCGCCGCGGTCGGACACCGTCGGCAAGCGCCTCGCCGTCCTGCGGCGTCTGGCCCACCCGGACCCGGACCTGTCGGCATACGGGCGCATCGACGTCGTCGTGGCACCGGTGCGCTCCGTCCTCCAGCCCATCGTCCGCGGGCTCGGGGAGCTTAGGCCCGTCTCGCTGGCGGTGGGGGACGAGCGGCCGATGGCGGACGTCGTCGACGCCCTCGCCGCCGCCGCGTACACGCGGACCGACCTCGTGGAGCGACGCGGGGAGTTCGCCGTCCGTGGCGGCATCCTCGACGTCTTCCCCCCGACGGCCGAGCACCCGGTGCGGGTCGAGTTCTGGGGGGACACCGTCGACGAGATCCGCTCGTTCCGTGTCGCCGACCAACGAGCGCTCGACGTGGTCCCGAGCGACGCGGCGCCGAGGCTCTGGGCACCCCCGTGCCGCGAGCTGCTCCTCACCGACGCGGTTCGGGAGCGGGCCCGCCGCCTCGTCGACGTGCTTCCCGGCGCCTCCGACGTCCTCCACAAGATGGCCGAGGGGATCGCCGTCGAGGGGATGGAGTCCCTGGGGCCCGTCCTCGTCGACGGCATGGAGTCGCTGCTCGACGTCCTACCGGACCGGGCCGCCATCCTCCTCCTCGACCCGGAACGAGTCCGCACCCGCGCCCACGACCTCGTCGCGACGAGCGAGGAGTTCCTTCAGGCCGGCTGGGCGAACGCCGCGTCGGGAAACGCCGTGCCGCTCGACATCCGGGCCGTCCTGGGGACCTCCTCCTACCAGTCGCTCGCCGACCTGCGGGCGCACGCTGCGGACGTCGGCATCCCCTGGTGGGACCTCACCCCGTTCGCGGCAGACATCGAGACGTCGGACGGCGCGTATGCCACGGACACGGTCGACGCCCCGTCCTACCGCGGCGACACCGGATCCGTCGTCGCCGACCTCGGCCGTTGGGTCCACGACGGATGGACGGTCGTCGTCGCCATGGACGGGCCGGGGTCGGCTCGCCGCCTCGGTGAGGTCCTCGGTGAGGCGGGGGTCGGAGCCCGCGTCGAGCCGCTGCTCGACACCCTCGACGCCGGCGTCGTCCACGTGACGACGGGCGCCCTGGGCCGCGGCTTCCTCGCCCGGCGCGGCCGGCTCGCCGTCATCACGGAGACCGACCTCACCGGCGTGCCCGGGCAGGCCGGGTCCACGCGGGACATGCGCCGAATGCCGGCGCGCCGCCGCCGCCAGGTGGACCCGCTCGAGCTCAACCCCGGTGACTTCGTCGTCCATGAGCAGCACGGCGTCGGGCGGTTCGTCGAGATGGTCCAGCGGACCGTCGGCGGCGCGACCCGCGAGTATGTCGTCATCGAGTACGCCGCGTCCAAGCGCGGTCAGCCGGGCGACCGCCTCTACGTGCCGACGGACCAGCTCGACCAGGTGACCCGCTACGTCGGGGGCGAGATGCCGACGCTCAACAAGCTCGGAGGGTCCGACTGGCACCAGACGAAGAGCCGGGCGCGCCGCCATGTCCGGCAGATAGCCGCCCAGCTCATCCAGCTCTACTCCGCCCGCATGGCGACGGCCGGGCATGCGTTCGACCCCGACACCCCGTGGCAGCGCGAGCTCGAGGACGCCTTCCCCTATGTCGAGACCCCGGACCAGCTGACGACGATCGACGAGGTCAAGGCCGACATGGAGCGGCCCGTCCCCATGGACCGGCTCATCTGCGGGGACGTCGGCTACGGCAAGACGGAGATCGCCGTCCGGGCCGCGTTCAAGGCCATCCAGGACGGCCTCCAGGTCGCCGTCCTCGTCCCGACGACTCTGCTCGTCCAGCAGCACTACCAGACCTTCTCGGAGCGGTATGCCGCCTTCCCCGTCACCGTCAAGGCCCTCTCCCGGTTCCAGTCCGACAAGGAGGCCAAGGCCGTCATCGCGGGACTCGCGGACGGCTCGGTCGACTGCGTCATCGGAACCCACCGGCTGCTGACGAACGACGTCGTGTTCAAGGACCTCGGCCTCGTCATCGTCGACGAGGAGCAGCGGTTCGGCGTTGAGCACAAGGAGCAGCTCAAGGGGTTCCGGACGGCCGTCGACGTCCTCGCGATGTCCGCGACCCCGATCCCGAGGACGCTGGAGATGGCCGTCACCGGCATACGGGAGATGTCGACCCTCGCGACGCCACCGGAGGAACGCCACCCCGTCCTGACGTACGTCGGCCCCTACGACGAGCGTCAGATCGTCGCGGCCATCCGCCGGGAGCTCCTCCGTGAGGGCCAGGTCTTCCTCGTCCACAACAAGGTGAGCACCATCGACAAGGCCGCCGCGCGGATCCGTGAGCTCGTCCCCGAGGCCCGGGTCGGGGTGGCCCACGGGAAGATGGGCGAGCACCGGCTCGAGCACGTCGTCGTCGACTTCTGGGACCGGAAGGTCGACGTCCTCGTGTGTACGACGATCGTTGAGACCGGCCTGGACATCTCCAACGCCAACACCCTCGTCGTCGAGCGTGCCGACCAGCTCGGGCTGTCCCAGCTGCACCAGCTCCGCGGGCGTGTCGGGCGTGGGCGAGAACGGGCCTACGCGTACTTCCTCTACCCGCCTGACAAGACCCTCACCGAGACGGCCAACGACCGGCTCGAGACGATCGCCAGCCACACCGACCTGGGCGCCGGCATGCATGTCGCCATGAAGGACCTCGAGATCCGCGGCGCGGGGAACCTCCTCGGCGGCGAACAGTCCGGTCACATCGCCGGGGTGGGGTTCGACCTCTACGTCCGCCTCGTCGGCGAGGCGGTCGCGAGCTTCCGGGGTGAGGGCGAGCAGGAACCGGCCGAGATCCGCATCGAGCTGCCCGTCGACGCCCACCTGCCCCATGACTATGTCCCCGGCGAGCGGCTACGGCTCGAGGCGTACAAGAAGCTGGCGAGCGTTGCGGACGAGACGGCACTGGCGGACATCGAGGCCGAGCTTCTCGATCGTTACGGACCGCTGCCCGAACCGGTGCGGAACCTCGTCGAGGTGGCGCGGTTGCGGACCGTCGCGCGCCGGGCGCGGATCACGGACATCTCCGTCCATGGCGCGAACGTCCGGTTCGCGCCGGTCGAGCTCCGCGAGAGCCAGGTGCTACGGCTGCAACGGCTCTACCCGAGGTCGCTCGTCAAGGAGCCGGTCCGTACGATTCTTGTACCGAAGCCGATGACGGCGCCCGTCGCGGGGAGACCCCTCCGCGACACGGCGGTGCTCCAGTGGGCTGCCGACCTCATCAGGTCCGTCATGCTCGTGGACATCGCCTCGGCCGTCTCGGTCGGCGCGTCAGGTCCGGGGCAGTCCCGGCCATGAGGAGAGGACGACCCGTGAGCTCACGTCGATCCCGAGTCGGCGGCCTCGCCGCCGCGGCCCTGGCCGTCGGCATGCTGGCCGGCTGC
>JAJXUB010000174.1 GCA_021783215.1 Actinomycetes bacterium | reverse complement strand
GTCGAACCCGATGATCTCGCCGGTCGCCGGGACGCCCCGGCCGATCACCTTGCTGACGTCGACGACCCGGCTCGTCGGGCTGAGGGTGCTGATCCGTTCGCGGCACACCTCGTGCATGGTCTCGGTGATGATGATGTCGGGGTGGGTCGTCAGCGCGGCCGTCACGGCGGGGATGTCCGCCGTGCCGACGGGGCTGGACGGGATGCCGCTCTCCCGGAGTCGGGCCGCGAGTCCCAGGCCGAGGAGCTCGTGCTCGTAGAGGACGACGACGCGCTGGGTCGCCGACGGGGACGGTTCGTCGTCGATCGTCACGGGGTGCACCTCCTCCACCGGGGTCGCTGCCAGGGCCTCAGAGCCAACGGTAGGAAGCGACCCCGTCCGGAGCCATCCCCGGATCGGTACAAGGTGTGCATAGATCCGTCCCAGAGATGGTTGACCGCCCGCTCACGACTGGCTCAGGAGTGCCTCGGACGCTCCTGGTCCGGGCGACCGAGGCCGTGCCGGATGACGTAGGCCGCGGCCTGGATGCGGTTGTCCATGTGGAGCTTCTCGAGGGCGTTGTGGACGTGGTTCTTCACGGTGCCCTCGGTGATCGACAGCTTCCGGCCGATCTCCTTGTTGCTCAGGCCGTCGGCGACCAGCCGGAGGATCTCCAGCTCGCGGCGGGTGACCGCCTGCTCCTGAGGGGCCGGGCCGGTCCACGTGACCTCCCGCGGGGAGCCGAGGTCCTGGATGAGCCGGCCCGCGACGCCGGGAGAGATCGGTGTCTCGTCCCGCATGACCGAACGGATCATGTCGTAGAGCTGGTCGGGTCGCAGGTCCTTCAGGAGGTAGCCGTGGGCTCCGTTCCGGAGGGCGTCGAAGACGTGCTCGTCCGCGTCGGAGACGGTCAGCATGACGAGCTTGACGTCCATGACCTGCTCCCGGATGAGCCGGGTGGCCTCGACGCCGTTCATGACGGGCATCTCGACGTCCATGATGACGAGGTCGGGGTGCAGGGCGTTGGCGCGCTCCACGGCGATGAGCCCGTTCTCGGCCTCACCGACGACGACCATGTCGGGCTGCTCGGCGAGGAGCGCGGCGATGGCGCCGCGGAAGAGCGGCTGGTCGTCGACGAGGAGGATCCGGATCGGGTCCGTCATGTCGTGGCCGGCTCTCTCCGGCCGACGTAGGGACGCTGGGGGACCGTGGCAACGATCCGGGTGCCCTGGCCGGGCGCCGAGTCGACCTCGAGCGTGCCGTGAAGCAGCGCCATCCGTTCCCTCATCGTGAAGAGGCCGTACCCGTCGCCGTCCCCCGAGGACACGGAGGGGTCGAAGCCGACGCCGTCGTCCTCGACGCCGAAGCTCGTCGTCGCGTCGGTGCCGGAGATCCGGACGATGGCGCGCTTGGCGCCGGAGTGCTTGCGGACGTTCGTCAGCGCCTCCTGGACGAGGCGGATGAGGTGGACCTCCGCCCGGGGGGTCAGGGCGATGTCGTGGCCGACCTCGTTGACGAGGCGTGCCTCGACACCGGACTGCTGGCTGTAGCGGCTGAGGTAGCTGGACAGCTGCACCTCGAGGCTGCGTTCGGGCTGGT
Organism: Actinomycetes bacterium; assembly: GCA_021783215.1. Taxonomy (GTDB): domain Bacteria; phylum Actinomycetota; class Actinomycetes; order Actinomycetales; family Dermatophilaceae; genus JAJXUB01. Next base: position 1,570 of record JAJXUB010000174.1, on the reverse strand, counting down.
TGGACTCGCGGAGCCCGAGGATCGCCTCCCGGACGTCCCGGTAGGCCTCCTCGCAGATGTCCGCGAGAGCGCCGACCTCCGTCGCGACGTTCTTGCGCGGCCTGACGTCGGGCGACGCCTCGAGGGCGCGCAGCCGAAGATGGACGACTCCGAGGACCTGGGCGAGACCGTCGTGCATCTCACGGGCGATCCGCGTGCGCTCGTTGAGGATGACGCGCTGGCGGGCGCTCTCGCGCATCTGTGCCCCGGTCAGGGCGATCCCGATGAGGCTCGCCATGTTCTCGAGGAAGGCCCGGTCTCGCTCGTCGAAGGACGCCCCGCTCTGCCGGCCCACCCACAGGTCACCGAGCCGGCCCGCCGGCCCCTTGACCTCCCATGTCAGGCTCGACGGCCAGGGGGGCGCCGTCAGAGGGTTGACCGCCTCCCCCGTTCGGGGGTCGACGGTCTGCGGGAGACCGACGGAGACGACCGTGGCCCCGTCCGCGCACACCGCCGGTGCGCCCTCTCCCGAGTCGAAGCGGATGAAGCGCGCCGTGTCCTCGCCGATGGCCACGGCGGCGGCGTCGGCGCGGAGAAGGCCGCGGGCATACCCGGCGACGCGCTCGACCGTCGCGACGGCGTCGTCCTCGTTGGACAGCCGCACGAGGATGTCGTAGAACGCGTGGCCCTCCTCCTTCCCGCGGTTGAGGCTCTCGACGGCCGTCGCGAGCTGGAGGCTCCGGGCGACCTCGGCGCTCACCCCGGCGAGCGTGGAGGCGCCGATGCGGTCGTCCACGTCGAGGTACATGGGGTACCAGACGGACAGCCGCCCGACCGTCGACGGACCGTTGGTCAGCGGGACGTCGAGCGACGGGGGCGCGTCGTCGGGGATGCCGTCCTCGAGGCGACGGTCGGTCTCCTTGGCGAGGCTGTCCTGGTCCTCCTCGGTGGCCCCGGGGGCGTAGAGGCGGACCCGGACGCGGGAGGCGGCGCTCGCGGAGAGGATCGCCTCGACGGTGCTCTCGACGATCGCCTCGACGTCGGTGGCGCCCTGGATGGCCGACGCGACGGCATGGGCGACGGTCAGGTCACGGTTCTGTCGGAGCAGCTGGCGCTGCGCCGCGTCGATGTAGCGGAACATGACCATCGCGAAGACGATGATCGCGGCGACGACGAAGACGACGATCGTCACGCGCCACATGCTGAAGAGCTCGTTCGTCCACCTGTTGCTGCTCTCGAGCCCGTAGCGGAAGAGCTCGAGGAGGAGGATGAAGGCAACGGGCAGCAGGACGCTGAGGACCTTCAGCCGCTGGCTCACGACCGCCGTCCGAGGGCCCGGCCCCACACGGCCGATGAGCCGGCCCTGCGGTCGACGCTCGGGGCCGCCGCGCGCCTGGTCCTTGTGCGTGTTGCTGATGGTCTCGCTCCTCGCCCGCCCGAGTGCCCGGGATCCGTGGGTATGCGTCCTGCAGTCTATCGAGCGAATTGAGCGCGACGGTGCCGACCGGTTCGGTCACATGTATCCGATATCTACCCAGGGACGGATTCTGCTTCGTGGGCGGATTGCCGAGGATGGATGAGGAGGGAACCG
>JAJXUB010000173.1 GCA_021783215.1 Actinomycetes bacterium | reverse complement strand
GACGACCCCGACCGTCGCGTGGACGCTCGTCAGGGTCGCGTCGCGCAGGTCCATCCCGTTGACCCGGACCGTCCCGGACGTCGGGTCGTACAGCCGCGAGACGAGGGAGGTGATCGTCGTCTTCCCCGCACCGCTCGGGCCGACGAGGGCGACGAGCTGGCCGGGCTCAACGGTGAAGGTGACGCCCTTCAGGGTCTCCCCGGTCGACCGCCGGTCGCCGGCGGCGGTCGCCTCCAGCGACGCCAGTGACACCTCATCCGCCGACGGGTACCGGAAGTGGACGTCCTCGAAGCTCACCCGGACCGGGCCGAGCGGCAGGGACTGCGCCGTCGTGGCCTCGGCGACGAGCGGTGGCAGGTCGAGGACCTCGAAGACGCGCTCGAACGACACGAGCGCCGTCATGATGTCGACCCGGACGTTGGACATGGCCGTGAGGGGCCCGTAGAGGCGCGCGAGGAGGGCCGCGAGGGCCAGGAGCGTCCCGACGGTCAACGCGCCGTGGACGGCCATGACGCCCCCGAACCCGTAGACCATGGCGGTCGCCAGGGACGCGACGACGGTGAGCGCGACGAGGAACACCGAACGGTTGACGGCGAGCTTCACGCCGATGTCACGCACCCGGGAGGCCTGGTCGGCGTACTCGAGGTCCTCCCGGACCGGGCTCCCGAAGAGCTTGACGAGAAGCGCGCCGGCGACGTTGAACCGTTCCGTCATCCGCGTCCCCATGTCGGCGTTGAGGACCATCTGTTCGCGGGACATGGCCGCCAGCCGACGACCGAGAAGCCGTGCGGGCACGAGGAAGAACGGCACGAGGAGCAGCGCCCCGACGGTCAGCTGCCACGACAGGGCGGCCATGGCGGCGATGAGGAGCACGAGCGAGATGGCGTTGCCGACGACGCTCTGCAGGACGGAGGTGAACGCCTGCTGCGCGCCGACGACGTCACTGTTGAGGCGGCTGACGAGCGAGCCGGTCTGCGCCCGCGTGAAGAAGGCGATCGGCTGGCGCAGCACGTGCGAGAACACCTCCCGGCGCAGGTCGTAGATGAGTCCCTCGCCGATCCGGGCGGAGAGCCAGCGTTCGACGAGGGTGAGGACCGCGTCGGCCACGGCGATGAACGCGACGAGCACGGCGAGACGGACGACGACGCCGCTGTCCTTGGGGATGACGCCGCGGTCGACGAGCCGCTGGAGCAGCAGCGGCGTCGCAATGACGAGCAGGCTGTCCATGACGGTCAGGGCGAGGAAGAGGGCGATCGTGCGTCGGTAGGGACGGGCATACGAGAGCACGCGTCGGCCCGTCCCGGGAGCCAGCCTCCGCTCGACGACCGAAGCGTCGCGCGTCAGCGACCGCATGGCCCCGTGCCCCTGCATGCTCACGGTGTGGCCCAACCATTCACGGCGCGGCTGGATTCCCCGCCGTTCCCGCGTGCGGCGTAGGCCGTCCTCATGCGAGGGCGACGAGGTCGCGGTAGTCGCGGCCCCACAGGTCCTCGACCCCATCGGGCAGGAGGAGGACCCGCTCCGGCTCCAGGGCATCGACGGCGCCTTCGTCGTGGGTGACGAGGACGACGGCCCCTCGGTAGGTCCCCAGGGCGCCGAGGATCTCGTCGCGCGACGCGGGGTCGAGGTTGTTCGTCGGCTCGTCGAGGAGGAGGACGTTGGCCGAGGACACGACGAGAAGCGCCAGCGACAGCCGCGTCTTCTCGCCCCCGGAGAGGACCCGTGCCGGCTTCTCGACGTCGTCGCCGCTGAAGAGGAACGAGCCGAGCACCTTCCGGACGTCCGTCTCGCCGAGGTCGGGTGCGGCGGACTTCATGTTCTCCAGGACGCTGCGCTCGACGTCGAGGTTCTCGTGCTCCTGGGCGTAGTAGCCGATCTTGAGCCCGTGGCCGGGTTGCACGTCGCCCGTGTCCGGCTCGTCGACACCGGCGAGGATCCGTAGGAGCGTCGTCTTGCCGGCCCCGTTGAGGCCGAGGACGACGACCCTCGAGCCTCGGTCGATGGCGAGGTCGACGTCGGTGAACACCTCGAGGGACCCGTACGAGCGGGACAGGCCCGAGGCGCGCAACGGCGTCCTCCCGCACGGCGCCGGCTCGGGGAAGCGGAGGTGGGCGACCCGGTCGTGCGCCCGCTCCGGCTCGACGCCCGCGAGCAGCCGTTCGGCACGGCGGGCCATGTTCTGGGCAGCAACCGTCTTCGTCGCCTTGGCCCGCATCTTGTCGGCCTGCGCCATGAGCGCGGCCGCCTTCTTCTCCGCGTTGAGCCGCTCCCGCTTCCGGCGACGCTCGTCGGTCTCCCGCTGGGCGAGGTAGGCCTTCCAGCCGAGGTTGTACTGGTCGATGACGGCTCGGTTCGCGTCGAGGTGGAAGACCTTGTTGACGACGGTCCCCAGCAGCGCGACGTCGTGGCTGATGACGATGAGACCGCCCCTGTAGGCCATGAGGTGGTCGCGCAGCCACGCGACCGAGTCGGCGTCGAGGTGGTTGGTCGGCTCGTCGAGCAGGAGGGTCTCGGCGCCGGAGAAGAGGATGCGCGCGAGCTCGACCCGCCGGCGCTGTCCGCCGGACAAGGTCCTCAGGGGCTGTTCGAGGATCCGTGCGGGCAGGCCGAGGGACCCGGCCAGCGACGCCGCCTCCGCCTCCGCGGCATACCCCCCGGCCGCGCCGAACTCGCCGTCGAGCCGGGCGTAGCGCCGCATCGCGCGCTCCTGACGGGGGCCGGTCGTCGCCGCCATCGTCGTCTCGGCGGCGCGCAGGTCCCGGACGATGACGTCGAGCCCTCGGGCGGAGAGGATCCGCGACCGCGCGGTGATGCTCAGGTCCCCGGTCCTGGGGTCCTGCGGGAGGTAGCCCACCTCGCCGGAACGGACCACCGTGCCCGCGGCCGGGAGGGCCTCGCCGGCGAGCACCTTCGTCAGGGTCGTCTTGCCGGCTCCGTTGCGCCCGACGAGACCGACCCGGTCGCCGGGTCCCACGTGGAAGCTCGTTGCATCGAGGAGAAGCCGGGAGCCCGCGCGCAGCTCGACGGCGGTTGCGGTGATCACGGGCGCGGGGAAGTCCTTCGATGAGCAGGTCCGGGAGGGCGAACGGCTAGTTTAGTGCCGTCCGAGCCGCCCCGTGCCGCGCGGACGGCAACGATGCACCGTTCATCC
>JAJXUB010000172.1 GCA_021783215.1 Actinomycetes bacterium | reverse complement strand
CGACCACGCGGAAGATCTCGTCGAGCGTGGTGATCCCCGACGCGGCCTTGAGCAGGCCGTCCTCGCGCAGGGTCCGCATGCCCTCGGCGATGGCGACCTGGCTGATCTTCGACGACGACTCGCGCTCGACGGTGAGGCGCTCGATCGTGTCGCTCACCGCCATGACCTCGTGCAGCGCCAGCCGGCCCTTGTAGCCCGTCTTCGCGCAGCTCGCGCAGCCGACCGGCTTGAAGAACGTGGGCTCCGGGTCGCCCGGGTAGGACTTGAAGCCGATGCTCTCGAGCTGCTCCGCGGTCGGCTCGAACGGCTCCTTGCACTTGCTGCACAGCCGGCGGGCGAGGCGCTGGGCCAGGACGCAGTCGAGCGCGGACCCGACGAGGAACGGCTCGATCCCCATCTCGGTGAGGCGGGTGACCGCGCTGGGCGCGTCGTTCGTGTGCAGGGTGGCGAGCACGAGGTGACCGGTCAGCGACGCCTCGACCGCGATCTGCGCCGTCTCGTGGTCGCGGATCTCGCCGATGAGCACGATGTCGGGGTCGGACCGCAGGATCGAGCGCAGCGCCGCCGCGAAGCTCAGCCCGGCCTTCGGGTTGACCTGCACCTGGTTCACGCCCGGCAGTCGGTACTCGACCGGGTCCTCGACGGTGATGATGTTGACCTCGGGCTTGTTCACCACGTTGAGCGTGGCGTAGAGCGTCGTGGACTTGCCCGACCCGGTCGGCCCGGTCACGAGGATCATCCCGTAGGGCTTGACGTAGGACTTCTGGAAGATGCCGAAGTTGTACGGGCTGAAGCCGAGGTCGGTGAGGTCCATCCGGGCCGTGGAGTTGTCCAGGATCCGCATGACGACCTTCTCGCCCCACACCGTCGGGAGGGTGGCCACGCGGAGGTCGATCTTCTTGCCGTGCGCCGACACGGACAGGCGGCCGTCCTGCGGGATGCGGCGCTCGGCGATGTTGATGTCCGACATGATCTTCAGCCGGCTGATGACGCCGGACTGGATGGCCCGAGGCGAGCGCATGACCTCGTGCAGCACGCCGTCGATCCGGTAGCGGACCCGGAGGTCGTACTCGGTCGGCTCGAGGTGGATGTCGGACGCCCGGTCCTGGATCGCCTGGGTGATGAGCAGGTTCACGTAGCGGACGATGGGCGCGTCCTCGGTGATCTCCCGGACCTTCGACAGGTCCTCCTCCTCCTCGCCCATGTCCAGCTCGGAGGAGAGGTCGTTGAGCTCGTCGCCGGCGCGGTAGAAGCGGTCGATCGCCGCGACGACGTCGTTGCGGGTGGCCACCACCGGCTTGACGTCGATGTAGCCGCGCTGGCCGGCGATGGACTTGATGTCGTCGATGGCGAAGACGTTGGCCGGGTCGGCCATCGCGACGACGAGCTTGCCGTCCTCGAAGCCGATCGGGATCGCCGTGTGCCGCCGGGCCACGTGCCCCGGGATGCGTGCCAGGGCGGCGCCGTCGACCGGCACGTCACCGAGGTCCACGAAGCGCATGCCGATCTGGGCGGCGAGCGACGCGACGAGCTGGGACTCGGTGAGCACGCCCTGGTCGACGAGGACGCGGCCCAGGCTGCGGCCGAGCCGGTTCTGCTCGAGCACGGCCGAGTCCAGCTGGTCGCGTGTGACCAGGCCGCCCTCGAGGAGGATGTCGCCAAGCTGCTTCACGATGGTCCTCTCTGCGAACGCGGCGCCCGCGCTGACGGTCCGGGCAGGAGGCGCGGGGCTCCGCGATCCCTTCCATCACCCATTCGGCAGCACCGAGCGCGGGCTGAAGCACCGGGCCCGGGCCCACGCGGTGATCGCGACCGGGCGGTTCAGGCCGACGGTGGGTCGAACAGCGCCGCGGCCACGGCGCGGAAGGTGCGAACCCGCGGGTCGTCCGCGTCGAGCTGCACGCTCGCGCCGTCGGCGAAGACGAGCCCGACGCCGTCCGCCGGGGAGTCCCAGGCGTCCGCGCCGGTCGCCGGGACGCCGTCGTGCCTGCCGTCCGGCCCCGGGGCGGGCAGGACCGGTCCCGGGTCGGCGACGGCGGGGTCGACCACGTCAGGTTCTGCGGTCGCCCACGTCAGCGGCGGTCCGCCCGGCGGACCGGCGGACACGGTGGCACCGGTCACCCGCGGGTCGAGCGACGCGGAGGACACGATCGTGGCGGCGGCCCCGGGGACACCGACGACCGGCAGGACGCGGACGTGCCGCCCCGCCGGGGCCGGGTCCCGGTGCCACCAGCGCGGGAGTCGGAGGGCCATCGTGTCCGCCTAGGCGTTGGCCGCCGTGGCCTCGAGCTCGTCGAGGACCGAGTAGAGCAGGGCCAGCAGCACGTCCTTGACCGAGTCCTTGTCGGTCGCGTTGCACGCCACGACGGGCACGTGGGGCTCGATGTCCAGTGCGGAGCGCACGTGGTCCTCCCCCATGCTCCCGAACTCGTCGGTGCGGTTGAGCGCGACGACGAACGGCACGCGCGCCATGCGCCGGAACGCCTCGAGGATGTGCTGCGCCTCGGCGAGGGTCTCGGGTCGCGAGGCGTCCACGAGCAGCACGTACCCGAGCATGCCCTCGCCGAGGATCTCCCACATGAAGTCGAAGCGCTCCTGGCCCGGCGTGCCGAACAGGTAGAGCACGAGCTCACGGTCGATGGTGATCCGGCCGAAGTCCATCGCGACGGTCGTCTCGGCCTTGCGCGACCGGGTGTCGTCGCTGATGCCCCGCTCGGTCGAGAGCACGGTGATCTCGGAGATCGTCCGGATCAGCGTCGTCTTGCCGGCCGCGAAGGGGCCGGTGACGACGATCTTGACGGCCTGGCCGCCCTGACGTCGGTTCCTGCGCGTCGCCATCGTCACAACCCCCGGACCCCGGCGATCAGGCGCAACAGCAGGCTGCGGTTGACGCCCGGATCGCGCTCGATGACGCCTTCGGCGAGGGGCTCGGCCACGGCCGAGGGCTCGCTGAGCACGCGTGCGGTGGCTCCCTCGACCATCGCTCCCCCGCTCCCCGCGGCGCGGGTCGACGACCCGGCGTACATGGCCGGGGCGGCGACGGGCTCGGCGGGCTCCGGGTGCTCGGGACGGCGCCCGGGCAGGAACGGCTCGGGGCGCGGCGGGACGACCTCCCGCGGCGGCGCAGGCCTCTGCACCGTCCCGGGGCCGGGTAC
>JAJXUB010000171.1 GCA_021783215.1 Actinomycetes bacterium | reverse complement strand
ACCGTCGTCCTCACCCACGGTGCGAGCGGGGGCCTCGGCTCGCCCGACCTGCGGGCTCTCGCGACGCAGCTTCCGCAGCTCGGCTGGGCCGTCGCCCTCGTCGAGCAGGCCTTCGTCGTCGCCGGCGCACGGACACCGCCGCGGCCCCCCGTCCAGGACACCGCGTGGCTCGCCGTCATCGCGGCGTTGCGGTCCGGGCGGGCCGCGCTCCCCGGCCTTCTCGTCGTCGGCGGGCGCAGCAACGGTGCCCGCGTCGGTTGCCGGACCGCCGTCGCGTCCGGTGCCGACGCCGTCCTGTGCCTCGCCTTCCCGCTCCACCCGCCGGGGCGCCCGGACACCTCGCGGGCAGGGGAGCTGCTCATGCCGTATGCCGCCGGCCTGGCCGTCCGCGTCGTCCAGGGGGAGCGGGACGCCTTCGGCTCCCCGGAGGAGGTCCGAGCGGTCGTCCCCGACCCGGCGACGGTCGTCACGGTCGCCGGAACCCACTCCTTCACCAGGGTCCCAGGTGACGTCGTGGCCGCCGTGATGGCCTTCCTGGGGGAATGCCGAGTGGCGGCCGGGCGTTGACGACCGCGTGCTCGTCCTCCCTCTCGCCCAGCGCACCGAGGCCATAGGCTGGTCGGCAATGACTCCTCCACCTGCCCATGCCGATGTGACCAGCGACTCCGTCGTGGCCACCGAGACGACTGACGAGCGCCGCGCCCGGTTCGAAGCCGAGGCGCTGCCTCTGCTCGACCAGCTCTACTCCGCGGCGCTGCGCACGGCGCGCAACCCCGCCGACGCCGAGGACCTCGTCCAGGAGACGTATGCCAAGGCCTTCGCGGCGTTCCACCAGTACAAGCCGGGGACGAACCTCAAGGCGTGGATGTACCGCATCCTGACGAACACGTATATCAACACCTACCGCAAGAAGCAGCGCGAACCGCTCCAGTCCGATGCCGCGGAGGTCGAGGACTACCAGCTCCACCGGGCCGAGTCGCATACGAGCGCCGGCCTGAAGTCGGCCGAGACCGTCGCGCTCGAGCACCTGCCCGACGGAGAGGTCAAGCGCGCGCTCCAGGAGCTGCCCGAGGAGTTCCGCATGGCGGTCTACCTCGCCGACGTCGAGGGCTTCGCCTACAAGCAGATCGCCGAGATGATGGGAACACCCATCGGCACGGTCATGTCACGACTCCACCGCGGACGCCGGCAGCTGCGTGAGCTGCTCAACGACTACGCCCGCGAGCAGGGCATCCGCACGCCCGACGAGGGGGGTGAGGACGCGTGAGCATCGACGCCCATGGGCACAGCGCGGACGAGCACGGCGGGGCCGACTGCAGCGCGACCCTTCTGCGCCTCTACGAGTACCTCGACGGTGAGATGACGACGACCGACACGGCGCGGATCAAGGCTCACCTCGACGAGTGCGGGCCCTGCATGCAGCAGCACGACCGGGAGACGGCGCTCAAGGCGCTGATCCGGCGCGCCTGCGCGTGCGAGCCGGCGCCGACCGAGCTGCGTATGCGGATCGTCCAGCGGATCACGACGATCCGGATCGAGACGACGGACTGAGACGACGCGAGGGGCCCGGCACCGTGATCGGTGCCGGGCCCCTCGCGTCTGCCGGGGCGCGCTCAGGCGTTGGGCTTGCGGCCGTGGTTGGCGGCGTTGCCCTTGCGCGAGCGGCGCTTGCGGGCGCGCTTGCTCATGGCCGTGTCCTTCTGGTCGGGTTGACGGCCCGCGGTGTCGACCGCAGGCGAACCGCACTATCCTCCCACATCCCACGGGTCGGACCGACGTTCGCTCCGGTTGCGGGCTGCTGGGCGCATGTCACAATGGTCGAGCGCCGGGGGTTCTCCGGCCGCTGGGACCACAGGTGCGTCTGGGGCCAACGAAGGAGTCACGCATGTCTCGCATCCTCAAGCTCGTCGTCGCCGCAGGCGTGAGCCTCGGCGCCATCCTCGGCGTGGTGGCGCCGGCCTCCGCCGCCGCGCCGACGGTCAGCAACGTCATCAGCCCAAACGGGTGGGACTGGGACGGCAACTGACACCTGCCATGACGGTCGAGCCCTGAGCCAGAGATGACGGTGCAGGGGTCGACATCCGGGGTGGCCCCCATGGGTGGCGCCGCCCGTGCCTACATCGTCGGCGTCGGCGTCCTCGCCGTCGGCCTGTGCGCCATGTCGTGGGCCCTTTTCGGCCCCCCACGGGACGTCCCCGGCCTGGTCGCGCTCCTTGCCCTGACGCTGCTCAACCGTCCCGGCTGGCCCAGCGAGATCGACCGTGGGGTTGGGTTCAACGTCGCCAGCCTGATTCCCGTGGCGGCCTTCCTGGTCCTCGGCCCGACGGCCGCCGGGATCGTCGGCGCCCTGGCCCACCTGGCCTCGGCGTGGCGGGTGCCGGTTCGGGCCCTCGCGTTCAACAGCGCGATGTACTCCGTCATGGGCAGCCTCGCCGGGTTCACCTACCTGGCGATGGGGGGGCATGTCCTCCTCGCCGACGTCCACGGGGCCAAGGACCTTTTCGCCCATGGTCTTGTGCCGCTCTTCGTCGCCGAGATCGTCCTCGTCCTCGTCAACGCCCTCATCCTGTGCGGGATCATGGTCCTCAGCAGGCACGAGCCGTTCCGCGCGCTCTTCGTCAGCCTCGTGTCCTCGACGGGCATGCCGTACCTCGTCACCGGCGGCATCGCCCTCCTGCTCGGGGTGCTGTGGGGGCCGGTCGGGCTTGACTGGGTCAGCACGGCGCTCGTCGTCGTCCCGGTGCTGACCGCTCGGTGGGCCTTCGCCAGGTACTCCGACGAGCGGGAGGCCAAGGAGCGCACCGTCGCGGCTCTCCTCGGGGCGGTCGAGACCAAGAGCCCAGGCTCGACCGGGCAGGGCGCACGGGTGGGCCGCCTCGCGGCCTGGGTCGCCGAGGAGCTGCCGCTCGGGCCGGACGACATCGAGGCCGTGCGCGTCGCCGGTGCCCTGCACGACCTCGGGCTCCTCGCCGTGCCGACGGCGCTGCTCGATCCGGACCGGCCGGTGCTCCCCGACGAGGCTGCCCTGCTTCGCGCGCATCCGACATCCGCGGTCCGCATGCTCGCCGGCGTGACGGCCTTCGAGGGGTCGCTGCCGGCCATCGCCCATCACCACGAGCGGCTCGACGGCACCGGATACCCGGAGGGCCTGGCCGGCGACGACATCCCGCTGGGCGCCCGGG
>JAJXUB010000170.1 GCA_021783215.1 Actinomycetes bacterium | reverse complement strand
AGTCGGCGTCGGTGACGTCGACGTCGTGCCGCGTGGTCGTCGGTCCGCACGCGTCGGCCGTCGTGGCGAGATCGTCGCGCCGGGCGTCGAGGTCGGCGACGGCGAGGGTCGCGCCCGCATCGGCCAGCGCGCGGGCGGCGTACGCGCCGATGCCGCCCTCGGCGGCACCCACGACGAGCACCACGCGCCCGGCCATCGAGAAGAGGTGGCTCACGCCGTCACCCCCGCGTGGGCGGCGGCGGCGAGCCCGGCGAGACGCCCGAAGATCCCGGCCTTGCCGACGGACGTGCCGGTGACGTACCCGGCGCCGTGGAAGCCTCCGGTGACCTCCCCGGCGGCGAACAGGCCGGGGATCCGCTCGCCGTAAACGTCGAGCACGTGGGTCTCGGGGTCGATCGTCAGTCCGCAGTAGGTCGCCAGCACCGAGGCGCCCGACAGGTGCGCGTAGAACGGTCCGGTCGCGATCTCGGTCGGCCGCTCGGCCGACCCGGACATCGAGGTGCGCCCGAACTCGTCCGCCCGTTCGCCGCGCACGGCCGCGTTGTAGTCGGCGACGGTCTGCCGGAGCGTGTCCGCGGGGACGCCCATCTTCCCGGCGAGCTGCTCGAGCGTGTCGGCCGTCTCGAGCAGTCCCGTGGCGAGGCGTCCGGAGAACCAGTAGATGTGGACCTCGGGGTCGTCCCGGTCCATCGTGGTCTGGTCGAACACCTGCCAGGCGACGTGCTCGGGGAGCTCGAGGCACGCGTCGCCGATCGCCTTGTACGGCGACGACTCGTCGACGAAGCGGCGGCCGGCCTGGCTCACCGCGATGGCGCCCTTGTAGACGGCGAGGATGCCGGTGCCGCCCTCGCGCGGGTCGTCGCCGGGGTAGATGCCGAACGTGCCCTTCACGTAGGGCGTGTCCCGGAAGTCCGCGCCGGCCTTCCAGCCCATGAGCAGTCCGTCGCCCTCGGATCCCGGGGCGCCGCCGTGGACGGCATGGACGAGGTGCGGCACGAAGCGCTCGAGCAGGTCGGTGTTGCGGCTGAACCCTCCGGTGGCCAGGACGACGGCACCTGCCCGCACCTCGGTCAGCGCGCCGTTGACCTCGCAGACCACGCCCGTCACGGACTCGTCGACCAGCAGCAGCTGGAAGGCGCGGACGCCGTAGACGATGCCGACGCCGAGCCCCTCGGCACGCTTCGCCAGGGTGTCGATCATGCGGCTGGGATCCGTCGCGTGGGAGCGCGGCACGCTCTGACCCGAGGCCGCGTGGACGTGGCCGTACTCGACCCCGAGCTCCTTCAGCCAGCGGTAGGTGGCGAGCTGCTCCCGGCAGTAGACGTCGACGAGCGACTCGTCGCTCTTGTGCCGCCCGGTCGCGAGGATGTCCGCCTTGAGCGACTCCACGGAGTCCTCGATCCCCAGCGCCCGCTGCTCGTCCGTGCCGGCGTACGCGGTGAGTCCGGAGCTCATCGATGTCGAGCCGCCGGCGTAGTCGAGCTTTTCGAGCAGCAGGACGCGGGCCCCGCGCTGCGCGGCGGCGACCGCGGCCGTCAGCCCCGCCTGCCCGGCGCCGAGGACGACGACGTCGGGGCGCCCGAGCTCCTGGACGGTGGCGGCGAGGGACCGGGCGCTCACCGGTCGGCCCCCCAGGACGACAGGAAGGCGTCCTCGGCGGCGCCGAAGTCGCCGAGCCGGAACATCGCCTGGCGGTCCTGCCACGTCAGCATCCGGTCCGCGTACGACGCCGTCTCGCCGGTCTCCCGCAGGTGGACCAGGGCCGCATGGCCGGCATGGAGCATCACGCGCATGAGGAAGTTGGCGTACAGGACGATGGAGAAGCCCAGCTCGTGCAGCCCGTCCACGGGTACGGCCGGGGTCTTGCCGCCCTCGACGATGTTGGCCACCAGGGGGACCCCGGCGAACTCGGCCCCGATGCGGGCCAGCTCCTCGACGCTCTGCGGGGCCTCGACGAACAAGGCGTCGGCACCGGCCGCCAGGTAGGCGTGGCCGCGACGGAGCGCCTCGTCGAGGCCGAGCGGGCCGCGGGCGTCGGTACGGGCGATGATCACCAGGTTGGCGTCCTCGCGAGCGGCGGCGGCCGCCGCGATCTTCGCCTGCATCTCGCGCTGCTCGATGAGCGTGTGCCCGTCGAAGTGGCCGCAGCGCTTGGGGAACGCCTGGTCCTCGAGCTGGAGCCCGGAGGCGCCGGCCCGCTCGAAGAGCTGCACCGTGCGGATCACCGAGGGGACGTTGCCGTATCCGGTGTCGGCGTCGACCACGACCGGGAGGTCCGCCGCCGCGACCATGCGGCTGAGCTGGCCGAGGATCTCCGACTGCGAGACCAGGCCGATGTCGGGCAGGCCGAACTGGGCGTTGGCGATGCCGGCACCGGTCGCGTAGACGGCGGCGAAGCCGGCGCGCTCGACCAGGAGCGCGCCGGCGGCGTCGCTGGCACCCGGGAGGAGGAGCGGCGTCCCGGAGACCAGGGCGGCCCGGAGCCGGGCGCGGCGGTCGCGCGGGCTCACGGACGCCAGAGCGGGGGGCAGCTCGGCCGACATGGGATCTCCTCGGGACCACTGGAGCGGTCGCTACGGCGACGCGGGTCGAGGCTAGGAAGCGGCGGAGCGCGGGTCCAGGTCCGCGGACCGCTGGCCGGAACGCCCGGCCCGCGGGTCGCGTGCGCCGTCGCCAGGTGCGGGACCACCGGTCCGTCGGTCGCCCGGTGAACTGGAGCGGTCGTTCCAGCGAGCGGCACGACGCCGTTCCGCACGACCCGCCGCGTCCTCATCCTGAGGTCCACGCCGAACGTGACCCGGGCCACAGGATCCCTCGACCCGGTCGGCCGCGCTCGGTCCCCCGCACGATCCGGCAGCCCCAGGCACGTGCCGGAGCCCGACCCTCGCCCGCCGCTCCCGCGGCTCGACCCGAAGGACCCCCCATGATCCGTTCCACTCGCTCGACCTCGCTGAGGTCGAAGGTCGCGGTGGCGTCGGTCGCCGTGGCCACGCTCGCGCTGGCCGCCTGCAGCTCCGGCGCCAGCGGCGCGACGGACACCGGCTCGACCGCGCCGTCCTCGGCGGCCTCCGCGACGATCGACGCCGCCAAGGCCGAGCTCGACAAGCTGAAGGCCCCGATCGCGTGGCCGGACCCGGTGGCTCCGACCAAGCCGCTCGACCTGGCGGGCAAGACGGTCTGGTGGGTGCCGATCGGCGACGCCGTGCCG
>JAJXUB010000169.1 GCA_021783215.1 Actinomycetes bacterium | reverse complement strand
GCCTGGCGGGCCGGGCTCGGCTGGGTGGTCGGGGTTGCCTTGGTCCTGCTGCTCGTTGTGTTCGCCGGCATGGCCCGGCACGTCTCCGCCATGACGCTGGGTCCTCCGGTCGGGGCAGGACCACCGCAGGACCAGGGGGCCGACCCCCTCCCGGTCGCTGACCACCCGGAGCCGTCGCCCACACCGGGCCACGAGCCCGCCACCGATCCGGTGGCCACCCACCGACAAGCGCCCGTGCTGATCGCCCTCGCCGTGGCGGCCTTCCTGGGGCTGATGGCGACCCCAGTCGGGGCCCAGCTCCGCGATGCCGTGTCCGTGCTGGCAGGAGCCCGATGACGGCGATGCAAACCACATCCAGCCAGACCCTCAGCCGGGAACGGCTCCCCGCCGTGGCCGAGAGGCTGTTCGACGACGGGTGGCGCCTGGCGCTGATGGCGGCACACGACGACCCCGACCGGCTGCGCGTCGTCTACAGCTTCCTGCGACCGGTCGGCCAGCGCCACGAGCTCACCCTCGAGGTCCCCCGAGACGACGCGTGGATCCCCACCCTTGCCCACTGCTCGTTCCCGGCCGGTCGGTTCGAGCGTGAAATCCGCGACCTGTACGGGATTCGCCCCGAGGGACACCCGATGCCGAAACGACTCGTCCGGCACGGCCACTGGCCCAGCGGCTACTACCCGATGCGCCATGACGCGGACCCCGCCCCGCGGTTCAACCCAGACATCGGCTCCTACCCCTTCATCCCGGTCGAGGGCGACGGCGTCTACGAGATCCCCGTCGGCCCGGTCCACGCGGGGCTCATCGAACCAGGCCACTTTCGGTTCTCCGTGGTCGGCGAAACCATCCTGCAGGTCAAGGCTCGGCTGTGGTTCCTGCACCGCGGGGTGGAGAAGCTCTTCGAGGGCCGTACCCCCGTGCAGGGCATCGAGCTGGCCGAGCGGATCAGCGGCGACACTGCGGTCGGGCACGTCCTGGCCTACGTCATGGCGGTCGAGGACGCCCTGAACATCGACGTCGACGAGCGCACCCGGGCCGCCCGAGCCCTGCTCCTCGAGGCCGAAAGGCTCTACAACCACGTCAGCGACCTCGGCGCGATCGCCAACGACGTCGGCTACGGCATCGCCCACGCCCACACCCAACGCCTGCGCGAGAGCCTGCTGCGCCACAACAAGGCCCTCACCGGACACCGACTCCTGCGCGGCGGCGTCACCATCGGTGGGGCCCACCTACGCGCCGCCCCAGACGTCGCCCTGCTGCGGCGCATCGCCGACAAGGCCGCCGAGATCGTGGACATAACCCTCGCCGACAGCATCGTCGCCGACCGGTTCGCCGGGACCTCCACCGTCACCGCCGAACAGGCCGCACACATCGGCACGCTCGGCTACGTTGCCCGCGCCTCCGGGATCCCCATCGACGCTCGACGAGACCACCCGGCGCTCCACCTCGACGACTTCCAGCCGATTGTCGAGGAGCGGGGTGACGTCCTGGCCCGGTTCCGCGTCCGGGCGCGCGAGGTCGCCGCCTCCACCCAGATCCTTGCCACCCTGGCGCCGCATGCGAGCGGGACCCGAGCCCAAGACCCCGAGGCCGTCACCGCTGCACCGCACGCGGGCGCGGGCCTCGGCGTCGTCGAAGCCTGGCGAGGCACCCTCTGTCACCGGGTCGAGATCGACGCGTCAGGCACCCTGGCCCGGGTGCGAGCCGTCGACCCCTCGTTCTTCAACTGGCCCGCCCTGCCCGTCGCGCTCACCGACACGATCGTCCCCGACTTCCCCCTGACCAACAAGAGCTTCAACCAGTCCTACGCCGGCAACGACCTCTGACCCAGGACACGTCACGGCATACCCGCCCGTCGCGGCTGCCCTCACCGTGCGCCCGCCCGGCCCGCGCCCTGGTGGGCGCACGGCTCAACCGCAGCGACGGCGGCCAGGGCTGGGTCAGGCTGGGCTTCTTTGGGCCCGGCCCGCTGCTCCGTCGCCACCGTCCGAGGGAGGGGACGATCGCGCTAACGGTGCACGAGGCCCTGCCGTGCACGATGTCCCGCGAGACGTCCGGGCATATTGTTTCGTGACAGCCACCCGTGAATGCCCGTTGCACCGCTAGCCCGGCGGACCCGGTCACCGGTCGGAACGGGGCCCGGTGGCCCCTCAGTCGGGGACGACGTCGATGACGGTGCCGGCGTAGCCTGCCTCGGCGACGGCGGCCAGGACCGCCTCGTCGGTGACCTCCCCGCCGACGACGGCGACGCAACGGCCCGAGCGCACGTCGGTCGTCGAGGTGACGACACCGTCGACGTCCTCGAGGCAGTCGTCGACCAGCAGGCCGCAGGACGCGCAGTGCATGCCGGTGACGGCGACCGTGACGGTGCGGCGGCCTGCCGTGGTGGTGCCCATCACGACACCCTGATCGTGCCGGTGTACATCCCCATCGAGCAGGAGATGGGCACATCCCCCGGCGACAGCGTGCCGAGGTCGATGGTCGTCTCTCCGGTGGCCGGCAGCGTGGCCTGGACCCCGAGCGAGGGGAGCACGGTGAAGACGATGCACGACTGGGTCTGCTGCGTGTCGATGACGAGCTTCGTCGGGACACCCGCCCGGGCGGCGACGATGGACGGGGAGTAGCCGCCCGAGGTGGCGCTGATCCGCAGGACCTGGACGCCGTTCTCCAGCGCCGGCGCCGGGCCGGCCGGACCGGAGTCGTTGCTGCTGCCCTGGATCGACGCGACGACGGACTGCGCCGTCAGTGGGGACCCGAGGGCGACGAGGCCGCCGTTGAGGGTGAACAGGCCCAAGGCGATGACGACGCTCGCCAGGGCCATACCGAGGCCCCGCGACCCGGACGGGGCATACCGCTGGGTGAGGAACCCGAACGCCGTGAACATGGGCGCGGTTCCCAGGACGAACACGGCCATGACGGCGGCCCCCGTCACGGGCGAGCCCGACGTCGCGGCGAGCAGCATCATCGAGATCGTCACGCCGCACGGGATGAGGACGACCGCGAGACCGAGGAGGAACGGCGCGAAGGCCGACGAGGAGCGCGTGCTCCTGCGCACCGTCCGTGTCCATGAGGCCGGTGGCGCAAGGATGATGCGGTCGAACGGCGGGACCCCGAACGAGGACAGGCCGAGAACGACCATGAGCACCCCGGCGAGGACGGTCGCGATGCCGCTCACGCGAGCGCTGAGGTGAACGAGCGAGCCCAGCGCACC
>JAJXUB010000168.1 GCA_021783215.1 Actinomycetes bacterium | reverse complement strand
CCCCGAGCCCATGAGGTTCTCCGTGTCGGCGTCCTCCCTGGCGAGCAGGTCGGTGATGTCGGCGATCTTCTTTCGGAGGGGCTGCGGGTCGACCCCGTGCTCGGCGTTCCACGCGACCTGCTTCTCACGGCGCCGTCGGGTCTCGTCGATGGCCTCCGCCATGGACGGGGTGAGGCGGTCGGCGTACATGTGGACCTCTCCGGACACGTTGCGGGCCGCGCGCCCGATCGTCTGGATCAGGGAGCGCGCGGACCGCAGGAAGCCCTCCTTGTCCGCGTCGAGGATCGAGACGAGCGACACCTCAGGCAGGTCGAGGCCCTCCCGGAGCAGGTTGATCCCGACGAGCACGTCGAACTCCCCCAGCCTCAGCTCCCGGAGCAGCTCCACCCGCCTCAAGGTGTCGATGTCGGAGTGGAGGTAGCGGACCCGGACGCCCTTGTCGAGGAGGTAGTCGGTGAGGTCCTCCGCCATCTTCTTCGTCAACGTCGTGACGAGGACGCGCTCGTGCCGCTCCGCTCTGACGCGGATCTGCTCGAGGAGGTCGTCGATCTGGCCCTTCGTCGGCTTGACCACGATCTCCGGGTCGACGAGGCCCGTCGGGCGGATGACCTGCTCGACGAAGCCGTCGGACTTGGCCAGCTCGTAGGCGCCCGGCGTTGCGGACAGGTAGACCGTCTGGCCGATCCGTTCGAGGAACTCCTCCCACTTCAGCGGCCGGTTGTCCATCGCCGAGGGCAGCCGGAAGCCGTGGTCGACGAGGGTCCGCTTGCGCGACATGTCCCCCTCGTACATCGCACCGATCTGAGGGACGGTCTGGTGCGACTCGTCGATGACGAGGAGGAAGTCCTCGGGGAAGTAGTCGAGGAGGCAGTTCGGGGCGCTCTTCGGCAGCCGTCCGTCGATGTGCATCGAGTAGTTCTCGATGCCGGGGCAGGAGCCGACCTGGCGCATCATCTCGATGTCGTACGTCGTCCGCATGCGGAGGCGCTGCGCCTCGAGCAGCTTGCCCTGCTTCTCGAACGTCGCGAGCCGCTCCTCCAGCTCGGACTCGATCCCGCGGATCGCCCGCTCCATCCGTTCGGGGCCGGCGACGTAGTGCGAGGCCGGGAAGACATACATCTCCTGCTCCTCGCGGACGATCTCGCCCGTCACCGGGTGCAGGGTGTAGATCCGGTCGATCTCGTCGCCGAAGAGCTCGATCCGGACGGCGAGCTCCTCGTAGACGGGGATGATCTCGACGGTGTCGCCACGGACGCGGAAGGTGCCCCGGGTGAAGGCGAGGTCGTTGCGGGTGTACTGCATGTGGACGAACCGGCGGAGCAGGTCGTCCCGGTCGATGGAGTCGCCCACCCGAAGCGGGACCATCCGGTCGACGTACTCCTGCGGGGTGCCGAGGCCGTAGATGCACGACACGGACGCGACGACGACGACGTCGCGCCGCGTGAGCAGCGAGTTCGTCGCCGAGTGGCGGAGCCGTTCCACCTCGTCGTTGATCGAGGAGTCCTTCTCGATGTACGTGTCCGTCTGCGGGACATACGCCTCGGGCTGGTAGTAGTCGTAGTAGCTGACGAAGTACTCGACGGCGTTGTTCGGCAGGAGCTCGCGGAACTCGTTGGCGAGCTGAGCGGCGAGCGTCTTGTTCGGGGCAAGGACGAGGGTCGGCCGCTGGACCTGCTCGATGAGCCACGCAGTCGTCGCCGACTTGCCCGTACCGGTCGCGCCGAGGAGGACGATGTCCTGCTCCCCCGCCGTGATGCGGCGGGTCAGCTCGGCGATCGCGTCCGGCTGGTCGCCGGCCGGGGAGAACTCCGAGATGACCTCGAACGGCGCGACCCGCCGTTGCAGGTCGGTGACTGGACGCATGCAACCACCGTATGTCAGGGCGCCGACATCCGGCGCGGGCCACCGGGTGGGCTACGGCGGCCCGATGAGGACACGGACGGTCAGCGCGGGGTCGCACCCGGCATACGCGCACGGACCGACGGCGACGAAGCCACCGCCCGCCAGCCGACCCGCGACGTCGGCGCCCGGCGCCAGCTCCGCCCTCATCCGCGCGGGCGACGCGCCGGAGACCGACGTCACGTCCCCGGCGAGCAGGTAGGCCCAACGGGCGGCGACCCGTTCGACGGCCGCCTGGGGGTCCGCCGCCTCCCCTGGCCCCCCGGCGAGACCGAGCTCGAGGTTGCGTTCATAGCCCGTGAGCCGCTGCGACCAGAGCAGGTCGACCTCGGCGACGAGCGAGTCGACGCTGGCTCCGTTGTCCACCCAGGCGTCCGCCGCGGCACGCCGTTCGGCGTCGGAGGCCTGAGCGGCCATGCGGGCGTCCACCTCGTCGGCAGCCATGCCGCGAGCCGACACGAGGCGGCGGCGACGGGTGTCCTCGTCGGCGCCGACGACGACGACGAGGTGGTACGCCGGTCCCATCCGCTTCTCGACAAGCAGCGGGACGTCGTGGACGACAATGCCGCTCGGTGGCACCGCGGCGACGAGCTCCGCCGTCCGGGAGGCGATCCTGGGGTGGGTGATCCGCTCGAGGTCTCGGCGCGCGTCCTCGTCGGCGAAGACGAGCCGGCCGAGCGCGGGCCGGTCCAGGCTCCCGTCGGCGGCAAGGACCGACTCGCCGAACCGCTGGACGA
This sequence comes from Actinomycetes bacterium, assembly GCA_021783215.1. GTDB lineage: Bacteria > Actinomycetota > Actinomycetes > Actinomycetales > Dermatophilaceae > JAJXUB01. The sequence continues at coordinate 590 of JAJXUB010000168.1, read as the reverse complement.
CGGCCCGCAGGCCCTCGCTCCCCGGCGCGACGACCTCGCGGGCGATGGCGTCGGCATCGACGACGACCGCGCCGTGGTGGGCGAGCAGTCGCGACACCGTCGACTTCCCGCTCCCGATCCCCCCTGTCAGGCCGACGCGCAGCATGGGCCGAGGGTATCCGGCGCGCGCGGGGCTCCGGTGGCTTATGGTCCCTTCGTGAGCGACCTCTTCGACGCCTACCCGTATGCCGACCGCTACCCCGTGCTCCACGCCCTCCCCCCCGAGGGACGGGACCGGGCCGAGGTCATGACCGAGCTCCGCGACATGGCCACCGCCGAGGATGCCGTCTGGGAGAGCGGCCAGTGCTCCGGGACGATGTACTGCGGCGACAAGGAGCACTACGCCTTCCTCACCGAGGCGTTCGGGCTCTTCGCCCACCAGAACGCGCTCCAGCGCGACATGTGCCCGAGCGCGACCCGGTTCGAGGGCGAGATCATCGCCATGGCCCTCGACCTTCTGCACGCCGGCGCGGCCACCGACGGTGACCCCGTCGGCATGGTGACGAGCGGGGGGACGGGCAGCATCCTCCAGGCCGTCCTGGCATACCGGG
>JAJXUB010000167.1 GCA_021783215.1 Actinomycetes bacterium | reverse complement strand
GTCACGTTCGTCGCCCCGACCGCCGGCCAGACGACCCAGGTCATCTTCGACGTCACCGGCTACTTCCGGAGCCAGTCCTGAGCAGAACGCGGGAGGGGGCGCAGAGCACTGCCGTAGGGAGTCGATTGTCGTGTGCGTAGTGCGACCGGTCGGTCGCCGGAGGAGCATGATGCTGCGATGGTCTGGAGGCTGGGCCCGGCTGTTCGGTCCGACGTCCCGGGGAAGCCTCATCGTCGGTGGCATGGTCGGAGCGGCGGTCATCGGCGGCGCGACCATCCTCCTGCCTTCTCTCGCACTCGCTGCGAGCCCTCCCCCGAACGACAACCTGGCGACCGCGGCCTCCATCACCGACCCGCTGCCCTACGCGGACCTCGGCGTCAACACCAGCCTCGCCACGACCGAGACCGGCGAGCCGACCCCGAGCTGTGTGTTCGGCGTCAACAACACGGTCTGGTACAAGTACGTCCCGACCGCGACGACGACCGTATCGGCGAGCGTCATCCCGACCTCGATCGTCGGCAACGACATCCACGCCGTCGCCGCCGCCTATGACGGGACCGCCTTCAACAACTTCGTCCAGCAAGGGTGCGAGGCGTCCTCCACCACCAACGGATCGGTCTATCTCGCCTTCCCGGTCACCGCCGGCCACACCTACTACTTCCAGGTCGGGTCGAACGCGTCGTACAGCGACGGTCCGACCGAGGCGTTCGACTTCCATCTCGCGCTTGTGGGAGCGCCGGGCGCCCCGGGCACGCCGACGGCGTTCGCCGGCAGTGGTAAGGCGGGGGTCTACTGGGGCGCGGCTGACCCGGGATCAAGTCCCATCACCTTCTACACCGTGACCGCCTCACCAGGAGGTGAGACGTGCGTGACCGGCGGGGCGACCTCGTGCGTGGTCATCGGGTTGACGAACGGAGTCAGCTACACGTTCTCGGTCAGCGCGACAAACTCGATCGGTACAGGGCCGACATCTCCGAACTCCAACAGTGTCACCCCGTTCGCCGGTGCCACCTACCACACGCTCACCCCCGCCCGGATCCTCGACTCGCGGACCGGCCTGGGCTTCGTGGGACCGCTGCAGGAGCATGTAGCCAAGACGTTCCAGGTAACCGGGCAGGGCGGCGTCCCGGCCAATACCGTCGCCATCACCGGCAATCTCACGGTCACCGGCCAGACCAGCCTCGGGTACCTGTTCCTGGGCCCGGTCGCCACCAGCTACCCGACGAGCTCGACGCTCAACTTCCCGCTCGGCGACGACCGCGCCAACGGGGTCACCGTCGCCTTGTCCGGCTCGGGCTCCCTCTCGGTCACCTACGTCGCGCCGGTCGGCGGGCAGACAGCCCACGGGCTATTCGACGTGACCGGGTACTTCATGCAATAGCCGCGGGAAGGCCACCTGCCTCGACACACCGGCGGCGACAGGACGGTCGCGGCGAACATCCGCGACGGCAACGGCGCTCCAACCGCGATCCGACTGGCAGGAGAGCGCACGCACGTCGACGGTATGCTGCGCCGTGTGGCTGAACGCACTCCGGCCCGCCCCGACCACGCGCCGACAACCCGCCTGCGTGATCGCTGGGTCACCGTGCCGTTGAGGCGACCGTTCTCCTGGCGGCTCGCGCTCGCCGCGGCCGCCACCCTGGCCCTCGGCTCGCTGGTCTCGGCCGGCTTGCCGCTGCACGCCGGCCAGGCAGACGCGTCCACACGCGACCCGGGCGTGGTGGCGGGGCCGGCTGCGTCGAGCCCGACCCGTGCGCTGTGCAGCCCGGCGGCCGTGCGGTCCTACGCATGCAGCTCGCTTGTTCGTACCGACATCGCACCACGCTCGTCTGCCGCGATCGGACCCGACGTTGCGCCTGCCGGCTACGGGCCGGGGGACCTCCAGGAGGCCTACGCGCTGTCGACGGCCGCTTCATCGGCCGGGTCCGGTATCACCGTCGCCGTCGTGGCGGCGTACGACCTGCCCACGGCGGAGTCCGACCTCGCGACCTACCGGTCGCAGTTCGGGCTGCCTGCATGCACGTCCGCGAGCGGTTGCTTCCGCAAGGTCGACCAGAACGGCGGCACGAGCCACCCCGCCGCGGATGGCGGCTGGGGCGGCGAGATCGCCCTCGACATCGAGATGGTCTCGGCGATCTGCCCGAATTGCCCGATCCTCCTGGTCGAGGCGAGCTCCGCGTACATGAACGACCTCGGCACGGCCATCGACACGGCCGTCCGACTGGGCGCGACCGCGGTGTCGAACAGCTACGGCGGCCCCGAGGACCCGAACGAAAGTGCGTTCGACTCCGCCTACCTCGACCACCCCGGCATCGTCATCACGGCAAGCTCGGGTGACTCCGGCTACGCGGGTGGCGTCGCGTACCCAGCGGCTTCTCCGTACGTTATCTCGGTAGGCGGGACGACCCTCAGCCGGTCGGCCACAACCCGAGGCTGGACAGAGACCGTGTGGTCTGGGACCGGCAGCGGATGCTCGGCCTACGAGCCGAAGCCCGCCTGGCAAGCCGACGCGAGCTGCCAGCACCACACGCTTAACGATGTGGCGGCAGTCGCCAACCCCTCGACAGGGGTTGCCGTCTACGCGTCGGCCCAGGGAGGCTGGGTCGTGTTCGGGGGAACGAGCGTCTCGGCCCCCATCATCGCCGCGACGTACGCGCTGGCGGGGTCGGCGGCTGCCGGCACGTATCCGGCCAGCTATCCCTACGTCCGCGGTGGCCTGAACGATGTGACGAGCGGCTCCAACGGCGGCTGTGGCGGGACGTACCTGTGTACTGCCGCTGCAGGCTACGACGGTCCGACCGGGCTGGGAACCCCGAACGGGACTGGACCGTTCGCCTCCGTTTCCCTTCCGGGTGCGCCAACGTCGGTCGCCGCCAGCGCCGCGAATGCCATGGCGACCACATCGTGGTCAGCGCCTGCATCGGACGGAGGAGCGCCGGTCACGGGCTACCGCGCCACGGCGTCACCCGGGGGCAGGAGTTGCACGACGTCCGGCTCGCTCTCCTGCGCGGTGAGTGGCCTGAGGAACGGAACGTCGTACACATTCACCGTGACAGCCACGACCGTGGTGGGCACGGGGCCCACGTCCGCACCCTCGAACAGCGTCACGCCCGCCACCGTCCCCGGCGCCCCGACCGGCGTGACCGCGACCGCGGGAGACGCCAAGGCCGTGGTCGCCTGGTCGACGCCCGCGAGTGACGGCGGCTCGCCGATCACCGCCTACACCGCGACCGCCTCG
>JAJXUB010000166.1 GCA_021783215.1 Actinomycetes bacterium | reverse complement strand
CTCGTCTTCGTCGTCACCGGTCACGTGTGGCGCGACCTCTGGCGCTTCGAGACGGTCTACCTCACGGCCCTCGGGGTCAACGTCGTCGCGCTGCCCGTCCTCGTCCAGGGCGCGCACCTGGAACCGATCGCGGCCCAGCTGCTCATCGTCGGGGTCACCGCGCTCATCAGCTGGTTCGGCCACAAGCACTTCTCGTTCCGCCGGCCGAAGCAGGGCGGCTCGTCGAAGGGTGGCGCATGACCCCGCGCGTCTCCGTCGTCGTTCCCGCCTACAACAACGCCGACTTCATCGAGGAGACGGTCGAGTCGATCCTCGGGCAGACGTTCACCGACTTCGAGCTCGTCATCGCCGACCACTCGAGCACCGACGGGACCTGGGAGCGGCTCCAGCGGTTCGCCGATGACCCGCGGGTGCGCCTCCTGAGGACCCCTGCCGGAGGCGGCGCGCCGGCCAACTGGGCCCGGGTGTCCGCCGAGGCGACGGGTGACTACGTCAAGCTCGTCTGCGGTGACGACCTCGTCTACCCGACGTGCCTCGCCGACGAGGTCCGCGCCATGGAGGCCGACCCGCGCGTCGTCCTCGTCGCGTGCCGTCGTGACCTCATCGACGCCCGCGGCGGCATGGTCGTCAGGGCGCGGGGCCTCGGGGGGCTCAGCGGTGCGGTTCCGGGCACGTCGGCGATCCGGCGTGCGGTCGTCCTCGGCGCCAACATCTTCGGCGAGCCCGGCTGCGTCCTGTTCCGTCGCTCGGCGTTCGAGGCGGCCGGTGGGTGGGACACGAGCGAGCCGTTCGTCATCGACCAGCAGACGTACTGCAACGTCCTGACCCGTGGCGACTTCCACGCGGTCCCGAAGGCGCTCGCCGGCTTCCGGCTCAACGCAAGCCAGTGGAGCGTCCGCCTGGCCAAGAAGCAGTCGGACCAGGTCATCGGGTTCCATCACCGGCTCGCCGAGGCCAACCCCGGCCTGCTCTCCCATGCCGACCTCGCCCGTGGGGACGCCATGGCGCGGCTCACGGCATACAAGCGCCGCCTCGCCTACGTGTGGGTGGGGCGCCGTATGCACGCCACCGCATCCGCTGACGCCGAGGGCTGACACCGCGCCTCGACGGAGCCGGATACCCTCGGGGCATGCCAGCGCGCGCCGCCGGGGAGCGGGTCCACCGGGTCTCCGTCGTGACCCCGGTGTACCGCGGCGAACGGACGCTGCCTGAGCTGTTCGCCGAGATAGCAGCCTTGACGTCCCCCCACGTGACGCCCGACGGGCACACCTGGCAGGTCGTCGAGTGGCTGCTCGTCTACGACAACGGGCCCGACGGCTCCGCGGACGTCATCGCCGACCTTGCGGCGACGGACGAGGTCGTCCGGCCCGTGTGGTTGAGCCGCAACTACGGCCAACATCCGGCGACGCTCGCCGGGATGGCCTCGAGCAGCGGCGACTGGGTCGTCACCCTCGACGAGGACGGCCAGCACGACCCGCGGGACATCGCGACCTTCCTCGACGCCGCCCTCCGCGACGACGCCCAGCTCGTCTATGCCGCCCCGACGAACCGCGCCCCCCACGGGGTCGCGCGGAACGCGCTGTCGCGCAGCGCCAAATGGGTGTTCACGACGTTCCTCGCGAGCGGCGCGACGCCGACCTTTGAGAGCTACCGGCTCATCAGCGGCGAGCTCGCGAGGAGCGTCGCGGCATACGCGGGGGCAGGCGTCTATCTCGACGTCGCGCTCGGGTGGGTCGTGGGCCGGGTCACGACCGCACGGGTCGCGCTGCGCGCGGAGAGCGACCGGCCGTCGGGCTACTCGCTCCGGACGCTGATGTCCCACTTCTGGCGGCTCGTCATCTCCTCCGGGACGCGCAGCCTGCGGGTCGTCAGTGGTCTCGGTGCGATCTTCGCCGTCGGGGGAATCGGCTATGCCACGTGGCTGGTCCTCAACTCCGCGCTCGGGCGCGCCACCCCCGCCGGGTGGACGTCGACGATGGTCGTCGTGCTCGTCAGCACGGGCGTCATCCTCTTCTCCCTCGGCGTCATCGCCGAGTACGTCGGAGTGGCCGTCAACATGGCCATGGGCCGACCGCCCTACCTCATCGTCAGCGATCCCAAGGACGGACCGTTGGGGCGGCGTCCGGGGCCGCGATGAGGTCGGGTGCGGGGGCCGCGCCGACCACGTGGGTCGCCGGAGCGGGGGGCCTCATCGGACAGCATGTCGTGCGGGCGGCTCGCCGTCGTGGGCCGGTCATCGACGGCACGCCGATCCCATGGCCCGACCCTGCGGCGGCGCGCGAGGCCCTGACGACGGCGGCTGGACGGCTGGTCGACGGCGCGGGCCGGCGCGGCTGGCGAATGCTCTGGTGTGCCGGCACGGGCGTCGCGGGGGCGACCGCGGCACGCCTCGAGGCCGAGGTCGCCGCGTTCGGCGCCACCCTCGACGCGCTTGCCGATGCCGGAGGTCGCGGCGGCCCGGGGACGGTCTTCCTCTCCTCGTCGATCGGCGGGATCCACGCCGGCGTCGGGTGCCCGCCCTATGACGAGACGTCACCGGTCGCACCCATCACCGACTACGGGTGGGCCAAGCACGCCATGGAGGAACGCCTGCGGGCGTGGACGAGGGCGGCTCACGGGCGCGCGGTCATCGGTCGGATCGCCAATGTCTACGGCCCCGGCCAGAGCCTGGACAAGCCCCAGGGCCTGGTCTCCCAGGTCTGCGCGGCTCAGCTCGACCACCGTCCGGTCTCCATCTGGGCCTCCCTCGACACCCTCCGGGACTACGTCTTTGCCGCGGACGCCGCCGACCTCGCCCTCGATGCCATGGAGCGCCTCGGCGACGACCCGGAGGCCGGAGACGGCGGGACCGTCGTCAAGGTCATCGGGTCGCTGAGGCCCATCACCGTCGGCGCCGTCCTCGGCGAGCTGCGCCGTGTCCTCAAGCGGCAACCCACCATCGTGCTCGCGGCCCCGCCGCTCGGTGCGGTCCAGGTGCGCGACCTCAGCACGCGCTCGGTGGTCTGGCCCGACCTCGACGCGCGGGCCATGACGCCCTTCCCGGCCGGCGTCCATGCGACGCTGACCGACCTGCGCTCCCGCCAGGCTCGTGCGTCGACGGACCTGCACCGGCCCACGGCCCGGGGGTCGGCCTCGTGAGCACGGAGGGCGCGGACTACGCGGAGCGCCTCCGGCGCCTCCAAGGGGTGTGGTGGAAGCGCATCCTGCCCGTCCAGGCGCCCTACCGGTGGAACATCCGCCGGCAGCG
>JAJXUB010000004.1 GCA_021783215.1 Actinomycetes bacterium | reverse complement strand
ACGGGTCGGGACCGGCGTGGGTCACCTCGTCTCGGACGAGCCCGTCATAGGCGATCTCGAAGCAGATCGTCGGGACGACGGTGAACGGGCCGGCAGGTCCGGTGAGGTGGAACTCTCCGCGGGAGCCTCCGGCGATGAAGTCGCGTCTGACGAGGTCGACCTTGTCGCTGAACCGGCGGAAGAAGGACCGGTCCGGGATGTACTCGGCGAACGGCACGGGATGCTGCTTGACGTAGCGTTCCGGCGTCGAGGTCGGCGTCCGGTACAGGAGCGAGGTGTTGCTCAGGTACCGTCCCGGGCCGTCGATGACCGCGCCGAGCAGCAGCGGGACCTTGATGGCCGTGACGACCTTGCGGATCTCCGCGGCGGCGTCCGCGTTCGCGATGGGGTCGATGTCGCTCGCGTTCTCCGGCCACACGACGAGGGCGAGATCGGCCGGCCGGTGGGCCGCCAGGGCCAGGGTCTCACGCACGTGGTCGTCGAGGACCGCGCGGCGCTGGGCGTTGAACGCGAGGCCCGCTTGTGGGACGTTCCCTTGGACGAGGGCCACGGTGACCGGTCGCCCACCCGTCGGGAGCCAGATGAGGCCGGCGAGGACGACGACGGCGACGGCGGCAACCAGGGGGATGGCACCGGTGGGACGTCGGCCGGCCAGGGCGACCACGGCGCCGGCGAGGAGGGTCCCGACGAGGGCGACGGCGAAGGTCACGCCCGGCGCACCGGCATACGCCGCGACGCGAGCGAGTGGGCTGTCCGCCTGGGAGAACGCGAGCCGGGCCCACGGGAAGCCCCCGTAGGGGGTCGTCGACCTGGCCAGCTCCTCGACGACCCAGCCGAGCGGGACGACCGCCCAGGCGAGGCCGTTGCGGCCCGCTGCGATCAGGGGCCGCTGGATGAGGACCGTGAGCCACACCATGACGGCCACGTAGAGGGACTCGACGGTCGCCAGGGCGAGCCAGGGAAGGTCGCCGACGTACGTCCCGGCCCATGAGAGGACCGGCGCGAAGTAGGCCAGCCCGGCGCCGAGACCGGCCACGAGGCCGTTAGCCGGACGCGCTCGCCAGCCGGCGAGGCCGAGGAGGGCGACACCGAGCGGGGCGGCCCACCAGAGGTTCGCGCCGGGGAAGGCGAGACCGACCAGGTACCCTCCCCCGACCGCCAGGACGAGACGTGCGAGGGGCACCAGCCGCCGGCTCCCGGCTTCCCGTCGCGTGGTCACCAGGGCACTGTAGGCCACGCGCCGGGAACACCAGAGCCCGCGTCGCCGTTGGGGCCACCCGTCGTGAATCACAAGGATCCACGGGTGTTTTCTACTTGGCGCGCGGGCTCTGGTCGACCGTGATCGCTCAGGTCGTTATGTCGACGAACGTAGTCAAGGGACCGAGCCTGAGCAAACCCGTTCGGCGTGTCGGCGACAGACTCGCCGGGCGTCTCGCGCAGCGGTCAGCCCCGTGCGGGGACGACGACCACTCCGCGGGCGGTCGTGGCGAGAATGGCCGGTTCGAGGAGGTCTGCGGCGCTCTCGCCACGCTCGGGAGCCCCCCGGCCGACGACCCTGACCACGAAGTCCATCTCGCGGCTCCGGCTGCCGACCCGGACGAGCCGCGCCTCGATCTCGATGACGTCTCCCGCTCGGACCGGGGCCCTGAACTGCACGTCCGAGTAGCTCGCGAAGAGCCCTTCGTCCCCGTCGGTCCGGATGCACATCTCGGTGGCGACGTCACCGAACGCCGCGAGGGAGTAGGCCCCGTCGACGAGGTTTCCCGCGTAGTGAGCGTGCGAGTAGGGGACGTAGCGACGGTGGGTCACCGTCAGGCCGGCCTCGGGCGTCGTCGTCATCGGCTGGCCTCCTCGGGCAGCGGGCAGATCGCGTGGACCAGGTAGCTGGCAACCTCATCCGGTGTCGTCCCGCGTCCGAAGATCCGGTCCACACCGAGCTCGGTCTCGGTACCGTCCTCGAACCGGGGTCCGCCGACGACGAGGAGTGGCACCTTCCCGGCAGGGTATGCCTCACGGAACGCCGCCGTCATCGCCTTCGTGTTGTGGATGTGCGCCTCCCGCTGGGTGACGACCTGGCTGACGAGGACGGCGTCCGCCTTCTCGCGCCGCGCCCGCTCGACGAGGTCCGGGACGAGGACCTGGGCGCCGAGGTTGACGACCCGCAGCTCGGGGTAGGACTCCAGCCCCTTCTCCCCCGAGAACCCCTTGATGTTGAGGATTGCGTCGATCCCGACCGTATGCGCGTCCGTCCCGATGCACGCCCCGACGACGACCATCCGGCGCCGGAGCCGGCGCCGGACGGCCGAGCTGACGTCCTTGTGGGAGAGCAGGGGGTAGGCCCTGCGGACGACCGCCACGTCGCGAAGGTCGACGAGGTGGGTGACCGACCCGTAGACGACGAAGAACGTGAAGTGGGGCCCCATCGCCTTGGCGTGCACGAGGATCGCCGGGTCGAGGCCCATCTTCCGGGCCAGCTGGAGGGCTGCCCCCTCGGCCCGCTTGTCATGCGGCAGCGGGAGCGTGAACGACATCTGCATCATGCCGTCGCCGGTCCGGTCCCCGTAGGGCCGCACCAGCGGGCCGGACTCGGTGAGGCTCGGCTCCCCGGGGACGGCGGGCTCGCGACGACGGACCGCGTCGTCCTTGTTCCGTGGTGTCATCGGCTCGCTCCTTCCTGCAGGAGGTCGATCGCCGGGTTGACGTAGTCCGGGGCCTTGGTCGCGACGCCGTCCAGGCCCTTTCCCGCGGTGGGGGGCCGCTTCATGAGGCCGAAGGTGCCGTCGCCGATGGCGGCGAGCAGTGGGGCGTCCTTGGCGTTGTCCGCATCGCCGAGGATCCGCGTCAGCAGGTCGACCGCCTCGCCGAGGACCTGGCGGGCGCGGGTCTGGATGAGCCCGTCGCGTGGCGGGTGGAAGTCCTCGGTGAGTCCCCCGGCGGCGTTCATGACGTACCGGACGTTCTGGAGGGCCAGGTCCCGGTCGGAGAGCCACGGTGTCACGACGGCCTCCGTCATCATCCCGACGAGGAGGATGCTCTGTCCGGTCAGGGCGCCGACGAGGTTGAAGAAGCCGTCGAGCAGGTAGCCCCTGAAGACGTCGCCGGTCATGTGCTTGGTCGGGGGCATCCACTTCAGCGGCGCGTTGGGGAAGAGCGCTCGGGCGAGCAGGGCGTGGGCGAGCTCGAGCCGGAAGCTGTCGGGGATGTCGGGGTTGATCTCGAAGGCGTGCCCGAGTCCGAGCTGCCAGTCCTCCAGCCCCGCCTCCTTGGCGAAGTACTCGTTGAGCAGCTGGCTCACGGTCACCGTGTGCGCGGCCTCGACGGGGTCGGCCGTCGTCAGGTAGTTGTCCTCGCCCGTGTTGATGATGATGCCGGCGCGAGCGTGGATCTGCCGGGAGAACCGCTGGTCGACGAAGGTCCGCACGGGGTTGATGTCGCGGAAGAGGATGCCGTACATCGAGTCGTTGAGCATCATGTCGAGCCGCTCGAGACCGGCGAGGGCGGCGATCTCCGGCATACAGAGACCGCTCGCGTAGTTCGTCAGGCGGATGTAGCGCCCGAGCTCCTTGCTCGTCTCGTCGAGGGCGGCGCGCATGAGCCTGAAGTTCTCCTGCGTGGCATACGTGCCGGCGAAGCCCTCGCGGGTCGCGCCCTCGGGGACGTAGTCGAGGAGGGACTGGCCCGTGCTGCGGATGACGGCGATGATGTCGGCGCCCTCACGCGCGGCCGCCTGCGCCTGCGGGATGTCCTCCATGATGTCGCCCGTTGCGACGATGAGGTAGACCCACGGCTTCCGCGCGGGGTCCCCGTAGCGTGCGATGAGCCGCTGCCGGGTCGCCCGCTGTCGGTCGATGGCCCGTATGCCACGCGCCACCGCGGCCCGCGCGGCCCGCTGGGTGGCTCCGGCCCCGCGACCCTCGGGGAGGTGGAACGTCACGGCGCCGGCGGCGGCCTTCTGCGCGAGGGTCAGCAGATCCGCAGCCTCCCCCTGGCGGAGCGCGTTCCACACAGGCGAGGTGACGCCGTGCTCGAGGCCGACGTCGGCGCGAACCGCGTCGACGAGGTGGTTGACCCAGGGCACCTGGTCGTGGTCGGCACCGGACAGGCCGGCGAGCCGGAGCGTCGCCCGCTCGACGGAGACCGTCGTATGGCTCCGGGCGATGTTGACGACCGGCCTGCCGACACGACGGGACAGGGCCCTGGCCTGGCGGACGACGGCGGGATCGAGTTCGAGCAGACCAGTGGGACGCGCAGACACACCTGCAGAATACCAATACGACTGTCGATCTTGCGGCTGGGTCGGTCGTTTGCCGCAAGATCGACGGCCCATGCGTCGCCGCGTCGTGCCCCGGGCCGACCTGCCGCGGAATGGAGCCCCTCCCCCGGGCTGTTGCGAGGTCCATGAGCAGCTTCAACGAGCGGATCATCGAGGAGTTCCGGGCCAACGCCGGTAGGGTCGGCGGACCGTTCGCCGGTGGCGACCTTCTCCTCCTGCACACGACCGGCGCCCGCTCCAGGACCGAGCGCGTCACCCCCCTCGCGTATGCCCGCGACGGCGAGGACCTTGTCGTCGCCGCGTCTAAGGCCGGCGCGCCGACCAACCCCGACTGGTACGCCAACATCACGGCGAACCGGGATGTCGAGGTCGAGGTGGGCTCCCAGAGGATCCCCATGAGGGCGACGGTCCACACGGACGGACCCGTTCGCGAGCGGCTCTACGGGCTCATTGTCGACAAGATGCCCGGTTTTGCCGAGTACCAGCGCAGGACGACCCGGACGATCCCCGTCGTCACCCTTCGACCCATCCGCTGACGTCGCCCGGCGTTACGCCGGTTCCTCGCCGGGGTGATAACGCGCGCTCTACGGCGCGATATCACCCCGGCGAGGTGTCCGAGCCGGGCGGCGGCCCAGCCGAGACTCGAACAGGTGGCGCACCGCGTCGACGCGGCGCACCAGGTCGAGCGCGTAGGCCGCGTGGCCCGGGGTGTAGCCGTTGCCGATGAGCATGGTGACGTCGGCGGCGACGCCCTCGGCGCCGAGGGCCGCCGCGGCGAAGCTCGTCGCCATCGAGAAGAAGACGACCGAACCCCCGGGAGCCGTCGACAGGATCGCCGGCTGCTCGCATCCGGGAACGTCGACGCAGACGACGGTGACGTCGGCGGGGCCGCCGGCCGCGGCGACGGCCTCCGACAGCCCGAGCGGGGAGCGCGCATCGGCGACGACGACGATGTCGGCGAGGCCGGTCCCGGACAACGTGGCCGCCTCGGCCTCGTTGGGGACGACGGCGATCCGGCGGCCCGCGCCCGCCTCCAGGGCCGCCGCGAGCGACAGCGACCCCGACTTCCCCGCTGCCCCGAGCACGAGGACGGTCGGTGCCGGCCCGGAGCCGGCGTAGGAGGAGATGACCTTTCGGACGAGGGCCGGAGCGCCGCAGACGTCCATGACCATGAGCGCGAGCTCGGGGTCCATGTCCTCCGGCAGTCGCGCGGCAATCGAGCGGCCGAACAGGACCGCGTAGCCCTCGGCGGGCACCCGCTCCTCGCACCCGTCCCAGCGGGCGAGCCCGTCGGTGATGACCAGCGGCGTCAGGGACAGCGACACGAGCGTGGCCACGTGGTCGCCCACGGCCAGCCCGAGCGTGGACGCCGGCCCGACCTCCTCGACCGCCCCGATGAGCATGCCGCCCGAGCCGGTGACGGGGTTCTGCATCTTGCCGCGGGTCGCGACGATGTCGAGGACCTCCGCGCGCAGTGCGGTCGCGTCGAGGGTGCCGCGGTGGGTGTGCTTCGTCGCCAGCTGGCGGTACGACGCGGCGTCCAGGTTGAGTGTCTCGACGGCGACCCGGACCTCGTCCGGCCACAGCTCCCGGCGTGTGTCGAGCCGGGCGGCCAGCTGCGGCAGAACGGACGGGACGCCGTCGACGAGTGGCTCGAGGACCCGATGCAGGCCGATGGGCGAGGACGGGGTGGCGATCACAGAATCTCCAGTTCGCTCGACAACGGCGCGAAATCTTGCGGCTGAAGTGTACGTAGACCTCACTTCATCTCGTATCATGCCACTTATGAGTGACGCGATCGAGCAGCCCTACACGTACCGGCGACGGGCCGTCGTCGAGCCCGACTGGCGGCGTTTCCCGGGCTGGTCCCATGTCACCGCCACCGAGTGGGCCGACGTCCAGTGGCAGCGTGCCCACTGCGTCAAGTCGGTCCGCCAGCTCCAGTCCCTCATGGGCGACCTCCTCACCGACGAGCTCTACGCCGACCTGGCCCGTGACCAGGCCGAGCGCGCGACGATGTCGATGCTCGTCACGCCCCAGATGCTCAACACGATGGTCAGCGAGGAGATGTGGGCCGACGGCCGGATGCCCGCCGCGGGCGAGGACTTCACCCGCGCCTTCCGGGCGGACCGGGTCCGCCGCTACATGCTTCCCGTCTTCTCGGACCGGCGGACCGACTGGCCGACTCACCCGTTCGCGAGCCGCGACAGCCTCCATGAGCACGACATGTGGGTCACCGAGGGGCTCACGCACCGCTACCCGACGAAGGTCCTCGCCGAGCTCCTCTCGACATGCCCGCAGTACTGCGGCCACTGCACGCGCATGGACCTCGTCGGCAACAGCACCCCGCAGGTGACCAAGCTGAAGTTCGACCTCAAGCCGATGGACCGGCAGGCGGCGATGCTCGACTACCTTCAGCGGACGCCGACGGTCCGCGACGTCGTCGTCTCCGGCGGTGATGTCGCCAACATGCCGTGGAGGAGCCTCGAGTCCTTCCTCGACCGCCTCCTGCGGATCGACAACATCCGCGACGTCCGGCTGGCGACGAAGGCCCTCATGGGCCTGCCCCAGCACTGGCTCTCCGACGAGGTCCTCCAGGGGATGGAGCGCGTGGCCCTCATCGCCCGCCAGCGCGGCGTCAACCTCGCCGTCCACACCCACGTCAACGCCGCCCAGTCGGTGACCCCACTCGTCGCGAAGGCCGCCAAGGCGATGATCGCCGCCGGCGTCGGCGCCGTGCGCAACCAGGGCGTCCTCATGCGTGGGGTCAACGCGACGCCGAAGGACCTGCTCGACCTGTGTTTCACGCTCCAGGACGACGCGATGATCCAGCCGTACTACTTCTACATGTGCGACATGATCCCGTTCAGCGAGCACTGGCGGCTGTCCCTCAGGCAGGCGCAGGGGCTCCAGCACGCGATCATGGGCTACCTGCCGGGCTTCGCGACGCCTCGGATCGTCTGCGACGTCCCGTTCGTCGGCAAGCGGTGGGTCCACCAGGTCGACAGCTACGACACGGAGAAGGGCATGTCGTTCTGGCGGAAGAACTACCGGACCTCCATCGAGGCCGAGGACGTCGCCGCCCTCTCGCGCCAGTACGTCTACTACGACCCGATCCACACCCTCCCGGCGGCGGGCCAGGAGTGGTGGCGCGAGCAGCACGACGCCGCCGCGACACACGAGACGAACACGAAGGCTGCCGCCGCATCCCGGGAGGCGAGCCTCGTTCCCTGACGGCGACGTCCGGCCTACGGTGGCGCGTATGCCGCGCAAGGACACCCCGGGTACCCCGGGTACCCCGGCCACGGTCGCACTCACCCGGGCCGACGTGGCGTTCGAGCCGAGGACCTACGAGCACGACCCGTCCGTCGGCTCCTTCGGGCTCGAAGCCGCGACCGCCCTCGGCCTCGACCCGGCGACCGTCTTCAAGACCCTTCTCGTCGACGGTGACGGCCACCTCGGGGTCGGGATCGTCCCCGTCGACGCGCGCCTCGACCTCAAGGCGGTCGCCGCGGCGCTGGGCCTGAAGAAGGTCGCCATGTGCGACCCGGCCCTCGCCGAGCGCGTGACCGGCTACGTCGTCGGCGGGATCTCCCCCGTCGGCCACAAGCGTTCACTGCCGACGGTGCTCGATGAGTCCGCCCGTGGCCTCCGGGTCATCTGGGTCTCCGGTGGGCGACGGGGGTTCGACATCGGGATCGACCCCGACGACCTGTGCCGGGTCACGCGGGCGACCTATGCGCCGATCGCCCGACGCTGAGAGGCGAAGTCCGCTGGAGCCGACCTCACTCCCAGGGTGTCGACAGGACGACCGTCGTCCGGGTTGCGACGTTCGCCGACCCGCGGACGCGGGCGATGAGCTCCTCGAGGGCGACGGGGCCGGCGACGCGCACCTTGAGGATGTAGTTCTCGTCGCCGGCGACCGAGTAGCACGCCTCGACCTCGCCGAGGTGGCGCAGGCGCTCGGGGATGTCGTCGGGCGCCCCGGGGTCGAGCGGCGTGATCGACATGAACGCGGTCATCGGCGTGCCGAGGGCCGCATGGTCGACGCGGGCGGAGTAGCCGGTGAGCACGCCCCGTTCCTCGAGCCGGCGAACGCGCTGGTGCACGGCGGACGTCGACAGCCCCATCGCCCGGCCCAGGTCGGTGTAGCTCATCCGCCCGTCGGCGCGCAGGTGTTCGACGATGCGCCGGTCGATCTCTTCCACGCGGCCAGCCTACGCACCGGTCCGTCGCAGGACGCGACGGCGCGGCGACGCGGCGCCAGGGGCATGATGGTGAGCATGGCCACGAGGTGGAACCAGCTCAGCAAGCAGACCAGAGGATGGGTCGTTGTCGGGGGCGTTCTCGACGTGGGGCTGCGGATCGCTGCCCTCGTCGACCTCTCGCGGCGCCCGGCGAGCCAGATCCGTGGACGCAAGGCGGTGTGGGCGACGGCACTCGGCGTCGTCAACTCCGCCGGGGTCCTTCCCATGGCCTACTTCGCCGTCGGCCGCAACGGCACGTCGCCCCGCTGAACCCCCGGCCCCACCGGCGACGCGCGCCGGGCCTTGCCTCCGTGGCGTCTGCGGAGCGGGGAAGCGAGCCCGAGGCACCCCTAGGCTCGAGGTATGCCGACGGACGACCGCCTCCTGCTGCTCGACGCCGCGTCGTTGTATTTCCGCGCCTTCTACGGCGTTCCGGACCAGCGTCGCAGCCCGTCCGAACCTCCGACGAACGCCGTGCGCGGCTTCCTCGACATGCTGGCGACCCTCGTCCAGCAACACTCCCCCACGCATCTCGTCGCCTGCTGGGACAACGACTGGCGGCCGCAGTGGCGGGTCGACCTCATCCCCTCCTACAAGGCGCACCGCGTCGCGGCGCCCGCCGCAGCCGTCCCCGTGGGCGAGGTTCCGGACCAGGCGCACCCGGCGACCGGTGGGCTCGCCGAGGCGGTCCCCAACGACCTCGAGCCCCAGGTGCCGGTCATTGTCGACGTGCTCGCCGCGCTCGGCATCGCCCGCGTCGGCGCGGACGGCTACGAGGCGGACGACGTCATCGGCACCCTGTGCGCCGCATACCGGGGCCGTATGCCCGTCGACGTCGTCACCGGGGACCGGGACCTGTTCCAGCTCGTCGACGACGCGGCACCCGTGCGCATCCTCTACACGGCCCGATCCGGGGTCCGCGACGCCGTCGTCGTCGACCAGGCCTACCTGCGCGAGTCGTACGGGGTCCGTGACGGCGCGGCGTATCTCGACATGTCGGTGCTGCGGGGCGACACCAGCGACGGGCTGCCCGGGGTCCGAGGCATCGGCGAGAAGACGGCGGCCGCCCTCATCACGGCGTACGGCAGTCTCGAACGGCTTCGCGCGGCCGTCGACCGTGGGGACCCGGCGATCAAGGGCGCCCAGCGGGCGCGGCTCGAGGAGGGCAGGGACTACCTCGACGTGGCACCGCGCGTCGTCGCCGTGGCCCTCGACGCCCCGGTGCCCGCCGGGGCGGACCTGCGACGGCCGGCCTCCGTCGCCGACGCGGCCCTCATGAGCCGCCTCGCGAGCGGCTACGGGCTGACGAACACCGTCAACCGCGTCCTGAACGCCCTCGGGATCTGACGACGGGTCGCAGCCCCCCGTGGACCTCAGTCGAGGCGGTCGGCGGCGACAACCCCCCGGAGCACGGCGTCGACGGCCTGCCGGGCCGTTCGACGGAGCCGGTCGTCGTCGGTCGCGTCGGCGATCTGGTCGAGGAGGTCGACGACCTGCTTGCACCGGCGGACGAAGTCCCCCGCAGCCATCTCGCCCCCCCGCAGGACGACGTCGAGCCGCTGACCCGAGGCCCACCGATGGACCATCCAGGCGATCCCGCCGTCGGGCTTGCCCGTGGCTGGCAGCGAGGCGGCCTCCTCGCGCTCCTCGATCTCGCCCCACACGCGCTCCATCTCGCCCACGGCGAGCGCGACGTCGTCCGTCGGCATCCGCGGCTGGACGTCCGTGTCGCCGCCGCGCGGCTCGTGGATGAGGGTCGACACGACGGCGGCGAGGGCCGGCGGGTCGAGCCGGCGCCACGTGCCGCGGAGCATGGCCTCCCCGGCGAGGAGGTCCTTCTCGGCATAGAGGCGCCGGAGGACCGAACCCCGGTCGGTGATGACCGACCCGTCATCGCTGAGGTAGCCGAGGTCGGCCAACAACCCGCAGATCCGGTCGAACGTCCGCGCCACCGAGTTGGTGCGGCCCTCCACCCGGCGCGAGAGCGCGGCACTCTCCTCGCCCAGTCGCAGCCAGCGCTCGCCCCACCGCGCGTGCGTCTCGCGGTCCGGGCACCGATGACACGGGTGCGCCCGGATCTGCCGCCGTAGCGCCTCGATGCGCTCGTCGGGGTCCTCCTGGACGGTCCCCCTGCGCACCGGCGGAAGGTCCGGCGGGAGGGCGGTGCGGAGGGCGCTGACCAGGTCGCGCCGCGCCTTCGGCGACTTCACGTTGACATGCTTCGGCACCTTCATCCGGGCCACCGCGCTAACAGGCGAAGGGACGTCGGACGCCGTGAGCCGGCGCAGCTGCCGGTCCTCGGTGACGACGCTCGGCGATGGCGCGTGCCCGGGACGTCCGGCATCCGGCACGACGACGACGGCCCATCCGGCCCGGCGCCCCGAGGGGACGCGGATGATGTCGCCGGTCTCCAGGGCGCCCAGGCTGAGCACGGCCTCGGCCCGGATCGATGCCGACCGGCGCTTGGCACCCTCCTTCTCGAGCCGGCCCAGGTCGCGGCGCAGCGCGGCATACTCGGCGAAGTCGCCGAGATGGCACTTCATGGCGTCGGCGTACCCGGCGAGGACCTCGGCGTTGCGCCGGGCGGACGTCGCGAGCCCGACGACGGACCGGTCCGCCTGGAACTGCGCGAAGGACGTCTGAAGGATCTCGCGGGCGCGGTCGCGGCCGACCTGCGCGACGAGGTTGACGGCCATGTTGTACGTCGGACGGAAGGACGAGCGGAGCGGATAGGTCCGGGTCGACGCGAGCCCGGCGACCGCCGTCGGGTCGAGGCCGCGCGCCCACTGGACGACGGCGTGGCCCTCGATGTCGATGCCCCGGCGGCCCGCGCGTCCGGTCAGCTGCGTGTACTCCGCCGGCGTGACCTGGGCATGCGTCTCTCCGTTGAACTTGACGAGCCGTTCGAGCACGACGGTTCGGGCCGGCATGTTGATGCCGAGGGCGAGGGTCTCGGTGGCGTAGACGACCCGGATGCGGCCCTCGGTGAACAGCTCCTCGACGACCTCCCGGAAGAGCGGCAGCATGCCCGCGTGATGGGCGGCGAACCCGCGCTCGACGCCGTCGAGGAGGTCCCAGTAACCGAGGACGGCGAGGTCCTCCTCCGCGATCGGCTCGAGGCGCTCCTCGACGAGGCGCCGGTTCCGCTTGCCCTCCCTCTCGGGGATGAGGCGTATGCCGTCCCGCAGGAGCTGCCCGACCGCCGCGTCGCATCCGACCCGGCTGAAGACGAAGACGATCGCGGGAAGGAGGGCACCGCGGTCCAGCTCGCGGACCACCTCGGCGCGGCTCGCGCCCCCGCCCGGCCGACCGGGGCGAACGGCGCCGAGGCGTCCGGACGTCCCCACGCGCCCTCGGCCCGCCGGGGCCCGGTGACCAGCGCGCCCGCCACGCGTCCCGGGGGCGTCCCGGTGTGTCGACGTGAGCCGGTCACGCTGTTCGGCGTTCCGGACGGCCCGGGCCAGGTCGGGGTCGATCCGCGGGGTGCTGCCGGACGGGGGCGGACCACCGTCGGCGAACAGGTCGTACAGCTGGCGGCCGACGAGCATGTGCTGCCACAGGGGAACCGGCCGGACCTCGGAGACGACGACGTCGGTGTTGCCCCGGACCTGCGCGAGCCAGTCGCCGAACTCCTCGGCGTTGCTCACGGTCGCCGAGAGCGACACGACCTGGACGTCCATGGGGAGGTGGATGATGACCTCCTCCCACACGGCGCCCCTGAACCGGTCGGCGAGGTAGTGGACCTCATCCATGACGACGAACCCGAGGCCGGCGAGGGTGGGCGAACCGGCATACAGCATGTTCCGGAGCACCTCCGTCGTCATGACGACGATGGGCGCGTCCCCGTTGACGGAGACATCGCCCGTGAGCAGACCGACGCGGCCGACGCCGTGCCGCTGCGCGAGGTCGTGGAACTTCTGGTTCGACAAGGCCTTGATCGGCGTCGTGTAGAACGCCTTCCGTCCGGTTGCGAGGGCGAGGTGGACGGCGAACTCCCCGACGACGGTCTTGCCCGCCCCGGTCGGCGCGGCGACGAGGACGCCTCGGCCGGCCTCGACCGCGGCGCACGCCTCGGCCTGGAAGGGGTCGAGCGGGAACGGCATCGTGTCGGCGAAGCGGAGCAGCTCCCCGGTCCCCTCACCGTCCGCCATGGGCCCAGGCTAGGCCAGGACTCCCAGCGCGTCGGGGACGACCTCGAGATCGACCGGCAGGGCGGCGAACCGTTCGCCGTCGGCGTAGGAGACGATCCCCGTCGCCTCGATCCGCACGGAGCGGCCCTGGATGATCTCGACCTTCGGGTGGGTCGTGTGCCGTCCCGAGAAGACCTTGGGGAAGACCCGGACGAAGCCGGGTATCGAGAGCTTGTGGAGGATGAGGATGTCGAAGAGCCCGTCGTCGAACTGCGCGTCGGGGACGATCCGCATGCCCCCTCCGTAGGCCGGCGCGTTGCCGACGGCGACGAGCATCGCGTCGACCTCGCGCCGGACGCCGTCGATGGTCAGGACGTACGGGATCGCCCGGAAGCCGGGCAGCTCGCGGGCGATCGCGAGGTTGTAGCGCATCTGGCCCTTCGGCCACCGCCACGTGTTGGCCCGCTCGTTGACGACGGCGTCGAAGCCCGCGGCCAGGGCCCCGAGGAACCACCGTTCGTGCCCGTCGGACAGGAGGCGACCCGCGTCGATATGGCGGACCCGGTCCTCGACGATCCGCTCGACGGACTTCGCCGCATCCCGGACCGGCAAGCCGAGCTCGCGGGCGATGTCGTTGCCGGTCCCGGCGGCGACGATCCCGAGCGGCACCCCGGTTCCCGCGCAGGCGTTGACGCCGAGGTGTGCCATACCGTCGCCGCCGGCGACGACGAGCGCGTCGATGGAGCGCGCGCCGATGGCCTCCCTGGCACGGGCAAGGGCGCCCTCGGCGTCGAGGGCGGACAGGTCGAGGAGATCGTGACCGGCCGCCCGGAGCAGCCTCGTTGCCTCGAGGCCGATGTGGGAGCCGGTGTCCTTCCCCGCCGTGGGGTTCACGATGATCCCGTACCGCATGGGGGGACCCTAACGGACGTCTCAGAGGGACGAGGCGTGCTCGTCGTCGACGTCGAGCCAGTCAAGGCGCCTGGTCGACTTCCGGCGGTCGAGCAGCCGGGCCACGAGCACCGCCGCAAAGTAGAGGATGGTGAGCGGCACCGCGAGGAGAAGCATCGAGTAGGGGTCCGGGGTCGGCATCATCATGGCGGCGAAGACGAAGATCCCGAACACGGCCGGCCGCCACACCCTCAGCATGGTCCGGCTCGGCAGGATCCCGATCATGTTGAGGGCGACGAGGAAGACCGGCAGGAGGAAGGCGAACCCGAACCCCAGGGAGAACCGGGTGACGAAGGAGATGTAGTCCGACAGGTTCTGGAAGTTGGCCGCCCCTGTCGGGGTGAAGTTGAGCAGGACCCCGACGACGAGCGGCAGGGACCAGTGGGCCAGGACGATCCCGACGACGAAGAGCGGGACGCTGGCCGCGATGAACGCAACCGAGATCCGCCTTTCCTTCGTCGTCAGCCCGGGGACGATGAACGCCCACGCCTGGTAGAGCCACGCGGGGCTGGAGATGATGAGCCCGATGAAGATGGCGACGTTGAGCTGGAGCGAGAAGGCCGTCGTGATCCCGTTGAGGATGAGCTTGACGTCACCCGCGCGATCGGGGTGGACCCGGATGTAGTGGTCGAGCGGCTCGCGAAGGAGCAGGTAGACCCTGTCGTAGAGGAACCACCCGGCGACGGTGCCTGCGACGACCGCGATGGCCGCCTTGACGAGCCGGTTGCGGAGCTCGCGCAGATGCTCGGCGAGCGTCATCCGCCCTTCGGGGTCCCGTGGGCGACGGCGCCAGATGGGCATGGAGGAGGACGGCTGCGGCCGTCAGGCGGAGTGGCCGGCCTGGTCGTCCGCCGGCGGTACCTTCTCGCTCACCGGTGACGTCGACGTCGCGGGCGGCACGGTCTCCCCGGGGACGGTCGCGCTGCTCGCCGGCGACTTGCCGTCGCTCTTCATCCCGTCCATCTCGGACTTGAACACGCGCATGGACCGGCCGAGGCTCCTGGCGGCGTCAGGCAGGCGCTTCGCGCCGAAGAGCGCGATGAGCAGGAGGGCCAGGATGACGATGTGCCAGCCCTCGAGGCCTTTCAACATGTCGGTGCCTTCCTTGGGACCGCTACGCGTGACGGGGTCAGTCTACGTCGCGGATCCGCACGGCAGCGCTTCGCCGCCGGTCCGCACGTCAGCGCCTCGCCGGCGGCTCCTCGCCGCTGTAGGCCGCCAGCGCCGCGCGGGCGGCCTGACCCACCTCCGCGGCGAGCGCGGCCGGTGCGAGGATGGCGCCCTGTCCCCCGAGCCGGAGCAGCAGCCGGCGCAGCCAGGCCGTGTCGGCGGTGCGCAGCGTGACCTCGAGGGCTGCGCCCTCCCCCTGGACGACGGCGTCGACCGGGTAGTAGTCGGCGACCCAGGCGGCTCCGGGCGCGAGCCGCAGGGTGACGGCCTCGGTGCCGGGCCCGGGCTGGAAGGTGCCCGCGGCGAGGTCCCTCGGCGTCGCCTGCGACGGCGGCGTGCCGTCGACGTCGAGGAGCTCGATCGCCTCGACCCGGTCGAGCCGGAAGAGGCGCGTCTGCTCGGCCCGGTGGCACCAGCCCTCGAGGTACCAGTGGCCGTCGAGGCTGACCAGGCGCATCGGGTCGACGTCGCGCTCGGTCGTCTCGTCCCGGCTCGGCACGAGGTAGCGCAGGTGGAGGCGGCGATGCTCGGCCAGGGCCCGCCGCGCCGCGGCGAGGGCGTCCGCACCGGCGTCGTCGGTGAGGTCCGCCTGCACCCGGCGGGTCACGTCGGCGACGGAACCGGCGGCCTCCTCCAGCTTGGCGAGCGCGCTGTCCAGCGCGTCCCGGTCGGTGAGGCCCGCGACGTCGGCCAGCGCTCTCAGCCCGACCATGAGGGTGATGGCCTCGTCGAGCCCCAGTCGGAGGGGCCGGTCGATCGTGTCGGCGTTGCGGACGACGATGCGGTCCCCGTCCGCGTCGACCTCGATGAGCTCGTCGGGCATCGACCCGTAGCCGCACAGGAAGATGAGGTCGAGGTCTGCCCGCAGCTGGTCCGGGGTGATGTCGAGGCCGCGGGCCGCGTCCGCGACGCTGATCCCCGGCCGGTGCGCAAGCCACGGGACGAGGGTCAGGAGCCGGGCGAGCCGGTGGGTGGCCGTCTCCGGCACCGACCCGGGCCCGCTCATCGGTCGCCTCCATGAGCCGCGGCGACGCCCGTCAGGCGGCGGACGACTCCGTCGACGAGCTCGGGCGGCTCCTCGACGACGACGTCGGCGCCGAAGCCGGTGACCTCGTCGGCGAGGGCGTCGACGTCGCCGTAGTCGAGCTGGAGCCGGGTCCAGCCTCCGTCGACGTCGTGCGCCGCGTGCGCCCGGAGACGGAGGGCGTTCCCACGCCCCTGCCGGACGCGGAGAACGGCCGTGTGGGTCGCCTCGGTGCTGTCGGCGACGGAGGCGGCGACGACCGCGCGCGCGTCGTGGTCGGCCGGGACGGCATACGAACCCGGCCTGCCGGAGGTCCGGACGGGGCCGCTGATCCGGGAGAGCCGGAACACCCGCTGGTCCTCGCGGTCGAGGTCGTATGCCGTCAGGTACCACCGGCCATGCCAGCTCGCCATCCCCCATGGCTGGACGCGCCGGGTGACGGTGTCCCCGCCCGGGCGGCGGTAGTCGAAGGTCAGGGGCGTGCTCGTCGTCACGGCGCGCCGCACGTGGTCGAAGCCCGGCTCGGACGTGCGCAGCCGGGGCTCGATGCCGACGAGGGAGTCCTCATCCCGCTCGATGCCGTCGGCCTGCAGCTTCCGGATCGCCGCCGCGGCCTCCCCGGCGAGCGATCCCTGTGCCCACGCACGACCCGCGAGCCCGAGGACGGCGAGCTCCTCACGGGTGAACGACACGTCGGGCAGGGCGTACTCGCGCCGGTGGATCCGGTAGCCGGTGTCGTCGTCCCAGACGCCGTTGATGTCCTCGATGACGAGGGGGATTCCCAGCTCCCGCAGCTCGTCCTTGTCACGCTCGAACATCCGGTCGAAGGACTCGTCCGAGGTCGCGGCGGCGTACTGCGGGACAAGCTGGCGCAGCCGCGCCTTGGGCAGGGGCCGCCGCGTGTAGAGCAGGCACATGACGAGGTTGAGCAGCCGCTCGGTCTTCGCCGCGGGACCGGGTACTGCGCTCATGAGCCCGACCCTAGCCGCAGCGGCGCCGATAGTCTGCGGAGCGTGATGGAGTGGCGCGAGGGCACGGTGGACCGCGAGCTGAGCCGATGGCCGGGGGCCGTCGAGTATGCCGTCCACGTCGCCGGCGGGGACGACCGACCGCTGCGTGCCCTCGCCTACCCGGCCGTCACGGGGGCGCCGCACGTCGGGGACCGGGTCCTGCTCAACGTGTCGGCGGCGGTTCGCGGGCTCGGCACCGGTGGGGTCGCTCTCGTCGTCGCCGTGCCGGAGCGTCTGCCGCCCGACCCGGAGCACAGGCGCGGCCATATCGTCAAGGCTCGCTACACCCCGCAGCAGCAGCTCTTCCTCGCCGTCGACGAGCAGGACTCCCCGCACCACGCGGTCCTCTCCGGTCCGGCGGAGGAGGGTGACCTGGGCGGTATGCCGGTCGTCGTCGCCGATCTTCACTCGGCACTACCCGCGATCCTCGCGGGGCTGCGGCTCGAGCGGCCGGAGCTGCGGGTCGCCTACCTCATGACCGATGGAGGGGCGTTGCCGATCGCCTTCTCCCGCACCGTCGCCGGGCTGGCGGAGTCGGGCTGGCTGCACACGACGATCACCGTCGGGCAGGCCTATGGCGGTCAGTACGAGGCGGTGACGCTCCACTCGGGGCTGGTCGCCGCGCGGTATGCCCTCGGGGCCGACGTGGCCGTCGTCGTCCAGGGCCCCGGCAACGTCGGGACGGACACGCGGTGGGGGTTCTCCGGCATCGCCGCGGGCGAAGCGCTCACCGCCGCGACGACCCTGCACGGACGGGGTGTCGCGTCCCTGCGCGTCTCCGACAGCGACACCCGGCAGCGGCACCGCGGGATCTCGCACCACAGCCTGACGGCCTACGGGCGAGTCGCCCTCGGGGCGTTCGACATCCCGGTCGCCGCCGGGTGCAACGCGTTCCAGAAGCGCATCGTCACCGAGGCTCGGGAGCTCGTCGGCGCCGCCGCCGGGCATCCCCGGCTGGCCCTCGTCGAGCAGGACGGCATCCGCGAGGCGCTCGACGCGTGCCCGGTCACACTTTCGACGATGGGTCGTGGGCTGGAGGTGGACCCCGAGCCGTTCGTCGCCGCCGCCGTGGCCGGACGGTTCGCCGCCCGGCTCGTCGAGGTCAGCTGACGTCGACGAGGTCGACGACGAAGATGAGGGTCTCGCCGGGAGCGACGGCAGAGCCCGCCCCGCGCTCGCCGTAGGCCAGGTGAGGCGGAATGGTCAGCTTCCGCCGGCCGCCGACCCGCATCCCGATGAGGCCCTCGTCCCAGCCCTGGATGACCTGGCCGACCCCGACGCGGAACGACAGGGGGGCTCCCCGGTTCCACGAGGCGTCGAACTCCTCGCCGGTCGAGTGGGCCACGCCGACGTAGTGGGTCGTCACGGTGTCGCCGGCCTTGACCGACGGACCGTCGCCGAGGCTGACGTCCTCGACAACGAGGCGGGTGGGCGGGGCGTCACCGGGGACGTCGATCTCGGGCTTCTCGGTCGCAGGGTCGAACGGCATTCCGGTCATGTCCTGTCAGTAGGCGGCGAGGATGTCGATAACGAAGACGAGCGTGTCGGTGCCCTTGATCTTCGGCGCGCTGCCGGCCGCGCCGTAGCCTTCCGCGGGCGGGACGACAAGCAGCAGCCGCGAGCCGACCCGCTGCCCGACGACACCCTTGTCCCAGCCGGAGATGACCTGGCCGCCGCCGACGGGGAACTCGAAGTAACCGTCGGTGTGGTCGGCCGATGAGTCGAACTTCGAGCCGTCCCGCCAGAGGACCCCCGTGTAGGTGACCCGCGCAATCTGGCCGGCCTTGATGACGGCGCCCGTGCCTCGGATCAGGGGCTGGACGACGAGCGAGGTCGGCGGCTTGACGCCCTTGGGGATCGTCACCGTCGCCGCCTTGCCGGGCGTCACCGTGACCGTCGGAAGGCCCGCCTTGGGAGCGACGGCGGTGCCGGTCGCCGAGGTGAGCATCCTCGTCGCGGAGATGACGTCGACGATGAAGACGAGCGGGTCCGTCGCCCCGAACTTCAGAGTCGTGTTGCCGGTGCTGCCGAAGCCGGCCGAGGGCGGGGCTGCGATGAGCACACGGGCGCCGATCCGCTGCCCGGTCAGGCCGGCCTTGAGGCACGGCAGGAGCCCGGACTCCCCGAGGTAGAGCCCTGCGGGTGACTGGCCGAACGTGCTCGTCGCCAGCGCTCCCGTCTTGCCGTTGTAGAGCGCGATGTTCGTCGTGGCGATGTCGGCGGTCGTCAGACCGGTGCCGGTCCCCTCCTTGAGGACCCGGGTCGTCGTCGAGCCGACGGAGAAGGGCAGCTTCGCGAACTTCACCGACGGCTTGCCGCCCGAGTCGGTGACCGTGATCTGCGACATGTCGGCCGGCCCGCCGGCCGTGGAGGCCGTCGTGGTCGGGCCGGACTTCGACCCGCACCCGGTCAGGGCGAGGCTTGCCACGACGATGAGCGCGGCCGCGGCAGCGGCCGGACGGAGCTTACGGAGGGGGGTGACCACGGGTCTTCCTTGCGTCGGAGAGCCACAAACGCCCTCCACCATAACGGCCTTCCCCATGAAGGCCGGACGTCAGCGGGGACCGAGCCCGGCGATGAGGCGGTCGACACGCGGGTCGGTCGAGGCGAAAGGGTCCTTGCAGAGGACGGTTCGCTGCGCCTGGTCGTTGAGCTTGAGGTGAACCCAGTCGACGGTGAAGTCCCGCTCGGCCTCCTGGGCCGCGCGGACGAAGTCTCCCCTCAGCTTCGCCCGCGTCGACTGTGGCGGGGTCGCCATGGCCGCCGTGACCTCCTCCTCGCTGGAGATCCGGGCGGCGAGCCCCTTGGCCTGGAGGAGGTAGAACAGGCCACGTCGGGGGTCGATGTCGTGGTAGGCGAGGTCGAGCTGGGCGATCCGGGGGTCGTCGAGGCCGAGCCCGTGACGGGCGGCATACGTGTCGATGAGCCTCTTCTTGATGACCCAGTCGATCTCGGTCTCGACCGACGCGAGGTTGTCGCTCTCCACGGCCTCGAGGGTCCGGCCCCACAGGTCGAGGACGGCGAGCGAGGTCTCGTCCGTCACCCGGGCGTGCTCGGCGAACGTGCTCGCGCGCTCGTGGTACTCACGCTGGAGGTCCAGGGCCGACAGGGAGCGGCCGTTGGCGAGGCGGACCGTGCGACGGCCGGTGACGTCGCCGGCCATCTCCCGGATGGCCCGGATCGGGTTGTCGAGGGTGAGGTCGCGGAGCACGACACCCTCCTCGAGCATCCGCAGGACGAGGTCGGCCGAGCCGACCTTGAGCATCGTCGTCGTCTCCGACATGTTCGAGTCGCCGACGATGATGTGCATCCGCCGGTAGTGCTCGGCGTCGGCGTGGGGCTCGTCGCGGGTGTTGATGATCGGCCGGCTCCGCGTCGTCGCCGAGGAGACGCCCTCCCAGATGTGGTCCGCCCGCTGGCTCAAGGTGTACGCGGCACCCTGTGCCGTCCGGACGACCTTGCCGGCCCCGACGATGAGCTGCCGGCTGATGAGGAAGGGCAGGAGACGTTCAGACACCTCCTGGAAGTCCCCGGTCCGGGCGAGGAGGAAGTTCTCGTGGCAGCCGTAGCTGTTGCCTGCCGAGTCGGTGTTGTTCTTGAAGACGTAGATCGTCCCGGGAACCGCGTCCTCCGCCAGCCGCGCCTGCGCGTCGAGCACGAGGTCGTGGACGATCCGCTCCCCCGCCTTGTCGTGGATGACGAGCTGACGCACGTCATCGCACTCGGGCGTCGCGTACTCGGGGTGCGAGCCGACGTCGAGGTAGAGGCGGGAGCCGTTGCCGAGGAAGACGTTGCTCGACCGGCCCCACGCGACGACGGACCGGAAAAGGTAGCGCGCCACCTCGTCGGGTGTGAGGGACCGGTGCCCGTCGACGGCGCACGTGATGCCGAACTCGGTCTCGATCCCGAAGATCCGGCGCTCCATGGCGGCCACTGTATGCCGTCCCGCCGGGCGGCCCGGGAGGGCTCGGCCGGGCCGGGCTACGCGCCCGACTCGTCGTCGGCGCGCTGGGTCTGGGGGTTGCTCGACGCGTGTCGCGGGGTTGCGGCCTCGTCGACGGTCGGCGCGTCGGTCATCGGGTCATCGGTGCTCAGGAGGGCGTCGAGGAGGCTGCCGGAGATCCGGCGGAACGTCCGTCGGGGCCGCTGCCGGTCGAGGACGGCAACCTCGAGCTGGTCGGGTCCGAGCTGTCGGTCGGCGCCGTTGCCGGCAGGGTCCCGGCCGAGAAGCTCGACGGCGAGACCGAGCGCCTCCGAGAGGCTCAGCCCGGGATGCCACCGCTCGGTGAGAGCCTCCTCGATGGAGTCGCCGGCGCCCCCCATGGCGACGAAGCCCTCCTGGTCGGCGACGGAACCGTCGTACATGAGCCGGTAGATCTGGTCGGTGGCCGCCGTCGACCCGACCTCGGCGACGACGATCTCCACCTCGAGAGGCTTCGACTCCTGCGTGAAGATCGTTCCGAGCGTCTGGGCGTACGCGTTGGCGAGACCACGGGCGCTGACGTCCGTGCGGTCGTAGGAGTAGCCACGCAGGTCGGCGTAGCGGACCCCGGCGACCCGGAGGTTCTCGAACTCGTTGTACTTGCCGACCGCGGCGAAGGCGATCCGGTCGTAGATCTCGCTCACCTTGTGGAGAGCACGCGAGGGGTTCTCGGCGACAAAGGCGATCCCCCCGTCGTAGCCGAGGACGACGACGGACCGGCCGCGGGCGATCCCCTTGCGGGCGAAGTCCGCCCGGTCCTTCATGAGCTGCTCGGGCGAGACGTAGAAGGGCATCTGCGTCATCGCGCACCTCCCGGGTTGCCCTGGCGGCCGGCGATGATCCGGTCGACGGCATCGCCGACGGCGGCGGTCTCAACGAAGCGCGCGCCCTCTGAGTCGAGGAGGGCGACGGTGGGCCAGATCCGGCGCGCGGGGTCCGGGCCGCCGGTCGCCGAGTCGTCGTCCGCAGCGTCGTAGAGGGACTCGAGCGCCACGGCGACGGCGTGCTCGGCGTCGAGCCCGGGGCGCCACAGCTTCTTCAGGGAGCCGCGGGCGAAGAGCGAGCCTGACCCGACGCAGTGGTGGTCGTGCTCCTCGTAGCACCCGCCGGTGACGTCGTAGGAGAAGATGCGGCCTCGGCGCTCGTCGAGGTCGAACCCGGCGAACAGCGGCACGACGGACAGTCCCTGCATGGCCATGCCGAGGTTGCCCCGGATCATCGAGGCGAGCCGGTTCGCCTTGCCCTCGAGGGACATCAGGGCGCCTTCGATCTTCTCGTAGTGCTCGAGCTCGACCTGGAAGAGCCGGACGATCTCGATGGCGATACCCGCGGTGCCGGCGATCCCGGCCGCGGAGTACTCGTCGGCGATGAAGACCTTCTCCATGTCTCGGTTGGCGATGAGGTTGCCCATCGTCGCGCGCCGGTCGCCGGCCATGACGACGCCGCCCTCATAGGCGACGGCGACGATCGTCGTCCCATGCGGCGCCTCGAGGGTCATGGACGGCGGCAGCGGGCGACGCGACGGAAGGAGCGAGGGGGCATGCGCGGCGATGAAGTCCGTGAAGGACGAGGTGCCGGGGGCGAAGTAGGCGTCGGGCAGGCGTCCACCGGCGCCGCCTCGGCCGGCGGTCACTGGCCACCCTTCTGGACGAACCCGCGGACGAACTCCTCGGCGTTGCTCTCGAGGACACCGTCGATCTCGTCGAGGATCCCGTCGATGTCCGAGTCGACCGCGGCCCCCTGTGGGGCGGCGGGCACGGGCGCGTCGGCGCCGTCGTCGGGGCCGTCGTCGCGCCGATCGTGACGCGAGCGTTCCTGGCTGGGCATCGGGTCCTCCTCGAAGGTGCTCGGGCGGGGCGCCCGCAGGCCGGTCGCGGCGTACGGGGGTGTCACCAACCCTAGTCGGGGGCCTCCCCGGTGGCGACGAGGCCGTCGAGGAGGGCGTTGACGTCGGCCGCGGAGTCGATGATGTCGCCGACGTGCTCCCGTGTACCACGGAGTGGCTCGAGCATGGGGATGCGGCGCAGCGCCGTCTGCCCGGGCACCTCGAGGATGAGGGAGTCCCAGCTCGCCGCGGCGACGGCTTCGGGGAACCGGGCGAGACAGCGCCCTCGGAACCAGGCCCGGGTGTCCTCCGGGGGGGTCGCCATGGCGTCGGCGGCCTGGGCCTCGCCGACCAGGGACTCGACCCGGCCCGCGGCCGCCAGGGTGTGGAAGAGGCCCTTCTCGGCACGGACGTCGGACCACTGGATGTCGAAGGCGCGCAGGCGGCTGTCGCCCCAGTCGAGCCCATGGCGCTCGCGGTAGCCCTCGAGAAGGGCCAGCTTGGCGACCCAGTCGACCTCCCGCGCCGCCGACATGGGGTCGGCACGGAGGTGGTCGAGGACGACCCCCCACCAGTGCATGACCTCGGCCGTGTCCTCGTCCGGCGTGCCACCGTGGCGCTCGTCCAGGTACGCCGCGGCGAGGTCCCGGTAGTGCTCGAGCAGCTCGAGGGCCATGAGCCTCCGGCCGTCCGCCAGCTCGACGGCGGTCGTCAGCGTCGGGTCGTGAGAGACCGCCCGGAGGCTCGCAACGGGGGCGGTGAGCGAGAGGTCCTCGGTGATGAACCCGTCCTCGATCATCGCGAGGACGAGCGACGTCGTGCCGAGCTTGAGAAGGTTGGCGACGTCGCACTGGTTGGCGTCGCCGATGATGACGTGGAGACGGCGGTACTTCTCGGGGACGGCGTGGGGCTCGTCGCGCGTGTTGATGATCGGCCGCTTGAGCGTCGTCTCAAGCCCGACGGTCGTCTCGAAGAAGTCCGACCGCGAGGAGACCTGGTAGCCCGGCAGCCTGCTGTCCACGCCGACGCCGACCCGGCCCGCGCCGCACATGACCTGCCGGACGACGAAGAACGGCGTCAGGTGAGCGACGATGTCGGCGAACGGGGTCGCCCGCGACATGAGGTAGTTCTCGTGGGTGCCGTACGAGCTGCCCTTGCCGTCGGTGTTGTTCTTGTAGAGGTTGACACCTGGCGGCGAGCCGGCCAGGACACCGACCGCCTCGCGCATGACGAGCTCACCGGCGCGGTCCCACACGACGGCGTCGCGCGGGTTCGTCACCTCGGGCGAGGAGTACTCCGGGTGCGCGTGGTCGACGTAGAGCCGGGCGCCGTTCGTCAGGACGACGTTGGCCATCGTGGGGTCCTCGTCGAGGACCCACTCGTCGGTCAGCTGGCTCGGATGGGCGAGGTCGCGACCCATGTCGAACCCCCGGGCGTCCCGCAGCGGCGCTTCCGTCGCGTAGTCCCACGTCGCCCGCGTCGACCGGATCCCGCGGCTGCGCGCGTATGCCGTGACGACCTGCCCGGAAAGCACCATGGGGTTCGCCGTCGGCACGCCGGGCATGGAGACGCCGTACTCGGTCTCGATCCCCATGACGCGGCGCACGGTCATGCCCTTCACCCTATGGGCCGTCCGGCGACGAGGTCCCCCGGCCCTGCACGGATGGTGTCGGTCGGGCCGCTCGTTAGGCTCGCAGCATGACCGACGCCACTGCCATGGAACCCCCACCACGCCGGTGGGCCGAGTCCCTCGACGCCGTGTTCATCCTCCTCTTCGCCGCCATCGGACGCCTGTCACATCACGAGGGCCTGAGTCTCTACGGCTGGCTCCTGACGGCGTACCCGTTCATCGTCGGGGCCCTTGTCGGCTGGGTCGTGGCCCGCACGCGTCGGCCCGACACCCTCCGCGGGGGTGTCGTCGTGTGGGTCGTCACCGTCGTCCTCGGGATGGTGCTGCGGGCCGTCACCCACCAGGGCGTCGCCGTGGCCTTCGTCGTCGTCGCCGCGTGCTTCCTCGGCCTCTTCCTCCTCGGCTGGCGCTGGGTCGCCGACCGTGTCGAGGCGCGCCGACCCTGACCGGCGCGGGCCCACGGCTCAGAGGTACTGGCCGGTGTTCTGCACGGTCGTGATCGTCCGACCCGGTTCCGAGCCAGACTTGCCCGACACCAGGGTGCGGATGTAGACGATGCGCTCGCCCTTCTTGCCGGAGATGCGGGCCCAGTCGTCGGGGTTCGTCGTGTTCGGGAGGTCCTCGTTCTCCTTGAACTCGTCGACGCAGCTCGCGAGAAGATGCTCGACGCGCAGCCCGTAGTGGCCCGCCGTGAGGAAGTCCTTGATCGCCGTCTTCTTCGCCCGGTCGACGATGTTCTGGATCATCGCACCGGAGTTGAAGTCCTTGAAGTGGAGGATCTCCTTGTCGCCCCCGGCGTAGGTGACCTCAAGGAACTCGTTCTCCTCGGTCTCGGCGTACATCCGCCCGACGACGGCCCGGATCATGTCGTCGACGGTCTCCTGCGCGGACCCGCCGTGCTCGGCGAGGTCGTCGGCGTGGAGGGGGAGGTCGGGCGTCAGGTACTTGGCGAAGATGTCCTGCGCCGCCTCGGCGTCGGGGCGCTCGATCTTGATCTTCACGTCGAGCCGACCGGGGCGCAGGATCGCCGGGTCGATCATGTCCTCGCGGTTGCTTGCGCCGATGACGATGACGTTGTCGAGCCGCTCCACCCCGTCGATCTCGGAGAGCAGCTGAGGCACGATCGTCGTCTCCACGTCCGAGGAGACCCCGGAGCCGCGGGTGCGGAACAGGCTGTCCATCTCGTCGAAGAAGACGACGACCGGGTTGCCGGAGTCCGACTTCTCCCGGGCCCGCTGGAAGATGAGCCGGATGTGCCGCTCGGTCTCGCCGACGTACTTGTTGAGCAGCTCAGGGCCCTTGATGTTGAGGAAGTACGCCGTCGCCAGCGGCTTGCCCTCCTTCTCGGCGACCTTGCGGGCGAGCGACGCGGCGACGGCCTTGGCGATCATCGTCTTGCCGCAGCCGGGCGGGCCGTAGAGGAGGACGCCCTTCGGTGGCCGCAGCTGGTGCTGGTCGTACAGGTCGGGATGGAGGTACGGCAGCTCGATGGAGTCGCGGATCGCCTCGATCTGGCCGGAGAGGCCGCCGATGTCCTCGTACGAGATATCCGGAACCTCCTCGAGGACGAGGTCGGCGACCTCGGACTTCATGATCCGCTCGTAGGCCAGTCCCGTCCGGTGCTCGAGCATGAGCGCGTCGCCGACCCGAACGGCCCCGTCGACCAGCGGCGCCGACAGCCGGACGACACGCTCCTCGTCACCGCGGGCGACGACGAGGGCGCGGTCCTCGCCGATGAGCTCCTTGACCAGGGCGACCTCGCCGACCCGCTCGAAGCCCCGCACCGCGACGACGTTGAGGGCCTCGTTGAGGACGACCTCGCAGCCGACGACGAGATCCTCGTCGACCGTCGGGCTGACGGCGACGTGAAGCTTGCGGCCCCCGGTCATGACGTCCGCCGTCGCGTCGTCGAACGTCTCAAGGACGACTCCGAACGCCGACGGCGGCTGGGCGAGCCGCTCGACCTCGCCCTTGAGGCTGACGAGCTGGCCCCGGGCTTCCTTGAGGGTGCGCACGAGCCGGTCGTTCTGGCCCGACATCGACGTGAGCTTCGACTCGAGCCGCCGGACCGTCGCCTCGAGGTCCCGTATGCGCACCCGGTCGGCCGCGCTGCCCGTCTCGGTCATGTGGCCACCTCCGCTCATCGCCGTGAGTCTGCCCCTGTGGCCGTCGTCGCCGTCGGCCACTCCTCGACCATAGGCGATCAAGCCGTGGTCGGCCCCGAGGATTCCGTCACGGCGCGGCGGACGCGGCGGACGCGCTTCTCGGAGGGGATGCGCTCGCCGACGTCCTCAGGCGTCCACTCCCCCTCCGGCATCGGCTCGGCGCCGTCCTGCCCGTAAGCCCCCTTGGCCGGCCGGCGCTTCCGCAGCGGTGGCGCCACCCCGTCAGCCAGGCGCCGGCTGGTCAGGAGGAACCCCGTGTGCCCGTGCATCCGGTGCTCGGGCCGGACGGCGAGCCCCTCGAGGTGCCAGTCGCGGATGAGGGACTCCCACGCGGCGGGCTCGGTGAACCCGCCGTGCCCGCGGACCGTCTCGGCGAGCCGGGACAGCTGGGTGGTCGTCGCGACGTAGCAGATGAGGACGGCCCCGGGCGTCATGGCGTCATAGACGACGTCGAGGCACTCCCACGGGGCGAGCATGTCCAGGACGACCCGGTCAACCGTCCCCGCGGGCACGGTGGCCGGGAGGCGCTCGACGAGGTCGCCGACGGTGACGACCCAGGCGGGGTGCTCGACCCCGAACAGGAGTCGGACGTTCGCCCGGGCGATCTCGGCGAAGTCCTCGCGTCGCTCGAACGACCACAGCCGGCCGTCTTCGCCGACGGCGCGCAGCAGGGACATCGCCAGGGCGCCGGAGCCGACTCCGGCCTCGACGACACGCGCGCCCGGGAAGACGTCCGCCATTGTGACGATCTGCCCGGCGTCCTTGGGGTAGACGACGGCCGCACCGCGGGGCATCGACATGACGTAGTCCGGCAGGAGTGGCCGCAGGGCCAGGTACTCGATGCCCGCCGTGTTGGTCACCGTCGAGCCGTCCGGGCGGCCGATGAGGTCGTCGTGCCGCAGGTGCCCGCGGTGGGTGTGGAACTCCCGCCCCGGCTGCAGGACGATGGTGTGGAGCCTGCCCTTGGAGTCGGTCAGCTGGACCCGCTCCCCCGCTCGGAACGGTCCCCTGCGCAGCTCGGCGCCCACGGCGGTCATGGCCGCGGAGTCTAGCGACCGGCGTGGATGCCGCTCCGCGCCGCCTCAGCGGCCGGAGAGAAGGGCGTTGACGTCGGCAGCCCGGACAATGCCCTCGACCACGCCGTCGGAGACGATGGCGGCGATGGGAGCCCGGCTCACCGCGAGCCGCTGGACGAGCACGAGGAGCGGGGCGCCGGTGCTCACCTCGATGACCCAACCGTCCGGCTGGCGCACGGTGACCGCCGCGACCGTCGTCGTTGGTGGCGGCGTCGCGCCGGCGGCGATCAGGAGGGTGGGGTCGATGAGCCCGACCGGGCGGCCGAGCTCGGTGACGACGCCGCCGCGGGACACCGCTTCGGCGACCGCGGCCAACGGGGTCTGGACGGGGACGACCGGCACACGGAGGAGGACGTCGGCGACCGTCCGCCCGTCGATCCGGTCGGTGAACCTCGCCCGGACGAGGGCCTGCTGGGCGCCGCGCCACATGGACATGCCGATGAGGACGCTCCAGACGACCCCGAGCCCGATGCCCTGGTGGTTGAGCACCGGCAGAACGACCCACCACAGGAGGATCGCCGCCGTGACGAGCAGACCGCATACGGCCGCGACCCGGGTCCCCGTCGAGCGCCGGCCGGTGAGCCGCCAGACCCCGGCCTCGACGGCCTGGCCCCCGTCCAGCGGAAGGCCCGGCAAAGCGTTGAAGACCCCGAGGAGGAGGTTGACGACGCCGGCGGCACCGATGAGCAGCCGAGCGACGCTTGCCTCGGGCAGCCCCTGCGAGGCCCACCAGAAGATGCCGCCGAGGACGAGGTTGGAGGCGGGGCCGGCCAGGGCTATGACGGCCGCGGGACCGGGGCGCAGGTCGGAGGGGTCGAAGCTCGTGTGCCCGCCGAGGAGGTCGGCCGCGATGACGTGGACCCGATGGCCGAACCCGCGGGCGGCCCACGCATGGGCGCCCTCGTGGACGAGGACCGAGACGAGAAGGAACGCGGCGTAGCCGAGGGCGACGACATAGGCCCACCCGCCGAGGTCGGGACGCTGCGCGTGGATACCCGGCCCATAGGCCACGGCGACGAGGGCGGCGAGGACGAACCACGAGGCGCCGATCCGCACCGGCGCTCCGGCGACGGTCCCGATCCGCACGCCGGACCCCGCCGCCTGGGACATGGTCCGACCCTATGCGACCCGGAGCGACAAGGGATACTTGCTCCTCGTGTCCGATCCCACGTCACGCCCCGACCAGAGCGCCCTCCTGAGCGACCTCCTCCGACGGCGGGTCCTCGTCATGGACGGCGCCATGGGGACGATGATCCAGCAGGTCGGGCTGGCGGAGGCCGACTACCGCGGGAGCCGGTTCGCCGACTGGCCGCAGGACCTGAAGGGCAACAACGACCTTCTCTCCCTGACCCGCCCGGACGTCATCCGCGGTATCCACGAGGCCTACCTCGAGGCGGGCGCGGACCTCATCGAGACGAACACGTTCAACGCGCAGCGGATCTCGCTGGCCGACTACGGCATGGAGGAGCTCGCCTACGAGCTCAACATCGCGTCGGCCCGGCTGGCCCGGCAGGCGTGCGATGAGATGACGGCCCGTGGTCCGGACCGTCCCCGGTTCGTCCTCGGCGCGCTCGGTCCGACGAACCGGACCGCGTCGATCTCCCCCGACGTCAACGACCCCGGCGCCCGGAACGTCACCTTCGACGAGCTTGTCCTCGCCTACGGGGAGCAGGCGCGCGGGCTCGTCGACGGCGGCGCCGACGTCCTCCTCGTCGAGACGATCTTCGACACGCTCAACGCCAAGGCGGCCGTCTTCGCCCTCGAGACGCTCTTCGAGGAGCGGGGGCGACGGTGGCCGGTCATGATCTCCGGGACGATCACCGACGCCTCAGGACGCACCCTGTCGGGGCAGGTGACGGAGGCCTTCTGGAACTCCGTCCGCCATGCGAGACCGCTCGCCGTGGGGCTCAACTGCGCACTGGGGGCGGCCGAGCTGCGGCCGTACGTCGCCGAGCTGGCGCGGGTCGCCGACACGTTCGTGTCCGTCTACCCCAATGCTGGGCTCCCGAATGCGTTCGGAGAGTATGACGACACCCCTGAGTCGATGGCGCCGGTCGTCGGTGAGCTCGCGACGGCCGGGCTCGCCAACATCGTCGGCGGCTGCTGTGGGACGACGCCGGAGCACGTCAGGGCCTTCGCCGACGCCGTGTCGACGACAGCACCGCGCGTCGTCCCGAAGGTCCGCCCTGCCCTGCGGCTCGCCGGGCTGGAGCCGGTGACCATCGACGAGGACAGCCTCTTCGTCAACATCGGCGAGCGGACGAACATCACGGGGTCCGCGCGGTTCCGCAACCTCATCAAGGCCGGCGACTACGCATCGGCCCTTTCCGTCGCGCGTCAGCAGGTCGAGAACGGCGCTCAGGTCATCGACGTCAACATGGACGACGGGATGATCGACGGGGTCGCTGCCATGGACCGCTTCCTCCGGCTCGTCGCCTCGGAACCGGACATCTGCCGGGTACCGGTCATGGTCGACAGCTCGAAATGGGACGTCATCGAGGCCGGTCTGAAGACCATCCAGGGCAAGCCGATCGTCAACTCGATCTCCCTCAAGGAGGGGGTCGAGCCGTTCGTCGAGCATGCCCGGGCATGCCGCAAGTACGGCGCGGCCGTCGTCGTCATGGCCTTCGACGAGGGCGGCCAGGCCGACACCCTCGAACGGCGCAGGACCGTCTGCCGGCGCGCCTACGACATCCTGACCCGGGACGTCGGCTTCCCGGCCGAGGACATCATCATCGACCCCAACGTCTTCGCCATCGCGACGGGCATCGAGGAGCATGCGGCCTACGGGTCCGACTTCATCGAGGCGACCCGGTGGGTCAAGGAGTCGCTGCCCGGCGCGCTCGTGTCGGGTGGCATCTCCAACGTGTCGTTCAGCTTCCGCGGCAACAACCCGGTCCGGGAGGCCATCCACGCGGTCTTCCTCTACCACGCGGTCCGCGCCGGGCTCGACATGGGGATCGTCAACGCGGGTGCCCTCGTCGACTACGACGGGATCGACCCGGAGCTCCGAGGGCGGGTTGAGGACGTCGTCCTCAACCGGCGACCGGATGCTGCCGAGCGGCTGCTTGAGATCGCCGAGCGCTTCAACGCCAGCCGCGACGCGAGCGCAGACGCCGGCGCCGAGGCGTGGCGGTCGCTGCCCCTTCGCGACCGGATCACGCACGCCCTGGTCAGGGGGATCGACTCGCACGTCGTCGAGGACACCGAGGAGCTGCGGCTCGAGATCGCCTCCACCGGTGGCCATCCCATCGAGGTCATCGAGGGCCCGCTCATGGACGGGATGAACGTCGTCGGGGACCTCTTCGGGGCGGGCAAGATGTTCCTCCCCCAGGTGGTCAAGAGCGCGCGGGTCATGAAGCGGGCCGTCGCCCACCTCGTCCCGTTCATCGAGGCGTCGAACGACGGCGGCCGGCGGCGCGCCCGCGGGACCATCGTCACGGCGACCGTCAAGGGCGACGTCCACGACATCGGCAAGAACATCGTCGGCGTCGTCCTCCAGTGCAACAACTACGAGGTCCACGATCTCGGCGTCATGGTCCCGGCGCAGAAGATCCTCGACGCTGCACGGGAGCTCGGCGCCGACATCATCGGGCTGTCCGGCCTGATCACCCCGAGCCTCGACGAGATGGTCAATGTCGCCTCCGAGATGGAGCGGCAGGGGTTCGAGATCCCCCTTCTCATCGGCGGGGCCACGACGTCGCGGGCGCACACGGCCGTCAAGGTGGACGAGCGCTACCACGGACCGGTCCTCTGGGTGAAGGACGCGTCTCGCTCGGTGCCGGTCGCGTCGGCCCTCCTGTCCACCGGCGAAGGGCGGCAGCGACTCCTCGATGAGGTGTCAGCGGAGTATGCCGGGCTGCGGGCGCGCCACGCGGCGAAGGCGACGGAACGACCCCTCGCCACCTTTGCCGAGGCGAGGAGGCGGCATACGCCGATCGACTGGACGGGCTACCACCCGCCGCTGCCGAGAATGCTCACCCAGCAGACGATGGCCGTCGGAACCAAGCACTGGCACCCCGCGGCCGCGCAGCACGTGCGGGTCTTCCACGACTACCCCATCGACGAGCTGCGCGGCTACATCGACTGGGGCCCGTTCTTCCTCGCGTGGGAGATGAGGGGGCGCTTCCCGGAGATCCTGAACGACCCGTCCGTCGGGGAGGAGGCCACGCGTCTGTACGGCGATGCCCAGGCGCTCCTCGACCGGGTCGTTCACCAGGGCTGGCTCACGGCCAACGGCGTCGTCGGGCTGTTCCCGGCCGCCTCCACCGGCGAGGACATCGAGGTGTACGCCGGGGCCGAGCGGGCCGAGCCGCTTGCGACGATCCACATGCTCCGCCAGCAGGGACAACACCGCGCAGACGTGCCCAACCGGTCGCTCGCCGACTATGTCGCGCCCCTCGGGTCCGGCCTCGACGACCACGTCGGGGCGTTCGCCGTGACGACGGGACTTGGGGCCCAGGCCAGGGTGGCGCAGCTGAAGGAGGAGCTCGACGACTACTCGGCGATCATGCTCGAGGCCCTCGCGGACCGGCTTGCCGAGGCGTTCGCCGAGCGGCTCCACGAACGGGTCAGGCTCGACCTGTGGGGGTACGAGACGGAGCGGCGCGACCGGGCGGCGCTCATCGCCGAGGACTACGTCGGGATCCGACCGGCGCCGGGCTACCCCGCCTGTCCGGACCACACCGAGAAGTCGACGCTCTGGCGCCTGCTCGACGTCGAGGCCAACACGGGGATCCGGCTCACCGAGTCGATGGCGATGTGGCCGGGTGCTTCGGTGTCCGGGTGGTACTTCAGCCATCCATCGTCGCGGTACTTCTCCGTGGGACGCCTCGGGCAGGACCAGGTCGCCGACTATGCGGCGCGCAAGGGCTGGACCCTCGCCGAGGCCGAGCGCTGGCTCGCCCCCAACCTCGGCTACACCCCCGACGACTGACACCCTCCCCGACCCTGCGGGGCTCCAGCGCGACGGCCCGGGTCTCTGCGCCGGGGGCTAGAACCCGAGGGCCGTGGGCGGAGCCGGGTGGCTGTCGGGGGTGCGGCATACGGTTGGCCTGTCGATCCTGGGAGTGAGTTGCGTATGCCGCCTGCCCTGTCCCCGAGCCGGGCCTCGGACTTCAAACAGTGCCCCATGCTCTACCGGTTCCGTGTCGTCGACCGGCTCCCGTCGCCTCCGTCGCCCGCGGCCGCGCGGGGCACGCTCGTCCATGCGGTCCTCGAGCGGCTCTTCGACCTGCCGGCCGGTGAACGCACCCCGGCGAACGCCATCGGCCTCCTGCCCGGCCTGTGGGCCGAGCTCACCGAGGAGGAGCCTGGTCTCGTCGCCATGATCGAGGACGCGCCCGATCTCGATGAAGCGGGCTGGTTCGCCCAGGCGGGTGGCCTCATCGAGCGCTGGTTCACCCTCGAGGACCCGGTTCGCCTCGAACCCGCGGAGCGCGAGCTCTACGTCGAGACCGACGTCGACGGGCTCACCCTCCGCGGCTACATCGACCGGCTCGACGTTGCCCCGGGCACCGGGGCCATGCGGGTCGTCGACTACAAGACGGGCCGCTCCCCTGCCGAGCGCTACGAGGGCAAGGCCCTGTTCCAGATGAAGTTCTACGCCCTCGTCCTCTGGCGGTTGCGCGGCGAGATTCCCACCCTGCTCCAGCTCGTCTACCTCGGCGACGGCCAGGTCGTGCGGTACTACCCTGAGGAGCGCGACCTCCTCGGCCTCCAGGCCAACGTCAAGGCCGTGTGGGCCGCCATCGAGAGGGCCGCCGACACCGGCGACTGGCGCCCCAGCCCCGGGCGGCTGTGCGACTGGTGCGACTTCCGTGACCTGTGTCCCGCGTGGGGCGGGACGCCGCCGCCGCTGCCCGCCGATGCGACGAGCCGTGCCGTCGACCCCGCCGCCACCGGCCACGTCGAGCCCGCCGACGACTGAGCCGGTCTTCAGCCGCCCGAGAACCCCGCCAGCATGGCGAGCCGCTCGATGCCGGCCCCCTCGAGCGTGGTGACCGCGACGGTTCCCTCGATGGCCGCGACGGGCACCGTATGCGGCACGACGACGACGCGGCAGCCCGCGCCGACCGCAGACCTCGCCCCGGTGGCCGAGTCCTCGAGGGCGAGGCAGTCGGCGGGTGCCACGCCCAGCTCCCGGCAGGCCGTGGCATACGGCTCGGGGTGCGGCTTCCCGTGCGTCACGGCGTCGCCGGTGATCACCGTGTCGAACGACCCTGGTGGCAGCGCCGCGAGGACGATGTCCACGAGCGGGCGCCACGACATCGTCACCAGCGCGGTCCGGATGCCGCAGGCGCGCACCTCGCCGAGGAGGTCCAGGGCACCCGGCTGCCAGGGGACGTCCCGCCCCATGGCGCCGGCGACCTCGGCGGTGAGCCGCTCGACGATGCCGTCGACGGACAGCGTCACGGAGGTGTGCTCACGGATGTAGCGGGCCGAGGCACGCAGGTCCGACCCGACGAGGTTGTGCGCGTGCCCGTCGTTCCAGGAGCCCCCGTAGGACTCGACAAGCGCGTACTCGGCGGCGATCCACGTCGGCTCGGTGTCGACGAGGGTCCCATCCATGTCCCACAGGACGGCCTTCGGCAACAGCAGTCCCTCGCTCTCGCGCTGACCAGTCGACTCACCGGGAATCGTGTTGCTCAGAATGACCTCCGAAGCTCCGCATGCACCAGCACTGCAGCGACCCACCCTAGATCCATCCCGGTCGCCCCGTCCGCGACCTTCGCTCCGGGGCGTGACGGCCACCCGGGTGCCCCGCCTCGAGAACGAGGTCACCCGTGCCCGCGCCCCTCAGCGGCGCCACCGCTGACCATCGAGAGACTCAACGCCGCCGCACCTGACCGACGGTTGAGGCCGACTCGCAGCGCCGGGACGTAGGGTGGCGCCATGGCGACGGGAGGCTGCACATGATCGAGCTGGAGGACCTGCCCGAGCTGGACAACCCCGTCCTCATTGCGGCCTTCGAGGGCTGGAACGACGCCGGTGAGGCGGCCACGGCTCTCATCGAGTACCTCGCCGACCTCTGGAGCGCGGAGCCCGTCGCCGCCCTCGACCCGGAGGAGTACTACGACTTCCAGGTGACGCGCCCACGGGTCGTCGTCGACAGCGGGCAGCGCCGGATCCACTGGCGCACCACGCGGATCCTCGTCGCGACCAACACCTCCCTCGGCCGGGACGTCATCCTCATCCAGGGCATCGAGCCCTCGTTCCACTGGCGGGCCTTCGCCATCGAGATCCTCGAGCTGGCCCGAGACGCCGACGTGACAACGGTCGTCACGCTCGGCGCGCTCATGGCCGACGTCGCCCACACACGGCCAATCCCCGTCACGACGACGTCCGACGACGAGGACACCCGCC
This sequence comes from Actinomycetes bacterium, assembly GCA_021783215.1. Taxonomy (GTDB): domain Bacteria; phylum Actinomycetota; class Actinomycetes; order Actinomycetales; family Dermatophilaceae; genus JAJXUB01. The sequence continues at coordinate 21,068 of JAJXUB010000004.1, read as the reverse complement.
ATCGCCACGACCTCGAGCCGAGCACCTACGAGGGGCCCACGGGGATCGTCGGCATACTCGCCGACGCGGCGGCGCAGGCCGGCCTGGAGTCGATCTCCTGCTGGGCGGCGGTCCCCCACTACGCTCCGCACTCCCCGTCGCCCAAGGTGACCCTGGCCCTGCTGTCCCGGCTCGAGGAGCTCTTCGACGCACCGATCCGGCACGGCGACCTCGAGGAGAACGCGCGCGCCTGGGAGCGCGGGGTCGACGAGCTCGCCCAGAGCGACGAAGAGGTCGCCGACTACGTCTCCGATCTCGAGGAGGCCCAGGACACGGCCGACCTCCCGGAGGCCAGCGGTGACGCCATCGCCCGCGAGTTCGAGCGGTACCTTCGCCGCCGCGGCAGCGACCCGCCCGACGCCTGAGCGCCCCGGCTCGCAGGCATCTAGCCGTGGACGCCGAGCAGCGTGTCGACGGCCGACGCGACCGCGCCGGGCGCCGTGGGCGATGCCCCCGGCTTGCTCGCCCACCTGTCGATGATCTCCAGGGCGCGCGGTGTCGACAGGTCGTCGGCGACCGCGGCACGCAGGGCGGCCACCACCGGTGAGGCATCGGGCCCGGCGTCGCGGTCGAAGGCCGACCGCCAGGTCGCGAGCCGCTCCCCGGCCCGCTCGAGCTGGTCATCGGTGTACTCCCAGTCCTCGGCATAGTGGTGCGCCAGAAGGACGAGCCGGATCGCCATCGGGTCGACGCCGTCCTCCCGGAGGCGGGACACGAGGACGAGGTTCCCCTTGCTCTTGCTCATCTTCGACCCCTCGAAGCCCACCATCCCCTGGTGGACGTAGGCCTCGGCATACGGCGTCCGGCCGGTGAGGGCCTCGGCCTGGGCCGCGCTCATCTCGTGGTGAGGGAAGATGAGGTCGGAGCCGCCTCCCTGGATGTCGAACGGCACGGTGAGGCGATCCAGGGCGATACTCGTGCACTCGATGTGCCAGCCCGGCCGACCTTCCCCGAGCCGGGGGTGCGGCCACCGCGGTTCCCCCGGTCGGGTGGCGCGCCACAGGAGGGGGTCGAGCGGGTCGCGCTTGCCCACGCGCTCGGGGTCGCCGCCGCGCTCGACCCAGACAGCGAGCATCTCTGCCCGGGTCCAGCCGCTGACGGAGCCGAACCGGGGGCAGCAGGCGATGTCGAGGTAGACGTCCTCGCCGGGCCCGTCGGGCACCGCGACGGTGTAGGCATGCCCGGTGTCAAGGAGCGCGACGACGTCCTCGGCGATCCGGTCGACGGACTCGACGACCCCGACGTACGCGTCCGGCGGGATGACCCGCAGGGCCTCCATGTCCACGCGGAACAGCGCCGTCTCCGACGCGGCGAGGTCGGCCCAGTCGACGCCCGTATGCACGGCGCGCTCGATGAGCGGGTCGTCGACGTCGGTGACGTTCTGGACGTAGGTGACCGCGTGGCCGGCGTCCCGCAGCGCCCGAACCACGACGTCGAACGCGACGTATGTGGCCGCATGCCCGAGATGGGTGGCGTCGTACGGCGTGATCCCGCAGACATAGACGCCGACCCGCTCTCCGCGGCCCACGGGACGCACCTCGCCTGTGGACGTGTCGCGCAGGCGAAGCGGCTCACCATGGCCGGGAATCGTCGGGATGTCGGGCGCCGACCATGACTTCACGCGGGCAGCCTAACGGGGGCACGTCACAGGGGCGGCCACGGGACGCTCGGCCAGCCCGGTGCCGGCCCCGGCATGACCCCCGTATGCCGCAGCCTCCGCGCCCGACCGATCAGCGCCTCGACCTCGGGCTCGGTCAGGTGAGCGGACAGCGACTTCCGCAGCTCCCCGCCCACGCGTGCGGCGGCCAGCAGGCGGTCGAGGCGCTCACTGTCCGCCGGTTCGATCCGGGCGCCCACGAAGCCCCACAGGACGGTCCGCAGCTTGGGGTCGACGTGGCACGTCACCCCGTGGTCGAAGCCCCAAAGGCACCCGGCGTCGTCGCGGGCGACGTGCGCTCCCTTCCGGTCGGAGTTGTTGAGGACGGCGTCGAGGACCGCGAGCGACCGCACGTCGGCAGCCGACTCATGGATGACCGTCAGCTCCCGCTCCTGCTCGTCCTGCGCCGAGAAGGAAGCGACCCACCCGTCGGGCACCTCGGCGGCCGGGACGACCGCGGCGACGGACGTCAGCGGGGTCCCCGGCACCCCGATCCACAGCTGGGTCGACCCGGTGCCGTAGGGCCCGGACCGGAGGACCGTCCTCGGCACGACGTCCCAGCCGCCTGCCTCGCTGACGAGGAACGCGGCGACCTCACGTCCGGCCAGCGTCCCGTCGGGGAAGTCCCACAGTCGCCGTTCGCCGGCGACGGGCTTGTGGACGGCGTACCGCCCGTCGGGACCGAGCCGGACGAGCAGGACGACGTTCGACGCGGGCTCGATCCGGCCGACCACCAGGAGCGGTGCGTGGAGGAGGTCGTCGTCGGTCAGCGCCGGTACCCGTTCGCGCGTGGGCAGATATGGCCCTCGGGGTCGAGGGGGCCGCCGCAGAAGGGGCACGGCGGCCGGCCGGCGGCGACGACACCGGCGGCACGTCGCGCGAACGACCGCGCCTGGTCCGCGGTGAGGACGACACGGACCGACGCGGTGGGCTCCTCTCCCTCGGGGTCACCGTCGTGGCACTCGACGACGATGCGGCGTCGGACCGGGTCCCAGGCAAGCGACAACGCGACAACGCGGAACTCGTCGTCCAACGGCACGTCGAGCGGCTCGTTGTCGGGCGGACCGGGCTCGGCCGCCAGCCCCGCCGAGGCGAGGCCGTCCAGCAGGGCGTCGATGCGCTCGGCGAGGACGGCGACCTGTTCCTTCTCCAGCGAGACGCTCGTCACCCGAATCCCGGACCGAACCTGGAGGAAGAACGTCCGCTGCCCGGGAGGCCCGACCGTGCCCGCGACGAAGCGCTCCGGCGGGTCGTACTCGGTCATCGGCATGGTCCGACCCTAGCTCCCCTCACCCGTGCTGCCGCCCGGCGTCGCGTCGTGCCCGGCGCTCGCATGCGCCGCGATGAGCGCGGCGACTCGGCCGGCGTCGGTGTTGAGGCCGAGGAGGAACGGGCGCTCGGGGGTGAACCGGACGACAGCCACGGAGGCGGGTTCCACGACGATCCGTTGGAAGGTGCGCAGCGGGCTCCCGGCCGCCTCGCCGACGACAGCCTTGAGCAGGTCCCCGTGGCTGACGGCGACCCAGGCGGCGCGCGGCCCGTAGGTCGCCTCGACCTCGGCGTCCAGCCCACGCACCGCGGCCACCGCGCGGGCCGCCATCTCGGCGACCGACTCGGCGACGTAGGTGTCCGAGGCCGGGAACCGGGCGTCCTCGGGCCGGTCCTGGACCACCCGCCACAGAGGGTCCTCGACCAGCTCCGTCAGCGGCAGGCCGGTCCACGCGCCGTAGCCGCACTCGACGAGGCGCTCGTCCGTCTCGACGGTGAGGCCGTCACGATCCGCGGCGATGGCCTCCGCCGTTGCGACACAGCGCTCCAGCGGCGAGGAGACCAGCCGGACGAGGGGCGCGCCCGACAGGGCCATGGCCAGTGACTCGACCTCGTCGCGGCCACGGTCGGTGAGGAGGACCCCCGGCGTACGTCCGGACAGGACTCCGGCGGCGTTGCCGTCGGAGTGTCCGTGCCGGACCAGGAGACAGGTCGCCACGGGTCAGGTTGCGGAGACCCACCCGGCGAGCAGGGCGACGACGATGGCCGCGCCCGCCGCGACGCGGTAGGTGACGAAGGAGCGCAGGCTGTTCGTCGAGACAAACCTCAGGAGCCAGGCGATCGAGGCGTACGCGACAACGAAGGACACGACGAGCCCGAGGATGAGGGGGCCGGCGGGGAGCTGGGACAGCCCGTGACGCTCCTTGTATGTCTCGTACCCGCCGGCGGCCACGAGGGCCGGGATGGCGAGGAAGAAGGACAGCTCCGTGGCGGCGACTCGGGTGAGCCCCTGGAAGAGGCCGAAGGAGATCGTGGCCCCGGAGCGGGAGACGCCAGGGAGGATCGGCGACAGACACTGGGCCAGGCCGAGGACAAGCCCGTCCTTCACGGTCACCTCACCCTCGCCACGCTGGAGCTCCTTGGCCTCGAGCTGGTCATGGCGGCGCTCGGCGAGCCACAGGACGACGCTGAAGATGATCAGGGACAGGGAGACCACCCAGAGGTTGCTCATCTTCTCGATGACGCCCTTGAGGGCGAGCCCGACGATGCCGATGGGGATGGAGCCGACGATGACCGCCCACGCGAGGGTGTAGTCATGCGCCTTGCGGGCCTCCGGGTCCCTGACCCCCCGGAACCACGCGACGACGAGCCGGACGATCTTGCCCCAGAAGTAGATGAGCGCGGCCAGGATCGCCGGCACCTGGATGATCGCCGTGTATGCCGTGACCGTCGCATCGTCCGTCTTCATCTTCATGATCGACTCGACGATGCGCAAGTGGGCGGTGGAGGACACGGGGATGAACTCCGTGATGCCCTCGACGGCGCCAAGGATCAAGGAATGCAGGTAGCTGAGGTCCATGTCTCTTCCGGTCAGAACGTCGAGCCCGGGCGGCGCGGGCGCTGATGCTCCAGGGTGACATACGACGCGGCGACGGTGCCGCAAGGGGGACCCCAAGGCGGTTAGCCTCGGTCCATGCGACGCTCCTGCCTAGGCCGCTCGGGCCTGACGACGGGAGCCGTTGCTCTCGGGACGCTCACGTGGGGCACGCGGACCCCGCCGGACGAGGCCCGCGGGCTCCTCGCCCGGTTCCTCGACGCCGGCGGGGACCTCGTCGACACGGCGCACACGTACGGCGACGGCGCGAGCGAGACGATTCTCGGAGGGCTGCTCGCCGATGTCGGCCGGGACGCCGTGACGGTGTGCACGAAGGCCGGCATCTCCCGAACGAGCGGACGACGCGTCGTCGACGTCTCCCGCCGGGGCCTCATGGCCCAGCTCGACACGTCCCTGGCGCGGCTGGCCACCGACCACGTCGACCTATGGCTCGCGCACACGTGGTCGGACTCGGTGCCGCTCGAGGAGACCATCGGCGCCCTCGAGTGGGCCTGGCGCTCCGGCCGGGCCCGCTACGTCGGAGTCTCCAACTACGCCGGGTGGCAGCTTGCCCGCGCGTACTCGCTCGCCGAGACGGCCCGTATGCCGCTCGTCGCCGACCAGGTGGAGTACTCCCTGCTTGAACGCGTGCCCGAGCACGAGCTCGTGCCGGCGGCCGCATCGTTGGGAGTCGGCCTCATGGCATGGTCGCCGCTCGGCGGAGGAATCCTCACCGGAAAGTACCGCGACTCGACCCCGGCGGACTCCCGCGGCGCCTCGGCCGCCTTCGCCGGGATGGTGCAGTCGCGGCTCGGTGAGGCGAACCGCGGGGTGGTCGATGCCGTTGGCACGGCGGCCCGAGGTCTGGAGACGACGCCGGCGGCCCTGTCCCTGGCCTGGCTGCTCGCCCGGCCGGCCGTCGCGTGCGCCGTCGTCGGGTGCCGGACGGAACGGCAGCTCGCCCAGGTGCTCGTGGGCCTCGACACGGTGGTTCCGAACGAGATCCGCCTGGCCCTCGACGAGGTGTCGCTCGGCTCGCTCTAGGGCGTCGCCACCCGGTCAGCCCCGCTGTTCCTCGACGTCGTAGTCGCCGTCGAAGCCGGAGTAGACCCCGTCCTCGCCGTCCTCGTCGTCGTGCGGGTCCACGTCCTCGGACGCGTCGTCCTCGTCGTCGTCCTCGTCGTCGCTGTCCTCGTCGTCCTCGTCGTCGCCGTACACCTCGAGGGGGGTGAGCTCGCCGTAGGCGGCGAGGAGAGCGTCGTCATACGCCTCGAAGGCGTCGGCAAGGTGGTCGGCCGCCGATGCCACCGCCGGGTCCTCCTTGCCGCGTGCCTCCGAGCACGCCTCGAGGTGGCGCTCGAAGGCGGCGACGAGGGCGTTGAGCGCGGCACGCGGGTCAGCGGTCATGGCTCGACGGTATCGGCATTCGGGCGAGAATGGGTGCCCATGGTCGAGTACGAGTACCTCGTCATCGACTTCCCCGGCGTCCTGCCGCGGGAGGACGTCCGTCAAGCCCTCGTCGAGCATGCGGAGTACGGCCGCTGGGAGCTGCACCGGACGCGGGTCTACCGCGGCGGCCGACGGCGCACCTGGCTGCGCCGTCGGATCATCCGCGCCCCGCGCCGCCCGACGACGCAGCCGCGCCCAGCCTGACTCGCCGACGGGCGGCTCAGCAGGTCGCGAGGAACCGCAGGAGGACCCGCGTCCCGAACTGCAGCGCATCCACCGGGACGCGCTCGTCGACGCCGTGGAACATCCCGGCGAAGTCGAGCTCGACGGGCAGCTTCAGCGGGGCGAACCCGTAGCCGGAGATGCCGAGCGTCGACAGCGCCTTGTTGTCGGTGCCGCCGGACAGGGCATACGGCAGCACCTCGGCACCGGGGTCCTCGGCGGTGAGCGCCGCCGTCATGGCCGCCACGAGGGGGGTCTCGAAGGGTGCCTCGAGCCCGACGTCGCGGTGGAGCACCTCGACGTCGATGCCCGGCCCGGCGAGGGAGCGGATGGTCGTCATGAGCAGGTCCTCCTGGCCGGGGAGGAACCGGGCGTCGACGTTCGCCGAGGCGGACGCCGGGATGACGTTCTGCTTGTAGCCGGCCGCCAGCATCGTGACGTTGGCCGTGTTCTGCAGCGTCCCGCGGACGAACGTCGCCGCCCCGCCGAGGTGCGCAAGGAAGTCCTCGGGTGCGCCACCGGCATACGACCCACCGGTGATCCGTGCCACCCCGCGCAGCAGGTCCTCGACGGACGAGGTGACCTCTCGCGGCCAGGGGTGCTCGGCGATGCGGGTGACGGCGGCAGCGAGGCGTGTGATCGCCGTCTCGCCCGCCGGCAGCGAGCCATGGCCCGCGGTGCCGTGCGCCGTGATCCGCAGCCAGGCGATGCCCTTCTCGGCCGTCTGGAGGAGGTAGACGCGCTGGGCGTGTCCCGTCGTGGCGTTCGGCAGGGTGACGCTGAAGCCGCCGACCTCCGAGATTGCCTCAGTGACGCCGTCGAAGAGCTCGGGATGGTGCTCGACCATCCAGTGGCTGCCCCACAGACCGCCGGCCTCCTCGTCGGCGAAGAAGACGAGGAGGAGGTCCCGTGGGGGCTGCACGCCGGTGCGCGCCAGGTGCCGGACGGAGGCCAGCATCATGGCGACCATGTCCTTCATGTCGACGGCGCCACGTCCCCACACGCACCCGTCGCGCAGCTCACCGGAGAACGGGTCGACCTGCCAGTCCGCGGCGTCGGCCGGCACGACATCGAGGTGGCCGTGGACGCACAGGGCACCACGGCTTGGGTCTCGCCCGGGGATCCGCACGACGACCGAGGGGCGGCCGGGCGCGGACTCGTACGTCTGCGGGTCGAGTCCGACCTCCCGCAACCGCGCGACGGCGTAGGCGGCCGCTTCCGTCTCGTCTCCCCGTCCGTCGCCGTAGTTGGACGAGTCGATGCGGATGAGGTCCTGGCAGAGCCGGACGACCTCCTCCTCCGGTGCCTGCGCCATGGCGGACAGGGTATGCCGGCGGCCAGGTTTCGTGCGCGGGTCGCGGCCGTGCTAACGTCTCCCCGCGCATCAACACACCTTGTCCGGGTGGCGGAATTGGCAGACGCGCTAGCTTGAGGTGCTAGTGCCCACATAGGGCATGGGGGTTCAAGTCCCCCCTCGGACACCACTCTCCTGCAGGGAAGAACGACCCCCCGCTCTTGTCTGACCCGTTGATCGTCCCCGCCCGGGCGTCGTCGAAGCTGTCGCCTCCACAACGGAGTCCACCGTGGCACCGGTGCGTTGCCGGGTCCACCCCGCGTCCTCGGGCGCGTCCGGGACAAGCTGGGCCGTCATCGACGCGCCGCACCGCCACCCCAGGATCCGGCGGGCGTAGGCGTCGACGAACGCGACGCGAGCGGGATGGTCTCCACCTCCGACTGGCCGGCACGGCAGGCAGGCTGCACGCCTAACCCGTGCAGCCGAGCACGACCGCCGAGCTCCAGGCACCGGGGCCCTCCTGCGCCGCCCGGTCCGACCACCGACGACCGCGACCACCAGCCCACCGGAGCACCCAAAGAACCCACCAGACGACCCCCCGAAACCACGAAGACCGGACCCAGTAGTAGGTCCGGTCTGTCGCCGATCTCTTGAGAGATCACACAGTCGGGCTGACAGGATTTGAACCTGCGACCCCTTGACCCCCAGTCAAGTGCGCTACCAAGCTGCGCCACAGCCCGTGGCTTTCACCCCTCGCGGAGCGGATGCGACTCTACCGGACCCCGCCGGAGCCGGCCCAACCGCCTCGCGACCCGCGCGCGGCGCTCCGGAACGGCCTACGGCTCACCGGGCCCGCTTCTCCCGCACGCGCACCGACACGTCGATCGGGGTCCCCTCGAAGCCGAACTCCTCGCGTAGCCGACGCTCGAGGAACCGCCGGTACCCCGCCTCCAGGAAGCCCGACGCGAACACGATGAAGTGCGGCGGCCGGGTCCCGGCCTGGGTCGCGAAGAGGATGCGCGGCTGGCGGCCTCCACGCAGCGGGTGCGGGTGTGCCGCGACGACCTGGCCGAGGAACGCGTTGAGGCGTCCCGTCGGCACGCGGTAGTCCCACGACGCGAGCGCCGTCTCCAGGGCCGGCACGAGCTTTTCCAGGTGGCGCCCCGTCCGGGCGGACACGTTGACCCGCGGGGCCCACTGGACGTGGGCGAGGTCGCGCTCGATCTCCCGCTCGAGGTAGTGCCGTCGTTCCTCGTCCGCCGTGTCCCACTTGTTGTAGGCGATGACGAGCGCGCGTCCGGCCTCGACGACCTGCTGGATGACGCGAACGTCCTGCTCGGTGACCGAGTCGCCCGCGTCGATGAGGACGACGGCCACCTCGGCCTTCTCGAGCGCGGACCGGGTCCTGAGGGACGCATAGAAGTCGGCTCCCGTGGTCATGTGGACCCGCCGACGGATGCCGGCCGTGTCGACGAACCGCCACGTCCTGCCGCCGAGCTCGATCAGCTCGTCGACCGGGTCGCGCGTCGTCCCGGCGACCTCGTCGACGACGACGCGCTCACTACCGACGAGCTTGTTGAGCATCGAGGACTTGCCGACATTCGGCCGCCCGATGAGGGCGACACGCCTCGGCCCACCGGGTGAGTAGGCCCCGGCCACCGCCGACACCGTGGGCAGCACGTCGAGGATCGCGTCGAGCAGGTCGCCACTGCCCCGTCCGTGAAGCGCCGAAACGGGCCACGGCTGGCCGAGACCGAGGTTCCACAGGGCGGTCGCGTCCGCCTCGATGCGCTGGTCGTCGACCTTGTTCGCGACGAGGACGACGGGTCTGCCGGACCGGCGCAGCATCCGGACGACGGCCTCGTCGTCGTCCATGGCGCCGACGACGGCATCGACGACGAGGACGACGACGTCGGCGAGCTCGACGGCGATCTCGGCCTGCTCGGCGACCCGGAGATGGATGCCGCTCGCATCGAGAGCCCAGCCACCCGTGTCGACGAGCGTGAACCGCCGTCCTGACCACTCCGCCTCGTAGGCCACCCGGTCGCGTGTCACCCCGGGCGTGTCCTCGACGACGGCCTCGCGGCGGCCAAGGATGCGGTTGACGAGGGTGGACTTGCCAACGTTCGGACGGCCGACGACCGCGACGACCGGCAGCGGGCCCTCGTCGGCATCACCACCTGAGCCGGCGTCGGCGCCCTCGAGGAGCGCGCGGTCCTCCTCGGACAGGTCGAACTCGTCGAGCCCGATCCTCAGGGCCCGCTCGATGGCGGCCTCGTCGACGGGCCGTGCGGGAGTGTCGGTCACAACGGGTCCTTCGGGCATGCGGGTGGCGGACCTCCTATTGTCGCTCACCGGGGCGGCCGTCGACGACCGCAAGCACCGCGGCGACGCTCTCGTCGAAGTCCAGGTCGGAGGTGTCGACGACGACGACCCCCGGCGCCGCGTCGATGAAGTTCGAAACCGTCGAGTCGGCGGCGTCACGGCGGACGATCTGGTCCCTCGTCGCCTCGACGGCTGCCATGTCGGCTGTGCCGTGGATCTCGGTGGACCGGCGCACGAGCCGGGCGGCCTCGTTCGCCGTGAGGAGGATCCGCACGTCCGCCTCCGGGGCGACGACGGTCGTGATGTCCCGTCCCTCGGCGACGACCCCTCCCGTGGCGGAGGCGATCGACGCCATGGCCTCCCGCTGGCGCTGCTGGAGGACCGGCCGGACGAGGGTGTTGGTCGCGACGGCGGTCACGGCCTTGGTGATCCGTTCGGACCGGATGGCCGTGGAGATGTCCTGCCCACCCATCGCGACGGTCGGGTTCGACGGGTCGCTGGACTGGACCAGCGGCATACGAGCGGCCTCTCGGGCGACGGCCTCGCGGTCGCCGAGGTCGACCCCGGTGTCGAGGCACCACCACGCGAGCGCGCGGTACATCGCTCCCGTGTCTAGGTAGCCGACGCCCAGCGCGCGGGCGACGGCCTTGGAGACGCTGGACTTCCCGGATCCGGACGGTCCGTCGATGGCGACCTGCACCGGCGCTGTGGCCGTCATGAGTGAAGCCTCCAGCCGTGCGCCTCCAGCGCGCCGGACAGCTGTCCGCGGGCGGACGGAACGACCATGACCTCCGCGATCCCGAACGGCTGGCCGAGGCCGTGCTCGAGGTGGAGGTCCTCGAGGTTGACGCCCGCCACGCCGATGTCGTGGAGCAGCCGGGCCAGGGCGCCGGGTTCGTCGGGGACGACGACTGACACGCTCGCGTATGCCGTCTGCGCGCCACCGTGTTTGCCCGGAAGTCTCGAGCGCCCCGCATTGCCGGCGGCGATGACGCCGGCAATGTCAGCGCGGGCTCCGTGGGCGGCGCCCCCCTCGCTCGAGGCGAGCCGGTCCAAGGCGTCGACGATGCGCTCGAGGTCGGCAACGACGTCGGCGAGGACGACCCGCACGGCCGGGGCGTTGGCGGCGAGGATCTGGGTCCAGAGCTGGGCGTCACTCGCGGCGATCCTCGTCACGTCGCGGACACCGGGCCCGGCGAGCTCGACGGCGGAGTCGGGTAGCGCCGCGAGCCGTGCGGCGACGAGCGATGCGGCGACCTGCGGCACGTGGGAGACCGCCGCGACGGCGGCGTCGTGGTCATCGGGGGTCAGGATGACCACCGATCCCCCGGCGTCGTGCCCGAGCGCCCGGACCGCCTCGACACATCCGGGCCGGGCGTCCGGTCCGGGCGAGACGACCCACGCGCGACCCTCGAAGAGGTCCCCCCGGGCGGCGATGACCCCCGACCTCTCACGACCGGCCATGGGGTGAGCCCCGACATATCGGCTCGTGTCCGCGCCGGCCGCGGTCACCTCGCGCAGGATCGCCCCCTTGACGGAGGCGACGTCGGCGACCGTCGAGGACGGCCAACGACCCAGCGCCTCGACGACGACTCGCGCCGTCACGTCCGGCGGGGTCGCGACAACAACGACATCGGGGGCGTCAGCGGGGTCGTCGAGCCGGCCGGCGCCAAGGTCCCTCGCGAGGGCCGCCGAGGTGGGCGACTGGTCGGCGAGGGTGACGGCATACCCGGCCTTGCTCAACGCGAGGCCGAGCGAAGCCCCGATCAGCCCGGTCCCGACGATGTGGACCCGCGTCACATCCCCACAACCTTGTAGAGGGCGCGGACCTCCGCCTCGGTCAGGGCGCGGGTGCGTCCCTGTCGTACGTCGCCGAGATGGATCGGGCCGACCTGGGTTCGGGTCAGGCTGATGACCGGGTGTCCGACGGCCTCGAGCATTCTCCGGACGATGTGCTTGCGTCCCTCGTGGAGGACGATCTCGACGATCGCCTTGCCCGGCTGGCTGTCGACGACTCGGAACCCGTCGGCGCGAGCCGGCCCGTCGTCCAGCTCGACACCCTCGCGGAGGCGTCGGCCGAGATCCCGCGGCAGCGGGGCGGGGATGACGGCGACGTAGGTCTTCGGAACGCCGTACTTCGGGTGCTGGAGCCGGTGGGCGAGCTCACCGTCGTTGGTCAGCAGGAGCAGGCCGTCGGTGTCGACGTCGAGGCGGCCGACATGGAACAGCCGCTCGGGGTGGCGCTCCAGGTAGTCCTGGATGCTCGGCCGGCCGAGCTCGTCGTCCATCGTCGTGACGACGCCCGTCGGCTTGTTGAAGGCGAGGTAGACCCTCGTCTCGTCGAGGGCGACGCGCTCGCCGTCGACGTGGATGGCCTGCCTGGTCGGGTCCACGCGGACACCGAGCTCACGGACGACCACGCCGTCGACGGCTACCCGCCCATCGGTGATGAGCTGTTCGCACGCGCGCCGTGACCCGATTCCCGCCTGCGCCAGCAGCTTCTGGAGCCGTATGCCGTCCGGGTCGTGGACGTCGACCTGCGGGACCGCGGGCTTTGCCGCGCCGCGGCGAGGACGCCGCCCCGACCCGGGGGTTCGCTGCGGTCCGGCGACCCGTGCCGGTCGCCCTCCGCGAGGGGGGTTCCCGTTCCGTGCGGACTCGCCACCGGTCCGGTTCTTGGGAGGTGTCACCAGCGCCCCTGTTCTGCGATCTCGTCGAGAGTGTCGGCCTCGGGAAGGTACGGCGCGAGCGCCGGGAGCTCGTCGAGCGAGCCGAGGCCGAGCCGCTCGAGGAAGAAGCCCGTCGTGCCGTAGAGGGTGGCGCCGGAGTGGTCGTCACGGCCGACCTCGGTGATCAGGCCACGCGTCAGCAGGGTACGGACAACACCGTCGACGTTGACCCCGCGCACGGCGCTGACGCGGGAGCGGGCCACGGGCTGCCGGTAGGCGATGACCGCAAGGGTCTCGAGCGATGCCTGGGTCAGACGGGCCTGCTGGCCGTCGAGGAGGAAGCGTTCGACGGCCGGCGCGTACTCGGCGCGGCTGTACATCCGCCACCCGCCGCCGACCTGGCGAAGGGTGAAGCCGCGGTGCGCCTCGGCATACTCGGCGTCGAGGGCGTCCAAGGTGCTCTCGACGTCGGTGACCGGACGCCCGAGGGCCGCGGCGAGGTCGACGGCAGGGATCGGCTGGTCGACGACCATGAGGACCGCCTCGAGCGCGCCTCGTAGGCCGCCACCGACGTCGTCGACGTCGAACACCTCCGCAGGCACGCCGGTCTCGTCGGTCGCCGGGGTGTCCGGCTGCTCGTCACTCATCGTCACCATCCTGCTCCTGGGCCGCGGCCAGTCGAGCCAGCGCCTCCTCGGGGTCGTCGGCGTCGTCCTCGTCGAACTCACGACCGACGTCGAGGTCGCCCTCGTCCGTCCCGGTCCACCGGACCGTGAGCTCCCCCAGCGCCTCGGCCTGGTCGAGGACGACGGACTGGTCCCGATAGAGCTCGAGGAGGGCGAGGAACCGGGCGACGATGACGAGCGTCGTGTCCGCGTCGGCGACGAGCGTCCGGAAGGACGCCTGCCGGTCACGCCGCAGACGGCTGACGAGGATGGCCGCCTGGTCCCGGACGCTGACAGCGGAGACGTGCAGATGGTCCAGGGCGACCGTCTCGGGGGTCCGGGGCACCATGGCCCGCGCGGCGATACGGGCGAGCTGGTCGGGTGTGATGCCCATGACGAGCTCGGGCAGCAGACCGGCGAGCTCCGGCTCGAGGCCGGCCTGCCGGGGGGTCATCCGTCCGGGCCCGGACAGCCGCTCGGCGAACGCCGCCGCGACGTCCTTGAAGGCGCGGTACTGGAGCAGCCGGGCGAAGAGCAGGTCCCGCGCCTCGATGAGCGCGAGGTCATCGTCGTCGGCCAGGCCCGCGTTGGGCAGGAGCCGGGCCGCCTTGAGGTCGAGCAGCGTCGCCGCGACGAGAACGAACTCCGAGGCCTGCGACAGGTCCCACTCGCGCTCGTCCGCCTGCGCCGCGCGGATATGGGCGACGAACTCGTCCGTCACCTGGGCAATGGCCACCTCGGTGATATCGAGCTTGTGCTTGCCGATGAGCCCGAGGAGAAGGTCGAACGGACCGGAGAAGACGTCGAGGTGGACCTCGAACGTGTCCTCGGCGGCGCGGCGCGTGATGACGCCTCCCGGCGTTACCTGCTCGGTCATCGGCTAGGCCGCGTCCCCTCGGGCGATGAGCTCCCGGGCAAGCTGCCGGTAGGCGTTCGCTCCCCCGTGGGTCGAGGCATACGAGGTGATGGGCTCGGCGGCGAGGGTGGCGTCAGGGAACTTGACGGTCCGGCTGATCACCGTGTGGAAGACGAGGTCGCCGAAGTGCTCGACGACGGAGGAGACGACCTCCCTCGAGTGGAGGGTGCGTCCGTCGTACATCGTCGCGAGGATGCCGTCGATCTGGAGGCGGGGGTTCAGCCGGTCGGTGATCTTCTCGATCGTCTCGACGAGGAGGGCCACCCCGCGCATGGCGAAGAACTCGCACTCGAGCGGGATGAGCACCCCGTGGGCCGCCGTTAGGGCGTTGACGGTGAGGAGCCCGAGGGACGGCTGGCAGTCGATGAGGACGACGTCGTACTCGTCGAGGACGGGCCGCAGGACTCGGGCGAGGATCTGTTCGCGGGCCACCTCGCCGACGAGCTGGACCTCCGCGGCCGACAGGTCGATGTTCGCGGGGATGACGTCGAGCCCGTCGACCTTCGTGTGGTGGATGACGTCGTGGACGTCGTGACCCCGCTCCATGAGGAGGTTGTAGACCGTCAGGTCGATCCGGTTGATCGGCAGGCCGAGGCCGACGGACAGGGCGCCCTGGGGGTCGAAGTCGACGAGGAGGACCCGGCGCCCGTACTCCGCGAGGGCCGCTCCGAGGTTGATCGTCGTCGTCGTCTTGCCGACGCCGCCCTTCTGGTTGCACAGGGCGATGACCCGGGCCGGCCCGTGGGAGGCGAGCGCTGGCGGGGTCGGGAACGCCGGAAGGATGCGCCCGGTCGGACCGAGCTGGCCGGTCCCGGCGCTCTCGGTCCCAGGCAGCTGGCCGCTCACAGGGGTCGGCGAGGCCGCGTCGGTCTGCGTGTGCGGCGCGGTCATCGCCTCGGGATCCATGCCTTCTCCCCGTGGGTCGTGCGGTCCGTCAGACCTTATCAGCGGGCGCGCGGGTGGCTCTGGGCGTACACCTCGCGTAGCTGCTGGACGGTGACCATCGTGTAGATCTGCGTCGTCGTGACGCTCGCGTGCCCGAGCAGCTCCTGGACGACCCGCACGTCGGCGCCGCCTTCGAGCAGATGGGTCGCGAACGAGTGCCGGAGCGTATGCGGGGACACGTGCCCGGTGAGGTGGGCCCGCTCGGCGCACGCCTGGATGACCGCCCACGCACTCTGTCTCGAGAGCCGTCGGCCGCGCGAGCTGAGGAAGACGGCCGGTGTGCCGCGACCCTTGCCGCTCAGGGCCGGCCGGCCGCGGACGACGTAGGCCGTCAGCGCCGCCGCGGCATACGACCCGACGGGCACGAGCCGCTCCTTGCCGCCCTTCCCGAAGAGGCGGACCACTCCCGTCTCGGTCTCGACGTCGTCGACGTCGAGACCGACCGCCTCGCTGATCCGCGCCCCCGTCCCGTAGAGCACCTCCAGGAGCGCTCGGTCCCGCAGCGCGACGGGGGTGTCCCCCACGGCGGCCTCGAGGAGCCGCTCGACGTCGGCGACCGACAGCGCCTTCGGCAGGCGCGAGGGCGGCCGCGGTGGCGCGACCGCGGCGGCGGGGTCGTCACGCGTCGTCCCTTCGAGGGCGAGGAAGCGGTGGAAGCCGCGGACGGCGACGAGTGTCCGCGCCGCCGACGACGCAGCGAGCGGCGTCACCGCCGGGATGTCGCCCACCGCCGGACGGCCTTCGCGCAGGCTGGCGAGGAAGCCGGCGACGACGGCCTCGGTGACGTCCGAGGGGTCCACGATGCCGCTGTCAGCGAGATAACGGGCGTACCGGGCAAGGTCGCGGCGGTAGGACGCGAGGGTGTTCGGGGAGACGCCCCGCTCCACATGCAGGTGACCGAGCCACGCGCGCGCGGCCCGCTCGACGGGGGTCGAGCGAGCCGCCGCGGGCGCCGGTGTGTTCAGGCGAGCGCCTCGTCCAGCGGTGTCGAGCCCATGCCGAACGCCTCGGCGACCGGGCCGCAGGTCACCTGACCGGCGTACGTGTTGAGCCCGAGGGCAAGTGCCTTGTCGGCGCGCAGCGCGTCCTTCCACCCCTTGTCGGCGATGCGGACGGCATAGGCGAGGGTCGCGTTGGTGAGTGCCCAGGTCGAGGTGTTCGGGACGGCACCGGGCATGTTGGCGACGCAGTAGTAGACCGCGTCGTGAACGGTGAACGTCGGGTCGGAGTGGGTCGTCGGATGGCTTCCCTCGAAGCAGCCGCCCTGGTCGATGGCGACGTCGACGAGGACCGAGCCGGGTTTCATCTGAGCGACCATCGCGTCGGTGACGAGCTTCGGGGCCTTGGCGCCCGGGATGAGGACGGTGCCGATGACAAGGTCGGCCGCGATGACCTGCTCCCTGATGGCCATGTCCGAGCTGGCGATCTGGGCGACCCGGTTGTCATACCGCCAGAACGACATACGGAGCTTGTCGAGGTCGGTGTCGAGCAGCGTGACGCTCGCCCCCATCCCGAGGGCGATGTTCGCGGCGTTCTGCCCGGCGACGCCGGCACCGATGACGACGACCTTGGCATTGGCGACGCCGCCGACGCCGCCGAGGAGGACCCCTCGGCCGCCCTGCGTCTTCATGAGGGCGTGGGCGCCGACCTGGGGCGCCAGGCACCCAGCGACCTCCGACATCGGGTAGAGCAGCGGCAGCATCCCCGAGGGCAGCTGGACCGTCTCGTAGGCGATCGACGTCGTCCGCGTGCTCATGAGCTGACGGGTGAGCGGCTCGTCGGCGGCGAGGTGGAGGTAGGTGAAGAGGATGAGGTCGTCCCGGAGGCGGTGGTACTCCGCCTCGACCGGCTCCTTGACCTTCAGGACCATGTCGGCCTCGCCCCAGACGTCGTCGGCCACGCCCACGATGCGGCCACCGGCGCCGCTGAACTCGTCGTCGCTGATCGACGAGCCCTCGCCGGCCCCCTTCTCGATGAGCACCTCGTGCCCGTGAGCGGTGAGCTCATGCACCCCGACGGGCGTGATGCCCACCCTGAACTCGTTGTCCTTGATCTCTCTGGGGATGCCGATCTTCACGGAAATCCGTTCCTTCTTCGAGTCAGGGCGGCGCCATTGCCGCCGGGAAGGCTGCGGTCCTCAAGCCGCGCTGCGAGTCTAGTCCCGCACCTGTTGCCGTCCTTCTCGTGGGAGACCCGCCGTGAAGCTCTATGCCGACCTGCCCGCCCGCCGCCTCGGCCAGCTTCTGTCCGACGTCGGTGTTCTCCTCTGGTGCCTCGTCTGGGCGTGGGTCGGGCGCGTCGTCCACGATGCCGTGACGAGCCTCGCCGGCCCCGCGCGCCAGCTGCAGGAGGCCGGGACCAGCTTCCACGGGGTCATGACGACGGCCGGCCACAACCTGTCCAACCTGCCCGTGCTGGACGACCGGCTCGCAGTGCCGTTCCGCGACGCCGCCGGAGTGGGCGCCAGCATCGAGTCGGTCGGCACGACGTTGGTCTCCGGCGTCGACCGGCTCGCCGTGGTCCTCGGCTGGACCACGGCGCTCGTCCCGAGCGTGTGCGCCGTCGTCGTGTGGGCGCTCGTCCGCGGCCGGTTCATCCGGCGCGCGGCGTCGGTGCAGCGGTTCATCGACGGTGCGGCCGACCTCGATCTCTTCGCCCTGCGAGCGATGGCTCGCCAGCCGCTGACGAGGCTCGCGCGGATCAGCGACGACCCCGGGAGCGCCTGGCGCCGTGGCGACGCCGACGTCATCGCGTCGCTGGCCCTCCTCGAGCTCCGCGACGCCGGCCTGCGCCCGCCGGCCCCGTCCTTCGCCCGTCCGAGGTGACCCGCCACCGGGTTCCGCTTGCGGTCACCTCGGACGGAGGCGTATGCCGGGGTGCAGGTCCTCCTGCGGGGGCAGCCATGACGCGACGTCGGCGCCGGTCTGCTCGCCGGAGCGGATGTCCTTGACCTGGTCGCCCTCGGCCGTCGCGAACCAGACGTACGGGATGCCTCGACGATCGGCATACCGGATCTGCTTGCCGAACTTGTCCGCCGACGGGGCCACCTCGGTCGGTATGCCACGGGCCCGCAGCGTGGTGGCCGTCCGCATCGCCGCGGCCCGGTCGGCCTCGGCCGGCAGCGCGACGAGAACGCACGTCGGCGTGCTCCGGGACCCGGTGAGCCCGAGCCGCGGGACCAGCAAGCCGAGCAGCCGCGACACCCCGATGGAGATGCCGACGCCCGGGTACGTCGTGCGCCCGTCGGAGGCAAGGGCGTCATAGCGCCCGCCGGAGCATACGGACCCGTAGCCCTCGTGCCCGACGATCTGCGTCTCGTAGACCGTTCCCGTGTAGTAGTCCAACCCGCGCGCGACCCGCAGATCGGCGACGAGGGCGCCGGGGGCGAGGTCGAGGCCGACACGCATGACCGCGGACAGGGCCTGAAGGCCCTCCGTCAAGGTCGGATGGGAGACCCCGAGCGCGCGGACCCGGTCGACGAAGGACAGGTCCTCGGACCGGATCTCGGCGAGGGCCAGGCAGCGGGCGGCCTGCTCCGCGCTCGCCCCCGCCTCGACGAGGGCGGACCGGACGCGGTCCGGCCCGATCTTGTCGAGCTTGTCGACGATCCGCAGGGTGCCGGCCACGTCGGCGAGTCCGATCCCGCGGTAGAAGCCCTCGGGGATCTTCCGGTTGTTGACCTGGATCCGGAACCCCGGCAGCGGCAGCTGACGGAAGATCTCGGCGACCACCAGGGGCACCTCGGCCTCGTAGTGGGGGGCGAGCGTGCCGGCGTCGATGACGTCGATGTCCGCCTGGGTGAACTCCCGGTAACGGCCCTCCTGAGGCCGTTCTCCGCGCCACACCTTCTGGATCTGGTAGCGGCGGAACGGGAGCTGGAGCCTGCCCGCGTTCTCGACGACGTACCGTGCGAACGGCACGGTGAGGTCGAAGTGCAGCCCGAGCTCGTGGGTGCCGTCCTGCCCGCTCGAGGCCTCCGAGCGGTCCGCCGCGAGGCGCGTCACGGCGTAGATCTCCTTGTCGGCGTCGCCGCCCTTGCCGAGGAGCCGTTCGACGGGCTCGACCGCTCGCGTCTCGATCGAGGCGAAACCGTGCAGCTCGAAGGTCCGCCGGATGATGTCGAGAACGTGCTGCTCGGCGATCCGGTCCGCGGGAAGGAACTCGGGGAAGCCCGACAGGGGGGCCACCTTCGTGCTCACCGTGCGCTCAGCCCTTTCAGGTAGGGGTTGGTGGCCCGCTCCCGGCGCATCGTCGTGGCCGGGCCGTGGCCGGGCAGCAGCAGCGTGGAGTCCGACAGCGCGAGGACGACGTCCCGCAGCGACCGCCGCATGTCCGCCTCGGAACCGCCGGCGAGGTCCGTGCGCCCGATCGAGCCGGCGAAGACGACGTCGCCGGTCAGGACCGTGCCGTCGATGGGCTCGTCGACCTGGACGGCGTCGGGCACCTCGCCGACGGCGAACATGACCGACCCCTCCGTATGCCCTGGGGCGTGCAGCACGCCGAGGTCGAGTCCGGCCACGGTGACCGTCGCCGCGTTCCGGACCTCGACGACGTCGCTCGGCTCGACCCAGGTCGGGCGCTGCCCGAACTGCCGTTCGAACATCGCCAGGACGCCGGGCTCGACGAGCGAGAGGGGGTCCCTGAGCCGGTAGCGGTCGTCATGGTGGACGTAGGCAGCGAGCGTCCCACCGCATACGGGCGTGACGGACCAGACGTGGTCGACGTGTCCGTGCGTCAGGAGAACGGCCGCAGGACGGAGCCGGTGCTCCGCGAGGACCTCACCAAGGGTGTCGACGACACCGATCCCCGGGTCGACGACGACACACTCCTCCCCCGCGGCGGGCGCCAGGACGTAGCAGTTCGTACCGAAGGCGGCTGCGGGAAAGGCGACGGTGAGCACGCGGGCAGCCTACCGACTCGTCTCGGCAGGACCCGTCTCGTCAGGGCGCCCGCGAGGACCGAACGGCCGGTTCTCTAGACTTCGCGTGTGACCAAGGCCCAGGAGCGCGCCCGCGCACGACGGCGGTGGGAGAAGCGGCAGGTCGCCCTCGCCGAGCGTCGCGCGAGCCACGACCGTCGGCGCCAGAAGACGATGATCGCCGCGAGCGCCGCGGCGGCGTTGGCGGTCGTCGGCACCGTCGCCATCGGCCTGAGCCGGTCCGCCGACAGCACGTCGCCGGCATCGAGGACGACGGCGGCACTGACCGCGGCCGGCTGCCCTCAGCCCCCGAGCCCCCTGGGAACGGGAGCGAAGCTGACGCTTCCGGACAAGAAGACGGCCGCGGGCAAGACCTTCGTCGCGACCTTCACGACGAACTGTGGGGACATCACGGCCACCCTTGACGGGACCAAGGCTCCCCAGGCGGTCGCCTCGTTCGTCCAGCTGGCCACGCTCGACTACTGGGCCGACAGTCCCTGCCACCGCCTGACGACGAGCGGCATCTACGTCCTCCAGTGCGGCGACCCGACGGGGACCGGCACGGGGACTCCGGGCTACGGCTTCGGCGTGGAGAACGCCCCGGCCGACAACCTCTACCCGCGAGGGACGCTCGCCATGGCCCGCACCCAGGACACGGCGAAAGGCAACGGCGGCCAGTTCTTCATCGTCTACAAGGACACGACGCTCCCCGGTGGCTACACGATCTTCGGCAGGGTCACCGCGGGGTTGGATATTGTCGACAGGATCGCCGCCAAGGGGTCGACGCCCCAGGGCGACGGCACGCCCATAGCAGCGATCAGCATCCTGAAGGTCACCGTGACAGAGCAGAAGGGTTGACCGTGAGCGACGAGCCGACCGACGTTCCCGAGCCCGCGCAGGAGCCGCCGGCACCGGAGGCGGGCGCGCCTGCTCCCGGGCCGGAGGCGGGCGCGCCTGCTCACGGGCCGTCGGCCTCCCCGGGTGTGCCGAAGCCGGGGCCCGGCCTCATCCCCTCCCCCGCCGTCCTCGCCGCGCGCCGCCCGGCTCCGGCGGCCGCGGCCCGGGTGCCGGCAGCGGCGGCGCCGTCCGCCTCCGCGCGGTTCGGC
>JAJXUB010000044.1 GCA_021783215.1 Actinomycetes bacterium | reverse complement strand
CTCGTCGCGCATCGAGCCCGAACCGTCCCCGAGATGGATGTGGGTCAGCCGTGTCCCGAGGCGCGCCGCCAAGGCCAGGGCGTCGGCGCCGGCCGTCGCCGTGTGGGAGAGGTCGAGCGTCACGTGCCGGAAGTCCAAGGACGTCGGGTCCCAGTGCGGGAGGTACGCCTCGATCTCCCGGGAGCGGGCCCTCCACGGGTACATGTTCTCGACGGCGAGCGCGATGCCCCACGCGTCCTCGCGGGCGCGCACGCCGTCGACGAACTCCTCGGCGTAGCCGCGCTGCCACCGGAACGGCGGGTGGATGACGACCGTCGTCGCGCCGACCTCGTCGGCGAGCCGCAGGGACCGGTCGACCTTGGTCCACGGGTCGGTCCCCCAGACGCGTTGGGTCACGAGGAGGGTCGGCGCATGGATGGAGACGACGGGGATCCCGTGGAGCCGGGCGAGGCCGGCGAGTGCCCCGGCCTCCTGGGTCACCGGGTCGGTCCACACCATGACCTCGACGCCGTCATACCCGAGGCGCTCCGCGATGTCGAAGGCAGCCGCGCACGACTCCGGGTACACCGAAGCCGTCGACAGGGCGACGGGGACGTCGGCCGGCTGCTCAGCACCCATGCCGGCCAGCCTAACGAGGCCGGACCGCCCCACCCCGTATGCCGAGGGCGGCCACCCGCGTGGAGTCGGGTCAGCCGAGCTGGTCGAGGTGTCGGAGGATGAGGCCCTCGCGAAGGGCCCACGGACACAGCTCGACGGAGCCGACGCCGAGCAGGTCGAGCGCGGCCTCGACGGCGAGCGCTCCCCCGAGCAGCTGCGATGCCCGGGCGGCCGACACGCCGGGAAGCGTCGCCCGTCGGACGGCCGTCATCGTCGAGAGCCGCCCGATGACCTCGGTGACGTCCGACAGGGCCAGGCGGCGCTCGGCATACGGGCCCTCGGAGGAGGGGGCCGCACCGGCGATCCTCGCGAGCGAGCGGATCGTCTTGCTCGTCCCGACGGCGTGGTCCGGGGAGCCCGCCTTGGCGAGCGGACGGAGGTCGGCGGCGATCCGGGCCCGGATCAGGCGGCGCGCGTCCCGGATCGCCGCGGGCGTCGGCGGGTCGCCGGGAAGGACGTCGCGCGTGACCCGGCCCGCGCCGAGCGGCAGCGACAGCGCGACGTCGGGGTCCTCGTCCATGCCCTGGGCGAGCTCGAGCGAGCCGCCGCCGATGTCGAGAACGAGGAGGGTGCCGGCCGACCAGCCGAACCAGCGCCGAGCGGCGAGGAACGTCAGGCGTGCCTCGTCTCGGCCGGACAGGACCTCGAGGTCGACGCCCGCCTCGGCGCGGATCCGGGCGAGGACCGCCTCGCCGTTCGGCGCCTCACGGATGGCGGACGTCGCGAACGCCATGAGGTCCTCCACGCCCCGGTCCTCGGCGACGGCGAGGCACTCGCCGACGAAGGCGACGAGCCGGTCGGACCCCTTCTCGGAGATGCGCCCGTCGGCCTCGACATGCTCGGAGAGCCGCAGGACGAGCTTGTGCGAGCTCGCCGGGAGCGGCTGGGCGCCGGCGTGGGCGTCGACGACGAGGAGATGGACGGTGTTGGAACCCACGTCGATGACCCCGAGCCGCACGGGCCAACGCTAGTGCCTGCCCGTGCTCGTTAGGGTGGACGCGTGGCGGAGACCCCCCTCGACATCGCGCGGACCTGGGTCGAGTTCGACGACCCGGCCAACGGCGACCAGCGGTTCCGCTGCGACCTCACGTGGCTGACGTCCAGCTGGACGTGCGTCTTCGGCGCCGGCTGCCGGGGGATCTACTCCGACCGACCGGACGACGGCTGCTGCACGCTCGGCGCGCACTTCAGCGACTCCAAGGACCTCAAACGGGTCAAGAAGGTCGTGCGGGAGCTGACAGCGCAGGAGTGGCAGCTCCACCCGGGGACGACGGCGACGTCGGCGTGGTCGGAGCCGGAGGAGCTCGACCCCGACGACCCGCCGGGCAGCCCACGCGCGACGAAGACGCAGGTCGTCGACGGCGGCTGCATCTTCCTCAACCGGCCGGGGTTCGCCGCCGGCCCCGGCTGCGTGCTCCACCAGCACGCGGTCCGCGCCGGTGTGCCCCCGCATACGACGAAACCCGACGTGTGCTGGCAGCTGCCGACCCGGCGCGGCTACCGGACCGTTGAGCGCACGGACGGGACGAGCTACCTGGAGATCTCCATCGGCGAGTACGACCGGCGGGGCTGGGGCGCGGGTGGCCACGACCTCGACTGGTACTGCTCGGCCAACACCGAGGCCCACGTCGGCCGGGAGCCGGTCTACCGGAGCCTTCGCGACGAGCTCACCGAGCTCATGGGGCCCGCGGCGTATGCCGAGCTCGTCATCCGCGGCGAGGCCCACCTCCACCTCGTCAGGTCGGCCCAGCGCACGCCGGCGGGGCGCGCGCTGCTGCCCCTGCTCGTTCACCCGGCGACCCTCGCGGCGGCGCCTCCGGGGCGGCCACGGGCGCCTCGACCCCGCAAGGCGTGACGGAGGTATCGGGGCGGGGCATCATCCCCAGTCCCAACATCTGGAACGCCCCGGACACGTACGAGACGGAGAACCGCGCCGCCGACCCCGACGGGGTCATCGAGGCGGCGATCGCGTCACTGCACCCGTGGCAGGGGGCCGACGTCCTCGACGTCGGATGCGGGACCGGGTTCCACCTGCCCCGGTTCCGCGCCCTCGGGGCGGCGTCCGTCATCGGGCTCGAGCCCCGAGCGCCGCTCGCCCGCAGGGCCCTGGACCGGTGCGCCGGCGCGGCCACCGAGGGCGCGAGGATCGGGGTCGTCCGCGCCTCGGCCGAGGCCATCCCGTTGGCCGACCGCACCGTCGACCTCGTCCACGCCCGATGGGCCTACTTCTTCGGCGCCGGGTCCGAGCCGGGGATCGTCGAGGCACTGCGGGTCGTGCGTCGCGGCGGTGCGGTCTGTGTCGTCGACAACGACGCGACCCGCTCGACCTTCGGAACGTGGTTCGCCCGAGCTCATCCGGCCTACGACCCGGTGGCGGTCGAGCGGTTCTGGGCCCGCCACGGGTTCACCCGTATGCCGCTGACGATCCGATGGGCGTTCGCCTCCGTCGAGGACCTCGCGGCGGTGCTGCGGATCGAGTTCGCCCCAGCCGGTGCCGAGGCGATTCTCGCGTCCCACCCCGGCACGCAGGTCGACTACGCCGTCAACCTCTGGTGGCGCCTCGCGTGACCCCACCCGCCTCCGGTTCTTCGCCTCAGGTGGGAACGGTTCACGTCACAAGGGAGGCGTCCCGTGCGACGTGAACCGTTCCCGTGCGAACCTCGCCGTCAGCTCGGTGGGCGCCGCCCGCGCCGGATCCCCGCCCCGGGCGAGGCCCGTCAGCCGGCGTCCGACGAGCCCCCACCGGACACCGAGCTCTCGACGACCTTCGGCGTGCCCGTGTGGTTCACCGAGATCTTGCGCGGCTTCGCCTCCTCGGCAACGGGGATCGTCAGCGTGAGAACGCCGTCGACATAGCTCGCCTCGATCTGGTCGAGCGCGACGCCGTACCCCAGGGTCAGCTGGCGGGCGAAGGTTCCGCTCGGCCGCTCATGCGACAGCCACTGGACGTCGTCGGCGGTCTCCGTGGCGCGCTCGGCGCGGATGGTCAGTGTGCGGTCCTCGACGTCGATGTCGATCGAGGAGGGGTCGACGCCGGGCAGGTCGACGTGGGCGACGAACTGCTCGCCCGTCCGGTAGAGGTCCATGGGCATCCCGGCGGCCGATGGGGCGCGGAACGCGCCGGAGACGATTCGGTCGAGCTCACGGAAGGGGTCATAGGTGGCCATGTTGACTGCTCCTCAACGGTGACTGTGTGGTCGGGACGGCACCCCGCCGTCCCTATGAGTGTAAACGACTCAACTTTCCGATGTGTTCCCCACTCACCTCAGGAGCCGCTCCTCGCCCGTATGCCCGTCCCGGGGGCCAGGGGGGGTGTCGGTGACTCGGCATACGGTCTGGGCCATGGGTGTCAAGACGGCGCGGTCGGCGGGGTACCGGTGCACGGAATGCGGCTGGACGGCGGTCAAGTGGGCCGGCCGGTGTGGGGAGTGCCACGCGTGGGGCACCCTCGTCGAGGACGGTGGCGTTCCCCGCCGTACGACGACCGCGGCTCCCGCCGCCCACCCGGCGATGCCGATCCGCGACGTCGACGCGTCCCGGACCGCGGCGCGCCCGACCGGCGTCGCCGAGTTCGACCGGATCCTCGGCGGGGGCCTCACCCCCGGTTCCGTCGTCCTCGTCACCGGCGAACCCGGCATCGGCAAGTCGACCCTCCTCCTCGACGTCGCCGCCCGACACGCACGGCGCCACGAGCGCCCCGTCCTCTATGTCAGCGGGGAGGAGTCGGCGGCCCAGGTCCGCCAGCGTGCGGAGCGGATCGAGGCGATGGCCCGCACCCTCTACCTTGCGAGCGAGACCGACCTGGCCACGGTCCTCGGCCAGCTCGAGGCAGTCCGGCCGGACCTGCTCGTCGTCGACTCGGTCCAGACGGTCGCGAGCGCCGACATCGAAGGCCAGGCCGGCAATGTCGCTCAGATCCGCGAGGTCGCCGCCGCCCTCATCCACGCGGCGAAGTCCCGGGGCATCGCCGTCCTCCTCGTCGGCCACGTCACCAAGGACGGGTCGGTCGCCGGGCCACGCACCCTCGAGCACCTCGTCGACGTCGTCATCGCCTTCGAAGGCGACCGGCACAGCCGGCTGCGGCTGGTCCGGGCCGTCAAGAACCGCTACGGACCCACGGACGAGGTCGGCTGCTTCGACCTCTCCGACGTCGGCATCGTCGGTCTCGACGACCCGAGCGGCCTCTTCCTCTCGCACACGGCGGTCGCCGTCCCCGGTACCTGCGTGACCGTCACCCTCGAGGGGCGACGACCGCTCGTCACGGAGGTCCAGGCCCTGGTCGCCCCGACGTCGATCCCCACTCCGCGCCGCGCGACGAGCGGCCTCGACGCCGGCCGGGTCAACATGGCCATCGCCGTCCTCACCCGGCGCTGCGGCCTGCCCCTGTCCAGCCAGGAGGTGTACGCCTCGACGGTCGGCGGGGTGCGCATCGCCGAGCCGCCGGCGGACCTCGCCCTCATCCTCGCCATGGCCTCCTCGTATGCCGACCGCCCGCTTCCTCCGCGGGCGGTCGCCTTCGGCGAGGTCGGCCTCGCCGGCGAGATCCGGCCCGTGACCGGCGCCCACCGGCGGCTCGCCGAAGCCGCTCGGCTCGGGTTCCGGGAGGCATTCGTGCCGCGCGGCGTTCTCGGCGCGGGACCGGTGCCCGAGGGCATGCTCATCCGGGAGCTGCCCGATGTGCGAGCAGCGGTCGGGGTCCTGGGGGTCGGTCGGTAGAGTTCGCCCGTGGCCCACCCGATGAGCGAGGACGACCTCCTCCGCGCGACCCTCGCCGCCGTCGCCCCGGGCACCGAGCTGCGCGACGGCCTCGAGCGGATCCTCCGCGGCCGCACCGGCGCCCTCATCGTCCTCGGGCACGACCGGCTCGTCGACGAGATCGCCACGGGTGGCTTCCCCCTCGACGTCGAGTTCTCCGCGACGGGCCTTCGCGAGCTGTGCAAGATGGACGGCGCGGTCATCACCGACGGCGAGGTCACCCGCATCGTCCGCGCCGCGACCCAGCTCCTCCCCGACCCGAGCATCGAGACGAGCGAGTCGGGCACCCGGCACCGCACGGCGGAGCGGGTCGCCAAGCAGACCGGCTACCCCGTCATCTCCGTGAGCCAGTCGATGCGGATCGTCGCGCTCTACGTCGCCGACCGCCGCGTCGTCCTCGAGGCGAGCGCGGAGATTCTCAACCGGGCGAACCAGGCCCTGCAGACCCTCGAGCGCTACAAGGCGCGGCTCGACGAGGTGACGGGCACGCTGTCCGCCCTCGAGATCGAGGATCTCGTCACGGTCCGCGATGTCGCAAGCGTCATCCAGCGGCTCGAGATGGTCACCCGGATCAAGGAGGAGATCGCCGGCTACGTCCTCCAGCTCGGTGTCGACGGCCGACTGCTCGCCCTCCAGCTCGAGGAGCTCACCGGAGGCCTGAGCGGCGACCTCGAGTGGGTCCTGCACGACTACCTCCCCGAGCCGGCGAACGACGAGACGGTCCGGGAGGCCGTCGCCGGCCTCCAGACCCTGAGCTCCACCGAGCTGCTCGACCTGTCGGCCGCCGCGAAGGCGTTCGGCTTCATCTCCGCGGGCGATGCACTCGACGCCGCCGTGAGCCCGCGCGGCTACCGGCTCATGTCGAAGGTCCCCCGCCTCCCGGCCACGATCGTCGACCGCCTTGTCGGTCACTTCGGTGGCCTCCAGCGGCTGCTCGCCGCCGGCGTCGAGGACCTCATGGCCGTCGAAGGAGTCGGCGAAGGACGGGCCCGAGCCGTCCGGGAGGGCTTGTCCCGTCTCGCCGAGACGAGCATCCTCGAGCGCTACGTCTGACCCGTGCCGACGACGGATGCCGCGCCGCTCCACGAGCCGGTCCTGCGGTGGTATGCCGCGCACGCCCGGGACCTGCCGTGGCGGCACCCCGGCTGCACACCGTGGGGTGTCCTCGTCAGCGAGGTCATGGCCCAGCAGACGCCCGTCGCCCGGATCGTCCCGCCGTGGGAGGCGTGGATGACCCGCTGGCCGACCCCCGCATCTCTCGCCGCCGACACGCCGGCGGCCGCCATCAGGATGTGGGACCGGCTCGGCTATCCGCGTCGTGCCGTGAACCTGCACCGGACCGCGCTGGCCCTCGTCCGGCACCACGGTGGTGAGGTCCCCTCGGACGAGCCGTCCCTGAGGTCGCTGCCCGGCGTGGGCGCCTACACGGCGGCCGCGGTCGCCGCGTTCGCCTTCGGACGACGGACGACCGTCGTCGACACCAACGTCCGCCGCGTCCTCGTCCGCGCCCTCCTCGGCGCCGCGCAGGCGGCCCCGTCGCTCAACGCCGCGGAACGGGCTCTCGCGCTCGCGTCGACGCCGCTCGACGGGCCGACGTCGGTCGCCTGGAACGTCGCCCTCATGGAGGTCGGCGCCCTGGTCTGCACGGCGCGTACGCCCCGGTGCGGTCAGTGCCCCATCACCGAGGAGTGCGCGTGGTTCGGGGCCGGGCGCCCGGCATACGACGGGCCTCCACGGCGGGGCCAGCGGTACGAGGGGACCGACCGGCAGGTCCGCGGAGGAATCCTGGAAGCCCTCAGGCAGTCACGAGAACCCTTACCACGCAAGGCGTTCGACGGACTCGACGAGGACCCCGGACGCCTCGACCGCTGTCTCGCCGGTCTCGTCGAGGACGGCCTCGTCGAGCCCCGCGGACGGATCGGCTACGCCCTGCCCGGCTAGGAGGCGCAGGGCTCCAGCCCCAGGGCGGCCAGGGACCGACGCAGGACGAGCTCCGGCGGGCCGTCGACCGGGACGACGACGCTGCCGGCCGCAGTCTCCTCCGGCTCGAGCGGCTCGAGGACGACGTACTGGCTGTCGACGAGCGAGGCGGGCATGAAGTGCTGCACGCGACGGCGGACCCGGTCTGCGACGACGACTTCCGGCGCCACCAGGTCGAGGAACCGGACGGCCGGGCGGCCCGCCCGCAGCCGGTCGCGGTAGACGCGCCGCAGCGCGGAACATGTGACGACGGCGCTCTGCCCGGCGGCTAGCTCCGCGGTGATCCACGCGCCGATCCGGTCCAGCCAGGGCCACCGGTCCCCGTCCGTCAGGGGGACCCCGGCGTGCATCATCGCGACCGCCGCCGCGGAGTGGAACGCATCACCCTCGGCGAAGGCCCAGCCCAGCGTCGTGGCCAGCGCCTGCCCGATGGTCGACTTCCCGACGCCCGACACCCCCATGACGACGACGACGTCCGGACCGCGCGCCGGGGCTGAGCCGCCCGCCTGCAGCGTCATACCGGGCAGTCCGGGGTGAGGAGGCGAAGCATCCGGGTGTTGCCGAGGGTGTTGGGCTTGACCCGCTCGAGGTCGAGGAACTCCGCGACCCCCTCGTCGAACGAGCGGAGCAGCTCGGCGTAGACGGCGGGGTCGACGGCCTGCCCTTCGACGGGCGCGAACCCGTGCCGTCCGAAGAAGGCGGTCTCGAACGTGAGGCAGAAGAGCCGCTGCACGCCGAGGTCCCGCCCGCGCGCGACGAGCCGCTCGAGCAGGCGTGAGCCGAGGCCCGTCCCCCGCTGCTCCGCGGCGACGGCAAGGGTGCGGATCTCCGCCAGGTCCTCCCAGAGGATGTGGATGGCCCCGCAGCCGATGATGACGCCCGCCTCCTCGGCGACGACGAAGTCGGGGACGGACTCGTAGAAGGCGACGGCCTCCTTGTTCAGGAGCAGGCGCGCCTCGGCGAGAGGGGCGACGAGCGCCCGGATCCCACGGACGTCGGCCGTGCGCGCGGGCCGCACGATGACGTCGCCGAACGACTCGGGTGGGGCGGCCGGAGACACGAGGCACATCGTAGGCGACCCGGTCGGATGTCCGACTCGCTCGTTTTGAGGACATTCACACGAAACGGTAAGATTTCACGTGTAGTGACACAGGGCCGGGAAGCCAGGCAGGGGCCACCGTCGTCCCCCACGGCTCGGCATTCGAAACTGAAACAGAAAGGCACCACTGTGCGTAGCACACTCGACAGGCTCATCTCGTGGGTCGGGCTGGCCCTCGCGGTCATCATGCTCATCGCCGGGATCCTGCTTGTCTGGGCCAACCGCTTCGTCGCGGACCAGGTCCACCAGCAGCTGTCTGACCAGAAGATCACCATGCCGACGGACCAGACCGGCCTCAAGGCGCCCGGCTTCCCGGCGACCGACAGGGCAGCGCTGCTGCCGTATGCGGGTCAGGCTCTGACGTCAGGTCCCCAGGCCGAGGCCTACGCCAACCACTTCATCCAGGTTCATCTGGGCGAGATGGCCCAGGGCAAGACCTACTCCGAGGTCAGCGGCCAGTACCTTCAGCAGTGCCCCGCGAGTGACCCGGCCAAGGCCGCGACCGCGGACTGCCAGAAGCTCGCCGGTCTGCGCCAGACCATGTTCATGGGCGACACCCTCCGCGGCCTCCTGCTCTACGGGTACGCCTTTGCGACGATCGGGGCCATCGCCGGCTGGGCCGCGGCCGCCGCGTTCATCGGTGCCCTCGTCCTGCTCGTCCTCGCGGCCCTCGGACTGCGGCACGCCAAGGACGCGAGCGGGGTCAACACCGCTGCGTCGACTGCCTGACCGCCCGTGTCGGCCGGTCCCCTCAGGGACCGGCCGACGGGCTACCGAGCAGGAAGAGGGGCTCGGGTGCGATGCGCACCCGAGCCCCTCTTCTCCGTCGGCCGGCGTCAGTCGGCGACGACCGCCGTTCCGGGACCGGCCCCGGCGGGAGCCGGGCCGACCGCCTCGACGATGGGCAGGTCGAGCTCCGCAGGCCGCGGCGTGCCGACGAAGGTGAACGCCGCGTCCTTGCCCTCGCCGGTCGCGTCGACGGCGACGATCTCGCCGGCCTTGAGCTCGCCGTAGAGGATCTTCTCCGACAGGGCGTCCTCGATCTCGCGCTGGATCGTGCGGCGCAGCGGGCGGGCCCCGAGGACCGGGTCGTAGCCCTTCTTCGCGAGCAACGCCTTCGCCGCGGGCGTGAGCTCGATGCCCATATCCTTGTCCTTGAGGCGCTTGTCGAGCTTGGCGATCTCGAGGTCCACGATCTGGACGATCTCGTCCTGGGTCAGCTGCGGGAAGACGATCGTGTCGTCGACGCGGTTGAGGAACTCGGGGCGGAAGTGGTTCTTCAGCTCGTCGATGACCCTGTTCTTCATCCGCTCGTAGTCCGAGCGGCTGTCCAGGCCTGCCGTGAAGCCGAGGCTGCCCTTGGTGATGTCCCGGGTCCCGAGGTTGGTCGTCATGATGATGACCGTGTTCTTGAAGTCGACCATGCGCCCCTGAGAGTCGGTGAGCCGGCCATCCTCGAGGACCTGCAGGAGGCTGTTGAAGATCTCCGGGTGGGCCTTCTCCACCTCGTCGAAGAGGACGACGGAGAACGGACGTCGACGGACCTTCTCGGTGAGCTGGCCGCCCTCCTCGTATCCGACGTAGCCGGGCGGGGAGCCGAACAGCCGCGAGACCGTGTGCTTCTCCGAGTACTCGGACATGTCGAGCTGGATGAGGGCATCCTCGTCGCCGAAGAGGAACTCCGCGAGGGTCTTGGCGAGCTCGGTCTTGCCGACGCCCGTGGGCCCGGCGAAGATGAACGACCCGCCGGGGCGGCGCGGGTCCTTCAGGCCGGCCCGCGTGCGCCGGATGGCCTGCGAGAGCGCCTTGATGGCGTCGTCCATGCCGACGACGCGCTTGTGCAGCTCGTCCTCCATGTGGAGCAGCCGGCTCGACTCCTCCTCGGTGAGCTTGAAGACGGGTATGCCGGTGCTGGCGGCGAGGACCTCGGCGATGAGCTCCTCGTCGACCTGGGCGACGACGTCGAGGTCGCCTGACCTCCACTGGGCCTCCCGCTCGGACTTCTGCGCACGCAGACGCTTCTCCTCGTCGCGCAGGCGAGCCGCCTTCTCGAAGTCCTGCCCGTCGATGGCGGACTCCTTCTCGCGGACGAGCTTGGCGATCCGCTCGTCGAACTCGCGCAGGTCCGGCGGCGCGGTCATCCGGCGGATCCGCAGCCGGGCCCCGGACTCGTCGATGAGGTCGATGGCCTTGTCGGGGAGGAACCGGTCGTTGACGTAGCGGTCGGCGAGGTTCGCCGCCGCGACGAGCGCACCGTCGGTGATGGACACCCGGTGGTGGGCCTCGTACCGGTCGCGCAGCCCCTTGAGGATCTCGATGGTGTGGGCCAGCGTCGGCTCGGCGACCTGGATCGGCTGGAACCGGCGCTCGAGCGCCGAGTCCTTCTCGATGTACTTGCGGTACTCGTCGAGCGTCGTCGCCCCGATCGTCTGGAGCTCGCCACGGGCCAGCATGGGCTTGAGGATGGACGCCGCGTCGATGGCTCCCTCGGCGGCGCCGGCGCCGACGAGGGTGTGAATCTCGTCGATGAACAGGACGATGTCGCCCCGCGTGCGGATCTCCTTGAGGACCTTCTTCAGCCGCTCCTCGAAGTCGCCGCGGTAGCGGCTGCCGGCGACGAGCGCGCCGAGGTCGAGGGTGTAGAGGTGCTTGTCCTTGAGCGTCTCGGGGACGTCCCCGCGGACGATGTCCTGGGCGAGACCCTCGACGACGGCGGTCTTGCCGACGCCGGGCTCTCCGATGAGGACCGGGTTGTTCTTGGTCCGGCGGGACAGCACCTGCATGACCCGCTCGATCTCCTTCTCCCGCCCGATGACCGGGTCGAGCTTGCCCTCGCGGGCCGCCTGGGTCAGGTTGCGCCCGAACTGGTCGAGGACGAGGGAGCCCGCCGGGGTGCCCTCCGCGGGGCCACCGGCCGTCGCCGCGGACGTGCCGGAGCCCTCCTTGCCCTGGTAGCCGGAGATGAGCTGGATGACCTGCTGGCGGACCCGGCCGAGGTCAGCACCGAGCTTGACGAGGACCTGCGCTGCGACGCCCTCGCCCTCACGGATGAGGCCGAGGAGGATGTGCTCGGTCCCGATGTAGCTGTGGCCGAGCTGCAGCGCCTCGCGCAGGCTCAGCTCGAGGACCTTCTTCGCCCGTGGCGTGAAGGGGATGTGGCCCGAGGGCGCCTGCTGGCCCTGGCCGATGATCTCCTGGACCTGCTCACGCACGCTTTCCAGGGAGATCCCGAGGCTCTCGAGCGCCTTGCTCGCGACCCCCTCGCCCTCGTGGATGAGGCCCAGAAGGATGTGCTCGGTCCCGATGTAGTTGTGGTTGAGCATGCGCGCCTCTTCCTGGGCGAGCACAACCACGCGGCGGGCACGATCCGTGAACCGTTCGAACATGCGTCAGCTCCTGACTGGTCGGTCTCTCTCGATGCTAACCGCCGGGACTGACCGTCGGGGAGCGCGTTTCCGGCTGGTACACAGCCGCGAGAGCATTCGTGGTGCACAACGCCGTGTCGGGGGCGTGTGTTCCGCGCCCCGGACCGGTGGACGCGCCCGCTCTGCCGGTGCGGGGAGGACGTAGCGGCCGAGCTCGGCATCGGCCGCCAGGCCCATGGACATGTATGCCGCGGGCGACCGACTCGTCCCCGGACCGCTCGGCCGGACCGACGACTCCGCCGTCGTCGGCATCTGTGCCGAGCGCGGCGGTCCGGGGGATCCCCGTGGCCTGTGTCGGCGTCGGCCGGGTCAGGCGAGCCTCGTCCGCGCCGACGCGTGGGTCACGGCGCGAGGACGCGCACCGCGATGGTGTCGAGGAGACCGGCGATCCTCCTCGCGCAGGCGTGTGTGGCGGCGGCGCCCTGCCGGTAGGGGTCGGCGATGTCCTCCTCGGCCCGGGGGGAGCGCCGGACGCGGGCCAGGCCGACGAGGTCGCCGGTGGACGTCTCCGGGCCGGCCTGGGCCACGGCATCGGCCAGCTGCCCGAGGGTGACCACGCGGCGATGCAGCGCCGGGTGGTCCTCGAGGACCCACTGTCGGTGACGCCGCTCCATCGTCACGACGACGTCGAACCGTGTCGGCATACGAAAGTCCACCTGGCGCGCGACGAACCCGTCGGCGGAGCCCCCGCGGGCCTCGAGCTCGGCGCGCATCCCTGCGTCCATGGGCCGGCCGACGAGGGCGCCGATGCCGGCGCTCTCGACGCGCCAGTCGGTCAGTCCGGAACGCGCGACGAGATGGGCGAGATAGCGCTCCGCGAACGGCGACCGGCAGATGTTGCCTGTGCAGACGAAGAGGACGGACGGCACGGCGCCGACCCTAGCCCGTGGGCGCGTCCGGGCGGTCGCCGCCGGAACCGTGCCGGTCGCCGAAGACAACCTCGATCCGCTGGTACCCCTTGGCCCGCATGGCGCGCGCCTGTCCGGCATACGCGACCTTGTCGGCCTCGGTGAGGTCGACGTTGTCGGTGAACGGGGTGAGCAGCGCGCGCGGGTAGAGGCGCCGCAGCCGGACGACGTTGAGCTCGGCGCACAGGACGATGACGACCGCCGAGACGTAGATGAACGCGAGCAGCCCGATGACGAGGGCGAAGACCCCGTTCGACGCGGACGACCGTTTGATGACCCGGCCGACGTAGGACACTCCGAACGTCTGGAGGAGCTGCCACATGACGGCCGCGACGACGGCGCCGGGCAGCTGCTGTCGCCGGCGGAACCCACCGACGCCGATGTCGAAACACAGCATGACGATGCCCGCGTTGACGACCATGGCGGCCAGGACGGTGAGGACGCGCACCCACCCGCCCCAGTCGGACGCGGCGGCGGAGAACGTCGACAGGGCCGTCGTCGCGACGACGGCGAGGCCGGCGATGCCGACGACGACGAGCGAGCGGCCACGGGCGAGGAGGGGGTTGGGGCGGCTGTTCCGGGGCACCGCCCACACGGTGTTCATCGTGAACTGGAGGGCGTTGCCGGCGCCCATCGCCCCGTAGAGCGCCAGGACGATGCCGACGACGACCCCGCCCGGGCCGCCGGAGAGCGACTTCGGGTCACCGAGCTGTGCGCCGACGACGGGGAACTGGGTCAAGGCGGAGCTGATGACGTCGCGCTGCCACTCGGGGTGGTTGCGCAGGAGGACGGACAGGATCGTCGCGAGGAGAAGCAGGAGCGGGAAGAGCGAGATGAAGGCGTAGTACGTCAGCTGGGCGGCCAGGTAGCCGCCGGCGTCGTCGAAGAACTTGTAGACGACACCCAACGGGAAGCCGACCACCGGGTGCGCCCGCTGGAAGCGGTCCATCCGGTCGACGGCGCTCACGGCGACATCATCCCGTCAGCCCCCGAACAGCTGCGACGAGGCGTGGATCGCCAGACCCGCGAGGGCACCGACGACGGTCCCGTTGATCCGGATGAACTGGAGGTCGCGGCCCACATGCAGCTCGATCCGCTCGGACGCCTCCTTCGGGTCCCACCGCTCAACGGTCGCCGAGATGACCTCGGCGAGCTCGGAGCCGTAGGCGTTGACGAAGAAGGCGACGGCGTCGGCGAGGTGGGCCTCGAGCCGGTTGCGCCACTCCTCGTCCTGGCGAAGGTGGACGGAGATGTGCCGGAGCAGCTCGTCCGTGCGCGTCCACAGGTAGGACGACTCGTCGTCCATGGCGCCGAGGACCGAGCGGCGGACCGACTGCCACAGCGAGACGACGGTCGAGCCGACCTGAGGGTGGGTGAGGAGCCGCGTCTTGAGGTCCTCCGCCCGGGCCATGACCTGGGGGTCGTGCTGGAGGTCGTTCGCGAGCCGTTGGAGGAGGTCGTCGAGCGCCTGCCTCGCGGGGTGGTCGGGGTGGGTCTCCATGTCCTGGAGCCACTCGAGGACCTGCTCGTAGCTCCACCCGATGACGCGGTCGTCGAGCCACGGCGGGGTCCACCACGGGGTCCGTTCGCGGAGGACGTCCGTGAACTTGTCCGGGTTGTCGGCGAGCCACGCCTGCAGCTGGGCGAGACCGAGGTCGACGACCCCGCGGTGCGAGCCGTCGTCGACGATGCCCTCGAGGAGCGCCCCGAGGATGGGGCTCGCCGGCTCGTCCGTCAGGCGCGGCAGGAGCATCCCCTCGACGAAGCTGCGCAC
>JAJXUB010000165.1 GCA_021783215.1 Actinomycetes bacterium | reverse complement strand
GGCTTCCTCGACATCGTCGAGACGATCGCCCGGGTCGTCGACGCCCACGTCGGGAGTGATTTCAACGTCCGGAGCGTTGACGGGGTGTTGGCGGCCGACGCGTGGGCGCGGACGACCGCGGCACAGCTCGTCGGGGCGGCGGCAACGGAAAGGACGTGACACCGGTGGCGACAGTCGGCTTCGTGCTCGGGGTCCTCCTCTTCGCCGTCGGCATCGGCGCCTCGATCGGCCTCCACGAGATCGGGCACCTGGTGCCGGCGAAGCGGTTCGGCGTCCGCGTTCCGCAGTACATGATCGGCTTCGGGAAGACCCTGTGGTCGACGCGCCGCGGCGACACCGAGTACGGCGTCAAGGCGGTCCCGCTCGGGGGCTACATCCGGATGATCGGCATGTACCCCCCGCCCGCGGGGACCGGCCCCGACGGCGCGGGCCCGGCCGCCGAGCCGACCGGCCGGTTCGGCCAGCTCGCCGAGGAGGCCCGCAAGGCGAGCCAGGAGGAGCTCCAGCCGGGCGACGACAACCGGGTCTTCTACAAGCTGTCCGTGCCGAAGAAGCTGACGATCATGCTCGGTGGCCCGGTCATGAACCTCGTCCTCGCGACGGTCATGCTGGCCCTCCTCGTCACCGTGCACGGCCTGCCGACCATCGGCAAGGGCGCCCTCGTCAGCGAGGTCTCCGCCTGCGTCCTGCCGACGACGGCGGCTGACACGACGACATGCCCGGCTGGCGCCACCCCGGCCCCGGCCGCGGCGGCCGGCCTCAAGGCGGGTGACCGCCTCGTCTCCATTGCCGGGCGACCCGTGGTGAGCACCGAGGATGTCGGCACCCTCATTCGTCCCCGCGCCGGGCAGGCGACCCCCGTCGTCATCCTGCGCGACGGACACGAGCTGACGCTGACGGTCACCCCGGTCCGCAACGTCATCGGCCTCGTCGACGCCGCCGGCAAGCCGGTCCTCGCCGCCGACGGGAAGCAGAAGACGACTCAGGCGGGCTTCCTCGGGATCATGTCCGGCCCCGTCGTCGGCTACGCGACGCAGCCGCTGACCGTCGTCCCCGGCCTCATCGGCAGCACCCTCGGGGCCATGGCGAGCGCGATCATCCACCTGCCCCAGGGCCTCGGCAACGTGTGGACCTCGACCTTCGACGGGCAGAAACGCGACCCCAACGGGATCCAGTCCGTCGTCGGCGTCGGCCGCGTCGCCGGCGACGTCGCCTCCGGGCGGGTCGGGAACATCATGGGGATGCCGGTCAACAGCGCCTCCGACCGTGGCTGGTTCCTCGTCCAGATCCTCGCGATGCTCAACCTCATGCTCTTCGTCTTCAACATGGTCCCGCTCATGCCGTTCGACGGCGGCCAGATGGCCGGCGCGCTCTGGGAGGGCGTCAAGCGCGGCTGGTACCGGCTCCAGGGCCGGACGGGTCCGGCATACGTCGACGTCGCCAAGGCGCTCCCCATCACGTATGCGGTGTCCGTCCTCCTCATCGCCATGACCCTCCTGCTCGTCTACGCCGACCTCGTCAACCCGATCAAGCTCGGCGGATGACTCACAGCATCCGTCCTGGCGCTCGAGGGATAATCACCGACATGTCTGTCTCGCTCGGTATGCCGTCCGCCCCGCCCCCGGTCCTCGCGCCGCGGCGGGTCTCTCGCAAGATCAAGGTCGGCAAGGTCGAGGTGGGTGGTGACGCCGCGATCAGCGTCCAGTCGATGTGCACGACGCCGACGTCCGACGTCCAGGCGACGCTCCAGCAGATCGCCGAGCTCACCGCGGCCGGGTGCGACATCGTCCGCGTCGCGTGCCCGAGCCAGGACGACGCCGACGCGCTGCCGGAGATCGCCAGGCACTCGCAGATCCCCGTCATCGCGGACATCCACTTCCAGCCGAAGTACGTCTTCGCGGCGATCGACGCCGGGTGCGCGGCCGTGCGGGTCAACCCGGGCAACATCCGCGCCTTCGACGACCAAGTTGGCGAGATCGCGCGCCGGGCGGCGGCAGCTGGGGTGTCGCTGCGGATCGGCGTCAACGCCGGGTCGCTCGACAAGCGCCTCCTGGAGAAGTACGGCAAGCCGACGGCGGAGGCCCTCGTCGAGTCGGCCGTATGGGAGGCGGGCCTCTTCGAGGAGCACGACTTCCACGACTTCAAGATCTCCGTCAAGCACAACGACCCGGTCGTCATGGTCCGGGCCTACGAGATGCTGGCGGAACGGGGGGACTGGCCGCTGCACCTCGGGGTGACCGAGGCGGGGCCGGCCTTCCAGGGGACGGTCAAGTCGTCCGTCGCGTTCGGCGCGCTGCTGTCGCGGGGGATCGGCGACACGATCCGGGTCTCGCTGTCGGCGCCCCCGGTCGAGGAGGTCAAGGTCGGCAACGCGATCCTCCAGTCCCTCAACCTCAAGCCGCGACGCCTCGAGGTCGTCTCATGCCCGAGCTGCGGTCGGGCGCAGGTCGACGTCTACACGCTCGCCGACCAGGTGACGGCCGGACTCGAGGGGATGACCGTGCCGCTGCGCGTCGCCGTCATGGGGTGCGTCGTCAACGGTCCGGGGGAGGCTCGGGAGGCCGACCTCGGGGTCGCGTCGGGGAACGGCAAGGGCCAGATCTTCGTCCGCGGTGAGGTCGTCAAGACGGTGCCCGAGTCGGCCATCGTCGAGACGCTCATCGAGGAGGCCCTGCGGCTCGCCGAGGAGATGGGCGAACCCGTCGACGGTCAGGAGCCCGACGGTGCGTCCGGCGCCATGTCCAGCGGAGGGCCGAAGGTCACCGTAGGCTGACCACGTGCTCCGCACGAGGTCACCGGTCCAGACACTGTCCTCGCATGACCGTGACGAGGCGCTAGAGCTGTGCGCGCGGGATGTCGCCGCCAACGTCTTCGTCGCGGCGCGGATCCTCGAGAGCGGGATGGACTCCCGGGTGGGCTCCCTCATGGGCCATCGCGCAGCGGACGGTCGGCTCGACAGCGCCTGCTGGACCTCGGCCAACGTCGTCCCGGTGGCCCTCGACGACGAGACGCGCCCGGCGTTCGCCGAGCGGCTGCGCCGCTGGCGGCCGCGGTGCGCATCCCTGCTCGGCCCACAGGAGCAGGTCATGCCCCTCTGGGAGCTGCTCGCCCCGATGTGGGGCCAGCCGCGGACGGTGCGGGACGACCAGCCGCTCATGGGGACGACGACACCGCCGAGCCGCTTGGGGGTGCCGCTCGACCCGCGGGTCCGTCCGGCCCGCCGCGACGAGGTCGACCTCGTCCTGCCGGCCTCGGTCCACATGTTCACCGCGGAG
>JAJXUB010000043.1 GCA_021783215.1 Actinomycetes bacterium | reverse complement strand
ATCGTGCCGGGGTCGCGTCTCTTCAGGGACCCGTCGGCGACGAGCCGGGCGCCGGCGACATGCTCGCCGAGCCGTCTGGCCGCCAGGTCGCCGTCCGGTCCGTACCGGATGACGGCGACGTCCTTGGGAAGGAAGGACCTCTGGGGGTCGTTGCCCGTCCGGCCGGGCCGGAACCCCCGGGCGAGAAGGTCGTCCTCGACCTGTTTCGCCAGACCCGGGCGCCACGTCGCGTTGTAGACGTTGACACTGATGTCGCTCGGCCGGGGCATGTCCCGTGGCGCCATGGGGGCCAGCCTGGTGAAGCCGGAGCCGACGACGAGGGTGACGCCGGTCCCCTTGCGGCCGTCGTCGAAGAGACGCGACCCCGGCACGATCTTCTGGACGAGCAGGGCCTGGTCGAGCCCGGCCGAGCCGTGGTAGATGACCCCCGCCGAGGCGACGTAGAGGTCCTCGGGTGCGGTCGACGCGTCGACGACGCGGAAATGCCGCTGGGTGAGGCCACGGGCGACCTCGGTCGCGAGTCCACCCTCGCCCGTGGCGTTCTGGACGGACAGGTCGAACGACCCCCTGGCCGGAGCGTCGACGACGGTCGGGGTGCACGCGCGTGGCGCCGGGCCCTTGCTCATCAGGCCGGACCCGTAGGCCATGGCGATGCTCGCCGAGCCGAACAGCAGGCCCGGGACGGTGACGAGGGCGAGGATCTGACGCACCTGGTGGTGCCGGTAGCGCTGCTCGGGGGACATGGCGAGATACGCCTCGGCACGTCGGCGCCGCCATGAGTCCCAGTGATGGAAGAGCATCGGCCACTCCTTCTTCTCGTCCGGCGGCCGCACGACCCGCGCAGACGTGAACCTGTGTGACGTCACAAGTGCAACACAGGCACCACTGGACACACGACAGGCGACGCGCGCCGTGACCGAGACGTAACCTCCGACGCCGTGAGATTCCTCGAACGGCGCCGGGGGGCGCCGGGGGCTGCGGGGGCTGCGGGGGCTAGGCCTTACCGGCCGCGATCCTCTCCGCCAGCTCGACCATCGTCACGGCGGCACCTGAGCGGAGGTTGTCCCCGCAGA
Source organism: Actinomycetes bacterium (assembly GCA_021783215.1). Lineage (GTDB taxonomy): Bacteria > Actinomycetota > Actinomycetes > Actinomycetales > Dermatophilaceae > JAJXUB01. Next base: position 13,673 of record JAJXUB010000043.1, on the reverse strand, counting down.
TGAAGAAGTCGAGAGCCTTCGGCGAACCCGCCGGCTGGCGGATGCGCCCGACGAAGCACGGGTCGGACCCCACGGCGTCCGTGGGGGTGGGGAACTCGTGGTGGTCCGGGTCGTCGAGGACGACGACGTTGGGCGCGTCCATCAGCACCCGCCGGGCGCGCTCGACGGCGACGGGCCGCACGAAGCGGGCGTGGACGGCCACCGAGTGGACCGTGACGACGGGGACGCGGACACACGTCACCGAGACGCGCAGCTCGTCCTCGTCGAGGATCTTCCCCAGCTCGTCGCGGACCTTGGCCTCCTCCGTCGTCCACCCGTCGTCGGCGCTCGAGCCGACCCAGGGGATGACGTTGAGCGCCAGGGGGGCAGGGAAGGGCGACGGCCCGAGCTCGGCCTCGACGAGGCGCCGGATGTCGCCGGGCATCTGGCCGAGACTGCGGTTCCCCGCGACGAGGTCGATCTCGTCGTACAGGCGGGCCATGCCCTGGCGACCGACGCCGCTGGCGGCCTGGAAGGTGGTCAGGACGAGCTCGGTGAGCTCCCACCGCTCGTGGAGGACGGCGAGGGCGTCGATGATCGTCAGCACGGTGGCCCCGGGGACGGCGACGATGCCCTTGGGCCGGCGTCTGGCCGCCCGAAGGTTGACCGTCGTCACGACGAGGGGCACATCGGGGTCGAGCCCGAAGTCCGCGCTGTTGTCGACGACGACGGCACCGCGCGCCGCGGCGACCGGCGCCCAGGTCAGCGCCATGTGGGGTGGCAGGTCGAACACCGCGACGTCGACCCCGTCGAAGAACTGCTCCGACAGCGGCTCGACGACGACCTCCCGGCCGAGGACGCTCATGGTCGCCCCGGCGTCGTCCGACGAGGCGGCGAGCCGGATGTCACCCCAGACGTCTGCCCGCAGGGGCAGCAGATCGAGGACGACGCGGCCGATGGCGCCGGTCGCCCCGACGACGGCGAGCGTCGGACCGCGGGTCACCGACCGGTGCCCGCGTACACAATCGCTTCGCCCTCGGCCGCCGTCGAGTCGAGCCCGAACGCCGTGTGCACCGCGCGCGTCGCCTCGTCGAGCCGGTCGTCACGCATGATGACGGAGATGCGGATCTCCGACGTCGAGATCATCTCGATGTTGACCCCGGTGTCGGCGAGCGCCCGGAAGAACGTCGCCGAGACCCCGGGGTTGGACCGCATGCCGGCGCCGACGAGCGACAGCTTGCCGATCTGGTCGTCGTAGAGGAGGGACGCGAAGCCCGACGCCTCGCGGATCCGTTCGAGCGCCTGCATGGCCGTCGGCCCGCTGTCCTTGGGCAGGGTGAAGGAGATGTCCGTGAGGCCGGTCTCGGTCGCGGAGACGTTCTGCACGATCATGTCGATGTTGATCTCCGCGCTGGCGACGGCCTCGAAGATGACGGCCGCCTCCCCGGCCCGGTCCGGGACACCGACGACGGTGATCTTGGCCTCGCTGCGGTCGTGGGCGACACCGGCGATGATCGGGGCTTCCACGGGAACTCCTTCAATGGCGACGTGGTCCGTGACGAGCGTCCCTTCGAGGTGGGAGAAGGACGACCGGACGTGGATCGGGATATCGGAACGACGGGCGTACTCGACGCTGCGCAGATGTAGGACCTTGGATCCGCATGCGGCGAGCTCGAGCATCTCCTCGTTGGAGATCCGGCGAATCTTGCTGGCGCGCGGGGCGATCCGGGGGTCGGCGGTGAAGACGCCGTCGACGTCGGTGTAGATCTCGCAGACGTCGGCGTGGAGGGCGGCGGCGAGGGCGACGGCCGTCGTGTCGGAGCCGCCGCGGCCGAGCGTCGTGATCTCCTTCGTGTTCTGGCTGACCCCCTGGAAGCCCGCGACGATGACGACGTGCCCGTCGGCGAGAGCCCTCGTCACCCGGCCCGGGGTCACGTCGATGATCTTGGCCTTGCCATGGGCCGCGTCGGTGATGACCCCGGCCTGCGACCCCGTGAACGACCGGACGGTCTGTCCGAGGTTGGCGATGGCCATGGCGACGAGGGCCATGGAGATCCGCTCACCGGCCGTGAGGAGCATGTCCATCTCCCGCGGCGGCGGCAGGGGGCTCACCCGCTGGGCGAGCTCGAGCAGCTCGTCGGTCGTGTCTCCCATGGCGCTGACGACGACGCAGACGTCGGCGCCGCCCTTCTTCGTCGCGACGATGCGCTGGGCGACCCGCTTGATGCTCGCCGCGTTCGCCAGGGACGACCCGCCGTACTTCTGAACGACAATGGGCACGTGCGACGACTCCCCGGATGTGGTGGCTCTCGGCGCGTCTACTCTAACGAGCCGAGGACGGGCACGGGCCGCTCGCTCGTATGCCGTCCCCTGGGCGTGCGGCACCCGGTCACCATCCCACCGGCTCACGGGTGGAGCGCGTCGAACTCCGCCTCGGACACCTCGTCGGGGTCGGCGTCCAGCCGGACGTGGGCGAGGAGGGACTGGAGCACGCGCAGCGCCATGGCCGCCCGCTCGCCCCAGTCGGAGAGGTAGGAGAACTGCCACCACCACAACGCCTCGACGGGGCGTCCGGCGTCGTAGTGGCGTAGCCCGTGGCTGAGGTCGTCGGCGATGACGGTGAGGTCGCCGGACAGGGTGCCCGTCGTCAGCACCGGCGAGGTCAGGGGGTCGACGACATCGGCATACGCGTCGAGGCCGTCGAAGAGGTTGGCCAGGCCCTCGCGCAGCGGGTCGAGCTCGACGTCGGGGCCCGGGTCCGCCTCGAAGCGGTCCTCGGGGAGCACGTCCTCGATGGCACCGAGCCGCCCGCCCATGGCGAGCACCTGGGAGAGCGCGAGGAGCGCGACGGACATGGCGGAGTCGGGGCTCTCGCCCGCGGCGAGCCCGGTGACGGTGTCGAGGTAGGCCCGAGCCTCGGCGGCGGACTCGCCGGCGAGGTCGGGGATCTGACGGTCAGGCATCGATGAGTCTCCGTCCTTCGAAGGCGCGCCCGAGGGTGACCTCGTCGGCATACTCGAGGTCGCCCCCCACGGGGAGGCCCGAGGCGAGCCGCGTCACGCGCACGTGCAGCTCCCGCAGGTACTTCGACAGGTAGGCCGCCGTCGCCTCCCCCTCGAGGTTGGGGTCGGTCGCGATGATGACCTCCTCGACGGTGCCGCCGAGGAGGCGCGTCATGAGCTCCTTGATGCGCAGGTCGTTCGGTCCGACGCCGTCCATCGGCGAGATGGCGCCGCCGAGGACGTGGTAGCGGCCCTTGAACTCGCGGGTCCGCTCGATGGCGACGACGTCCTTGGGCTCCTCGACGACACAGATGAGCGAGGGGTCCCGGCGTGGGTCGGCGCAGATGCGGCACAGCTCCGCCTCGGCGACGTTGCCGCACACGGTGCAGAACCGGACGCGGGCCTTGACCTCGGTCAGGGCCGTCACCAGGCGGTCGACGTCGTCGGAGTCCGCCTGCAGGAGATGGAAAGCGATCCGCTGGGCGCTCTTGGGACCGACCCCGGGCAGCCGCCCGAGCTCGTCGATGAGGTCCTGGACCGCGCCCTCGTACACACCCTGAGCCTACGGGGTCGCGACGACACCGACGGTGTCTGCCACGGCCGTCCTGGTGTCAGGATCCGTCCGGCTCCTCGATGACGGTCCCACCGAGGAGCCGCTCGACGACGGCCCTACCGGAGTCGGCGGCCTCGTCGACGGCTGCGTCGTCGGCGCTGACGAGGTCCTCCTCGGGCATGTCGACCGGAACCGACGGGGGGTCCGGGGTCGGCGCGCCGGCCTGCGGGTCGGGCGCCGACCAGCGTGGCGCCGTCCTGGCGGGCGGCGGGGCGGACGACCAGTCGCTCCTCGGCACGTCCTGGGGCCGGGCCGGTGGGGAGGCGTCCGGACGGGCACGCGGCGTCGAGGCTGGTGGGTCCTCCCCGCCCGCGGCGAGGACGGCGTCGACCCGGGCGTCGACCCCGAGGACGTCGATGAGGGCCTGGCGGACCAGGTCGGCATGCGGGCCGTTCTGCATGGTCCCGAGGAGCCCGGCCGTCGGCACGGAGAGGGTCAGCCGGTCCCCGTCGTACTCGACGACCTGGGCGTGTGCCGACAGGAGTGTCCACGTCGCCCGCCGCATCGTGAAGATCCGTGCGAGGACGTCGGGCCACGCACGTCGCAGGGCCGCGAGGTCGAGCCCCCCCGGGCCCCTCGGCGTCGGCGCGGGAGCGGGGGCGGGCGCCGGCGCGGGAGCGGGAGGGGACGCCGGGGGCGGCGCGGGAGCGGGAGGGGACGCCGGGGCCGGGGGCGGGGGCTCGTCGCGGGCGCCCGAGGGCGACCCGCCGACGTCGAGCCGGCGTTCGAGACGGTCGAGCCGGGCGGCATACCCGGCCTCGCCGGCGGCGCCGGGCAGCAAGGCACGGGCGGCGATGAGCTCGAGATGCAGCCGGGGCGCCGTCGCCCCGGTCATCTCGGTGAGGCCGGCGTTGACGACGTCGGCGGCGCGGGACAGCCCACCGGGCCCGAAGGCGGCCGCCTGGGTCCTCATCCGGTCCAGCTGGTCCTCGGGGACCCCGCGGAGGACGGACGCGGCACCGTCGGGAACGGCTTGGACGACGATGAGGTCACGGAGCCGCTCGAGAAGGTCCTCGACGAACCGGCGAGGGTCGAGCCCGGTCTCGATGACCTTGTCGATCGACGTGAAGACGAGGGCGGCGTCGCGGGCGCCCAGCGCCGTGACGACCTCGTCGAGGAGCTCGCCCGGGGTGAACCCGAGGAGCGCGGCGGCCCCTTCGTAGGTCAGCCCCTCCGGCCCGGAGCCGGCGATGAGCTGGTCAAGGACGGACAGGGAGTCGCGGACCGACCCGCCACCCGCGCGGACGACGAAGGAGAGGACACCGGGCGCGACGGTGACCCCCTCCGCGACACAGATCTGCTCCATGTATGCCTGGAGCCGGGCCGGCGGGACGAGCCGGAACGGGTAGTGATGCGTCCGGGAGCGGATCGTCCCGATGACCTTCTCCGGCTCGGTCGTCGCGAAGATGAACTTCACGTGCTCGGGCGGCTCCTCGACGATCTTGAGGAGCGCGTTGAAGCCCTGCGGCGTCACCATGTGCGCCTCGTCGATGATGTAGACCTTGTAGCGGCTCTGAGCCGGCCCATAGCTCGCCTTCTCGCGCAGGTCACGGGCGTCGTCGACGCCGCCGTGGCTGGCCGCGTCGATCTCGATGACGTCGACCGAGCCGGGGCCGCCCCGGGACAGCGCTCGACACGACTCGCACTCCCCGCACGGCGTCGGCGTCGGGCCCTGCTCGCAGTTGAGACAGCGGGCCAGGATGCGCGCGCTCGTCGTCTTGCCACAACCGCGGGGGCCACTGAAGAGGTAGGCGTGGTTGACCCGCCCGGTGCGCAGCGCCTGCATGAGCGGCTGCGTCACATGCTCCTGGCCGATGACATCCTCGAAGGTCTCCGGCCGGTAGCGGCGGTACAGCGCGGTCGTCACCCTGGGAACCCTAGCCGCCCCGCCCGACTCCCCTTCGGGTCGAGGTGTTCCGCTCCCGGCATGCCGGAGCGGAACACCTCGACCACCGGTGAATGGGTGGCGTGGGCGAGGATGGAGCCGTGCCCGCCCCCAACGTCGACCCGTATGCCGAGGACGTGCGCCTCGGGCCTCGTCTCGTCGCCGACGGGGTGAGCAAGACCCTCGGACCGGTGACGCTGCTCGCCCCGGTCTCCCTCGACGTCGACCCGGGCACGACCGTCGTCCTCCGCGGCCCGAACGGCGCCGGAAAGACGACTCTCCTGAGGATCCTCGCCGGCACGATGGCCCCGACGACGGGGACGGTGACCCTCGACGGGCACCCCGTCGACGAACGCCTCCCACCGACCCGCGCGGCGGTCGCCGCCCTGCTCGGCGCGCCCACGGCATACCGGGACCTCACCCTCGCCGACCACCTCACCCTCATCGACGCGACCTGGGGGCGCGAGCCCGAGACCTGCCCCGACCGCGTCCGCCAGGGCCTCGCCGAGCTCGAGATCGGCCACCTCGCCGACCGGTTTCCCCACGAGCTGAGCTCGGGTCAGGGCCAGCTGTTCCGGCTCGCCCTGACGTTCTTCCGGCCGTCCCGGCTCCTCATCCTCGACGAGCCCGAGCAGAGGCTCGACACGGACAAGCGGACCCGCGTCGCGGACCTCATCGTCGCCCGCAAGCGCGCCGGCTCGACGGTGGTCATCGCCTGCCACGACCCCCGGATGACGCAGACCGTGGCCGACACGATCCTCGACCTGGCCGCGTCGTGACCAGCCGCGAGGACGACCTCGACCGCCTGTCGGACACCCGCTTCGTCCTCGGCGAGGGGTCGCACGCGTTCCGGCAGAGCGTCTATGCCGTCTACGTCGCCGTCCTGCTCGCCCTGTCCTACGGGTTCACGGTCGCCCAGGCCCTCTTCCACACCTCCGACCCGGCCGGCCTGCGCGCCGAGATCCTGTCGTGGCCGGCCCTGGGCGCCCTCCTCGTCGTCGGCGTGACGGGGACCGGCCTGACCTACCGCGCCGGTCGCGTCCGGGGTCCGCTGGTCCCCCCGCTGCCGTGGACCGACCTCGTCGCGACGAGCGCCATCGACCGGGCGCTCTCACTTCGACGGTGGCTCGCGCTCGCGCTCATCGGGACGGTGAGCGGCGGCGTCATCCTCGGCGGCGTCGTCGGCGGCGGCCTCTGGTACGCCCACGTCGTCGGCCCGGGCTCGTTCGGCGCGTTTCTCGCCGTAGGGCTCGCCATGAGCCTCGCCCTCCTCGCCGCGTGGCTCGCCGGCCAGGCCGGCCAGTCGCCACCCGTGCCCGGGGCAGCGGCGGGCCGGCCCGGTCCGCGGACCGCCCTTCGTCGCCTCGCCGTGGAGGACCTGCGCCGGCAGGCCGTCCGCTCGACCCGTCTCGGCGGTGCCGTGCTCGCCGGCGATGTCAGGGCCGTGCGCCTGGAGGTCGCGGCGCCGGTCAGCCGGGGCCGCGAGCTGCGGCTGCGGTCCGCCGGCCCGGTCCTCGTCGTCGCGCGCCGCGACCTGCTCGGCCTGCGCCGAATGCCCGGTGGCTTCGCCACCGGGACGGCCCTCGTGGCGATCGGCGGCGGCGCCATCGGGTGGTCGGTGGGCGGGCGCGAGGTGCCCGGGGTCTTCCCCGCCCTGGCCATGCTCGCGTGCTACGGCGGGTTCGGAGCCTGGGCGGAGGGACTGCGGCTCCACGGCGACAACGTCGGCACCCCACCGCTTCTCGGGATCGACACCGGGACGGAGGCGGCGGCGCACACCATCGTCCCGGTCGCCCTCTTCCTCGCCGTCGGTGGCCTCGCCGCGGCCGTGGCGTCCGCTGCCGTCTCGGGAGCGCCAGGCCCGGGGGTTCGCGCCGCCCTGTGGACCGTCCCGCTCGCCCTCATCCTCGGTGGCTGCCATCTTCTCGCGGCATTCCGTGGGCTGCCGCCCCGCATGTTCAGCGGCTTCCGCTCACCGGCCGGGCTCGCCGCCTGGGTCGCCTACCCCGCGCTCCTCGCCATGGCCGTCGGCGGCCCGCTGACCGCCGCCGTCGCCAGCGGCGGTGCCCTGGCGTGGCCCCTCGGGGTCGGCCTGGGAGCACTCCTGGCCTACGCCGGCATGTCGAGGGCAACGGTGCTCGCCGCGTCCCACCGCATCTGACCCACTCCCTGTGCGTCTGCGTCATTGCGGGCCCTGGCGCGCAATTACGCAGACGCATGAAGGGCGCATACGCTCACTCCCGTGCGTATCGACGTCTGGTCCGACATCGTCTGCCCGTACTGCCATCTCGGCCGACGGCATCTCGACCTCGCCCTCGAGCAGTTCGAGCATGCCGAGGACGTCGACGTCTACTGGCACTCCTACGAGCTCGACCGTGGTGCCCCGGCCGTCGGCACCGCCAGCAACATCGACCGGATCGCCGCCAAGTACGGCCTCCCCCGGGCGGAGGTCGTCGCCCAGCACGAGGACATGGCCCAGGCGGCCGCCGCCGTCGGACTCGACTTCCGCTGGGACACGGTCGTTCCGAGCAACTCGTATGCCGCCCATCGCCTGCTCCACTACGCCCGGTCGGTCGGCCGCCAGCGCGAGGTGACCGACCGCGTCATGACCGCCTGGTACACCGAGGGCGCCGCCATAGGCGACCACCAGGTCCTCCTGCGGCTCGCCTCGGATGCCGGACTCGACGCCGACGCGACGACGGCGATCCTCGACTCGGACGAGTTCGGCATGCAGGTGCGCACCGACGAGGCCCTCGCCAAGGAGCTCGGCATCAACGCCGTGCCGACCTTCGTCCTCGACCAGAAGTACGCCGTGCAGGGCGCGCACCCGGTCGAGACGTTCGTCCAGGCCCTGCGCCAGGTGTGGGACGACCGGTCCACCGCGCCGACCCCGCGCGAGGCCTCCGGCTGTCGCGGCGACGGCGCCTGCGGGTGCGGCAGGAGCGCGGACGGGACGTGCGACGGGTCCCACGAGCACGCCGACGACGGGTCCTCCTGCAGCGCCGAGGTGTGCGCGGCCCCCTGAGCCCCCCCGTATGCAGGACACCCCGCGTACCTGGAAGAGCTCACCTGCCCTTGCTGCATTCCTGCCCTGGGGGAGTTCGGCGAGGTACCACCACGCGGGGTGCCGGGAACAAGTCTAGGCGAGAACCTCGGCGGCGCTATCCGGCAGCCGGGGGCAGCACGAGGAGGCATGCCCCAGGCTCGGCGAACGGGTGGAGCGACCCGCCGCGGCCCGACCCCCCAGAGGCGGCGGACACCCCCTGGACAAGCCCCAGGTGGACCTCGCAGGCGACCTCGGGATGGGCGGCGGCGGACTCGAGGAGTGGACAGGTGCGTAGCCGGACCGCGCCGTCGGGTCGTCGCTCCGGCGAGAACCCGAGCCTGGCGAGCATCCCGACGACCCCTTCGCCGTCACGGGCCAGTCGCCGCCCCCACGTCCGGCCGACGCCTCTCGCCCCGACGGCCGGGCGGGGGCTGCTCGCCGCGACGTACTCGACGAACGCCTCGGCGAGCCCGAGGTACTCGGTGGCGAGGACATCCCCGGTGACGGCGACGGCGACCCGGCCCGCGTCCGTGGCGGCATACCAACGAGCAGGCCTGCCACGCCCGTGACGGGCCTCGGCCGTGGTCACCGACACGAGCCCGTCCGACGCAAGCGCCTCCAGGTGCCGGCGGACCATGTTCGGGTGGGCTCCGAGCGTCGCGGCGATCCCGGCGACGTCATCGGGTCCTGCGTCGACGAGCGTGCCGAGGACACGCCGACGGGGTTCTGGCACCGGCGCGCCGACGAGGACTGGCGCCGGTCCCATGACCGGAGTATTTTTCACACTCACAGTGTAGTAATTATCGAAGGGTAGGACATGACGAATACTGGCCTGAATGTCACCGAAGTCCACGCGTGCCACTGCGGCGACGCCCACGAGGACCTCCCCGAGCTCGACGTGCGGGCCATTCCTCACCGTGTGCGCCACGGCGCCGTGTTCGGCGCGCTGGAGAGCCTCAACCCCGGTGAGGCGATCGCGCTCGTCGCGCCGCACGACCCCAAGCCGCTCCTCGCCCAGCTCGCCGAGCGCATGGGCGACCGGATCACGGTCACCTACCTCCAGGCAGGTCCCGAGTCGTGGCGCCTGCGCCTCGCGGTCCACTAGGTTCCTCCGGTGGACATCCTGACGGTCGCCGACGCGGCGCCGTACGACCCCGACCGCGTCGTCGCAACACCCTTCGCCGACGGGACCCACGGCAACGTCCGGGTCATCAGGCTCTCCCCGGGCCAGGCGCTCCCGCCGCATACGCATGGCGCCTCCGACCTCTTCCTCTACGCCGTCGAGGGCACCGGGACCATGACCGGCTCGGACGGGTCGGAGGCCGCGCTCGCGGCGGGCTCGCTCGCCCAGCTGGCCGGCGAGGAGGAGCTGCGGATCCGCAACGACGGCACGAGCGGGCTGACGCTGCTCGCCTTCCTTGCTCCCGTCTTCCCTCCCCAACGCTGACCGGAGCGCGCCTTGACGAGCCTTCTCCATTCCGCGGCGACCGACGGCTCGTGGTTCCCCCTGTGGCTGCGGGCCGCCCACCTCGTCAACTTCCTCCTCATCGGGCTCCTCATCCGCTCGGGCTGGGAGATCATCGCCTCCCATCCGCGCCTCTACTGGCACAACGACTGCGGACCGGGCACCGAGTGGGTGAAGTTCACCAAGGACGAGGTGCCGCTGGAGATCGGTGCGTTCACCGCCCGCGACGACCAGCGCAGCTGGAGCCCACTGCTCGTCCTGCCGGGGCAGGGCAAGATCGGGCTGGGCCGCGCGTGGCACGCCCTCGTGACGAGCCTGTGGGTGCTCAACGGAGCGGTCTACGTCACCCTGCTCTTCGCCACGGGTGCGTGGCGGCGGATCGTGCCGACCTCGTGGAGCATCCTCCCGCAGGCATGGGACTCCCTGAAGATCTACGCCGGGTTCGGAGTGCCGTCCATCGAGCACTTCACGCCCTACGACGCCCTCCAGAAGCTCATGTACTTCACGGTCATCTTCATCTGGGCGCCCTTCATGATGCTGACCGGCCCGGTCATGTCGCCGGCCGTCGTCGGCCGGTTCCCTAGGTATGCCAAGGTCTTCGGCGGGCGTCAGGCGGCACGGTCGCTGCACTTCCTCGGGATGATCTTCATCAGCTTCTTCATCGTCATGCACGTCACGCTCGTCTTCGTGGTCCACCCGAGGTACAACCTGCCCCACATGATGTTCGGAGTGGGCGACCCGGCGCGGTTCGCCCAGGCGCTCACCGTGACGCTCATCGGGACCCTCATCGTCGTCCTGCTCTGGCTCGCGGCGTCGTACTGGACGCTCTCCGACCTGCGCCGGTCGCAGCGCATCCTCTGGAGCGCCTCAGAGCCGGTGCGCCGGCTCATCCTCAACCGGTTCCGGTCGGCACAGGCGGCCAAGCACGCCTTCACCGAGGAGGACATCTCCCCGTTCCACTGGGTCAACACCCGCACGCCCACCAAGGAGGAGTCGCCGGAGTGGCACGCCTTGCGCGCCGACGACTTCGCCGGCTACAGGCTCGAGGTGGGCGGCCTCGTCGCCGAGCCGAAGGCCTACAGCCTCGAGGACCTGCGCACGCGCTTCCCCGTCCAGGAGAACATCACCATGCATACGTGTATGCAGGGCTGGACGGGGATCGCCAAGTGGACCGGGGTCCGCCTGCGCGACGTCCTCGCCACCGTCGAGCCGCTGCCCGGCGCCGAGTACGTCATGGTCGAGTCGTTCGGCAAGGCCCAGCACATGCACGACGCGCGGCCCGTCGAGCCGTACTACACGTGCCTGCCCAAGGACGTCGCGCTCGAGGACGAGACGATCCTCGCGTGGGACATGAACGGGATGCCGCTGCACGACATGTTCGGGCCGCCGCTGCGGCTGCGCATCGAGTCGATGCACGGCTACAAGATGGTCAAGTGGGTCCGGTCCGTGTCGTGGATCCACGACTACGCCGAGGTCGGCGACGGACAGGGCGGCACGCGCGAGGACTCCGGATACCAGCACATCAACGCCCGCATCTGAGGCACGCGCGCTCCATCGGCGGCGGCAGCAGACCCCCGGTCGCGTTGCCGCCGGCCGGGGGTCTGCACACGTGGCGGAGGATGCGGGATTTGAACCCGCGAGGGGTTTCATCCCCAACACGATTTCCAATCGTGCGCACTAGGCCACTATGCGAATCCTCCGCCGAGGAGGGTACCCGAGCAGCCTGTATGCCGGCGAACCGGCCTAGACCGACAGCCCCACCCGCAGCGCTCCGACCGCCTCCGTGACACACCGGCGGCCCAGCTGCGACGTGAGGATGTTGATGAACGGGTGCACGGCATCTTCGTGGACCCGCAACGTCACGCGGACGCCGGCCGCCCGCAACGCGTCCGCATACGCGATCCCCTCGTCCCGCAGCGGGTCGAAACCCCCCACCGCCACGTAGGCCGGCGGCAGGCCGGCGAGCGAGCCCAGCAGCGGCGACACCCGGGGGTCGGACCGGTCGGCCGAGCCGAGGTACTGCGCCTCGTACCAGTCCATGCTGGCCGTCGTCAGGAAGTACCCCGTCGCGAACAGGGCCTTGCTCGGCCGGTCGACGGTGAAGTCCGTCGCGGGGACGACGAGCAGCTGGAACGCCGGCGCCGGGCCGCCGTCCTGGGTCGTGACCTGGGCCACGACAGCCGAGAGGTTCCCGCCGGCGCTGTCGCCGCCCACGGCGACCCGGGCCGGGTCCACGCCCAGCTCGGTGGCATGGGAGTGCGACCACCGGAACGCGGCGACGCAGTCCTCGACGGCCGCCGGGAAACGGTGCTCGGGCGCCAAGCGGTAGCCGACGCTCAGCACGGCCACCTCGGCGCCGGCGCACAGGGCTCGGCATACGGCGTCGTGCGTGTCGAGGTCGCCGAGGACCCAGCCGCCACCGTGGAACCACAACAGCAGCCCCAGCGGCCGGTCCCCGAGGGCCCTCGACCGCACCGGCACGTAGAGCCGTGCCGGGACGTCGCCACCAGGGCCCGGGATGGACAGGTCCCGCACCGACCCCACCGGCGTCGGGCGCCCGGCGAACATCCACGACTCCTCGGCGAGGACTCGGCGGGCGTCCTCGACGGGGCGCTCCTCCAGCCCGGGCCCAGCGGTGCGGCTGAGGATCCGCAGCCCGACGGCGATGTCAGGGTCGAGCGGGTCGCCGTCGACGACGTGCGGGCGTCCCGCGGCGAGACGTCGGACCGGCACGGGCAGCCCCAGCAGGGCGCGGCTGGCCGCCCGCTGGAGCCGGGCCGGCCAGGTCGGTTCGTATGCCGTCATGACCGGCCATTGTGCCCGCTCGGCGCCGTATCGGTCCGCTCGGCGGGCCGCGGGTGGCGCCGGCGACGCTCGACGCGCCACGATGGGCCTCATGAGCAACGGCGCTTACGCAGCGGCATACGAGCAGAGCCTCTCCGACCCGAACGCCTTCTGGGGCGAGGCGGCCAAGGCCATCGAGTGGATCACTCCCCCGACGACGGTCCTCGACGACGCCAACCCCCCGCTCTACCGGTGGTTCTCCGGAGGCACCCTCAACACGTGCTTCAACGCGCTCGACCGCCATGTCCGTGACGGCCGTGCCGACCAGCCCGCCATGTACTACGACAGCCCCGTCACCGGGACGAAGAAGACCTACACGTACGCCGAGCTCCTTGACGAGGTGGCCCGCTTCGCCGGCGGCCTGGCGTCGCTCGGTGTCGCGAAGGGCGACCGGGTCGTCATCTACATGCCGATGATCCCCGAGGCGGTCATCGCCATGCTGGCGTGCGCCCGGCTCGGGGCGATCCACTCCGTCGTGTTCGGCGGGTTCGCTCCCGCCGAGCTGTCCGCCCGCATCGAGGACGCCGCGCCCAAGGTCATCGTCAGCGCCAGCTGTGGCATCGAGCCGACCCGGACGATCCCGTACAAGCCGATGCTCGACGCGGGGATCGAGCGCAGCAGCCACAAGCCCGAGAAGTGCGTCATCGTCCAGCGCCCCGAGCTGACCGCCGAGCTGGGCGACGGTGACATCGACTGGAACGACCTCATGGCGGACGCCGAACCGGCGGACTGCGCCGAGGTCGCAGCGACGGACCCCCTGTACATCCTCTACACGTCCGGCACGACGGGCCGGCCCAAGGGCATCGTCCGCGACAACGGCGGCCACGCCGTCGCCCTCC
>JAJXUB010000164.1 GCA_021783215.1 Actinomycetes bacterium | reverse complement strand
CGTAGGCCCGCCGGGGCGGGGACGTGGCATACATGGAAGGATTCACACAAGAGCCCAGAACGCTGAGTAAGGAGACCACCGTGCCGATCGCAACGCCGGACGTCTACGCGGAGATGCTCGACCGGGCCAAGCGTGGCTCGTTCGCCTACCCGGCCATCAACGTCTCGTCGTCCCAGACGCTCAACGCCGCGCTCAAGGGCTTCGCCGACGCCGGCAGCGACGGGATCATCCAGGTGTCTACCGGCGGTGCCGAGTACCTCTCGGGCGCCACGGTCAAGGACATGGTGACCGGCTCGCTGGCCTTCGCCGCGTATGCCGAGGAGGTCGCCAAGAGCTACCCGGTCAACATCGCCCTCCACACCGACCACTGCCCGAAGGGCAAGCTCGACGGGTTCGTCCGGCCCCTCCTCGCGGCGAGCACCGAGCGGGTGAAGAGGGGTGGGCTTCCGTACTTCCAGAGCCACATGTGGGACGGGTCGGCCGTCCCCCTGACGGAGAACCTCACCATCGCCACCCAGCTGCTCGAGCTGTGCCAGGCCGCGAACGTCATCCTCGAGATCGAGGTCGGCGTCGTCGGCGGCGAGGAGGACGGGGTCGAGGGCAAGCTCGACGAGAAGCTCTACTCGACACCCGAGGACGCCATCGCGACGGCGGAGGCGCTCGGCACCGGGGAGAAGGGCTACTACATGACGGCCCTGACGTTCGGGAACGTGCACGGGGTCTACAAGCCGGGCAACGTCAAGCTGCGCCCCTCGATCCTCAAGGACGCCCAGGACGCGGTCCACAGGCGGTTCAACACCCCGGATGAGAAGCCGTTCCACCTCGTCTTCCACGGTGGGTCGGGGTCGCTCCCGGAGGAGATCGCCGCAGCGGTCGACTACGGCGTCGTCAAGATGAACGTCGACACCGACACCCAGTACGCCTTCACCCGGCCCGTCGCCGGCTGGATGATGCAGCACTACGACGGCGTCCTCAAGATCGACGGCGAGGTCGGGCAGAAGAAGCAGTACGACCCCCGGGCATGGGGCAAGGTGGCCGAGGCCGCCATGGCCGCCCGCGTCGTGCTCGCCTGCGAGAACCTCCGCTCCGCCGGGACTCACACGTCCTGACCGGCCGTATGCCGGACCCGCCCGGCGTCCCGAGACGGTGCTGCCACCGGCAGGGCCACCGTCTCTTCCCCCCACCGCGCTGCCGGGGTGATAACGCGCGCTCTACCGCGCGTTATCACCCCGGCGATGGGGGAGAGGGGGGACAGGGCCCGGCGGGAACGTGCTCGTGGGGCCGGTCCGTTGCGGACCGGCCCCACGGCTGCCCCCTGCCAGGAGCTGACGCTTGCGCGTCTGGCGCGACCCAAGGCGTCCCCTGAATCCCTTTCGTCGCGAGCCCCATCATGCCACCCAGCCCGGCAAGTTGTGTCGCTTTGATGCCAATGGCATGAACATGCCATTACAGTCGCCTCAGGTGTCAGGGTCGGGGTCGACGACGAGCGATCGGAGTGGATATGGCACGTGACCGGGCGGCGCCGACCGTCGATGCGGCTCTCGACGCCCTCGGCCGGTCGCTGGACGAGGAGACGGCCCTCATCGACCGCGGGCGTGCTGCCCTCGTCGAGATGAACACGGCCCTCCTCGAGCTTCGGACGATGGTCGCTGGCCGCGGTGCTTCCCACGGTGCGGGCGAGCCGGTTCCCCCGGAGCTCGCAGCGGCCCAGACGGGGCGGCTCCTCGACCGTAGCGAGGGGCTCGTCCGCACCTGCGTCCTCACGGTGGCGAGCGGGCCGGGGACCGACGAGTCGCTGTTCCGCCACAACCAGGACCAGCTGCGCGACGGGCTCGTCCAACGGGCGATCTACCCTGCCGGCCTCTTCGACACGGCCGCAGGCCGCCGCTGGATGCTCGCCTGGGCGGCCGCTGGCGAGGAGCAGCGCGTCCTGGGGGCCCCTCCCTCGGAGTTCGCCGTCTTCGGGACGTATGCGGCGATCGTCAGCGCCCGGTGGGGCGAGCCGGACTCCGGCTACCTCCTCGTTCGCGACCCGATGCTCGTGTCGACGTACACCGCGCTGTTCGACACGGCATACGCCCAGGCGGTGCCGGCGCCTTCCCACCCGACGGCGGACGAGGACCGACAGCTGCTGTCCCTCCTCGCGGCCGGCCTCAAGGACGAGGCCATCGCCCGCTATCTCGGCCTCGGGCTGCGGACGGTCCGTCGCCGGATCGGACGGCTCATGGAGACCCACGGCATCGACACGCGGTTCCAGCTCGGTGTCGTCGCCGCGTCCCAGGGGATGCTCGACGGCCGGCGGGGGCCCTCGGACCGCCGACCCCGCGGTGACTAGGCTGGGTCGCCGCTCCCCGCAGCGGAGGACACGTCAACCGGAAGGTGGTGGCCCATGCCGGCCATCGTGCTTGTCGGCGCCCAGTGGGGCGATGAGGGCAAGGGCAAGGCGACCGACCTCATGGGGTCGGACGTCGACTACGTCGTCAAGTTCAACGGCGGCAACAACGCCGGCCACACGGTCGTCATCGACGGTGAGAAGTACGCCCTCCACCTCCTGCCGTCCGGGATCCTGACGCCGACCTGCACGCCCGTCATCGGCAACGGGGTCGTCATCGACCTCGAGGTCCTCTTCCGCGAGCTCGACGGTCTCGCCGCCCGCGGCATCGACGCATCGCGCCTCCTCGTCAGCGCCAACGCCCACGTCATCCCGCCGTACAACCGCACGCTCGACAAGGTCACCGAGCGGTTCCTCGGCGCTCGCCGGATCGGGACGACCGGGCGCGGCATCGGTCCGACGTATGCCGACAAGATGAACCGGATCGGCATACGGGTCCAGGACCTCTTCGACCGGCACATCCTCGAGCAGAAGGTCGAGGCCGCCCTTGCCGTCAAGAACCAGGTCCTCGTCAAGATCTACAACACCCGCGCGGTCGAGTCCGCGCGCATCGTCGACGAGCTCCTCGGGTATGCCGAGCGCCTGCGTCCCATGGTCGCGGACACCTCGCTCGTCCTCGAGCAGGCCCTCGATGCCGGCAGGACCGTCCTCCTCGAGGCGAGCCAGGCCACGCTGCTCGACGTCGACCACGGGACCTACCCGTTCGTGACGAGCTCCAGCGCGACCGCGGGCGGGGCATGCACGGGCTCCGGCATCGCGCCGACCCGGGTCACGGGGGTCGTCGCCGTTCTCAAGGCCTACACGACACGGGTCGGCGAAGGGCCGTTCCCGACGGAGTTGCTCGACGACGCCGGCGAGCGGCTCCGCACGGCCGGCGACGAGTACGGCACGACGACCGGCCGCCCGCGTCGCTGCGGCTGGATGGACACCGTCGTCGGGCGCTACTCG